>CAYVSQ010000440.1:0-15695 GCA_964453815.1 uncultured Acidobacteriaceae bacterium | reverse complement strand
TGCTCCTTCTGGCAGTCTGCGCAGGTTTCTTCGCAGTCGCACTTGCGCTGGAGCCGCGGTTCCGACATGCGCATGACCTTTTCTGAGACCTGATCGGCTTCCTGTTCGTATTCGTCTCCCGGCGTGTTGATCGCCAGTTTGGTCTGGATCACGGTTGGCGGAAGAGGAAGAATGGAAAGCAGGCCAAAGTCGAACCCGAAGCGCGGCGACCCGGTTGCGGTCAATTCGCCGCGATATCCAGCACTGGACACCTCGCCTTTGACTTGATGCGGAGCTTCTGAGAAGGTGCTCATGCTCATGTCCTATCGAGCTTCGGCAGCCTACCCTAAGATTGCCGCGCCGAGGAACGTGAGACCAACAAAACTTCCGAGCACCCTGCCGGTACCTATCATAGCCGGTGTTTGATAGGAACGGAGCAGAATGTGGCAGCGGGCATTCTCACCTACTTGGCAGGGGAAGTAGTCCTGGAGCGACGTCCCGCCCGGAGAAACTAACGGGCCGGGCTTCCGGTTACTCTCCGCCCACAGCGCCGGCGGCCTTCATGAGTTGCTGGTGAAGCTGCTCGAGATTCTGCGTCTGAGCCAGGATGGAATCGAGGATCGTTTCGAAGAACATCCCTTCCGCGATCGTCGTCCAACCAGGCCGGTGGATGATTCCGATCAGCTGCTCATGGAAGCCGTCGCTGGGAAGGTTCGCAACTGCCTGTTTCACCTGACGGAGTTTTTTTTCGAAGCGCTGAACGTGACCGTCGGATGCTGTGTGCTGCGATTTTGCGAGTGTAGCCATGGGATTTCTCTCCTTGTGTCGGTGCATGCTGAACACTATTTAGTGAAGGCGAGAGTGCATGCGTATCAGGCCATTTCAGATTTATTTTCGGCAAATATCAGAGGTTGTATACAACTCTTCCGTGGTCGTTGTAGGATGCGCAGACTCCCCGTTCACCGCGCTCAATCAACAGCAATGAAATCAGCCACGACGATCAAGAGGATCAAGACAGAGGGAATGTCTATGCCAAATGCTATCGAGCCAGACGGGAACAGCCAGACCGTGTGGGACCGCGTGGCGGCTAGCCGCCAGTTCAGGGACCTGATGGCCTTGAAGAAGGTCTTCGTGATTCCGGCCTTCATTTTCTTTCTGAGTTACTACTTCATGCTGCCGGTTCTGGTTGGCTATGCGTCGGGATTCATGTCCATCAAAGTGTGGGGAAACGTTAATCTCGCCTATCTGTTCGCGCTCTCCCAGTTCGTTATGGCGTGGACCATTGCCGGCCTCTACGTTCGTGCGGGAGACCGATTCGATGCGATCTCGAAGGACATTATCGAAAATGCGCAGAAGACAGACGACTCCAAGGGAGACAAATAGGCCATGTCTGCTCCGCTGGTGATGTTTCTGGTTTTCATCGCTATCACCCTGGCCATTACCTACTGGGCTTCCCGGCGGTCGGCGGGAGCGAGCGCCTACTTTGCCGCGGGGCGGCAGATCAAGAGCTGGCAGAATGGCGTGGCTGTGGCCGGGGATTACATGAGCGCCGCGTCGTTTCTGGGAATTGCAGGCATTATTGCTTTTCAGGGGTATGACGGGTTCATGTTCTCGGTTGGCTGGCTGGTGGCTTACCTCACGGTGCTGCTGGTGATTGCGGAGCCGCTGCGCAACGCGGGAAAGTACACCATGGCCGATGTTCTCGCTTATCGCCTAAAGCCCAGGCCGGTGCGCGCGATGGCCTCATTAAGCACGCTGACCGTCAGCACCTTCTATATGGTCGCGCAGATGGTCGGCGCGGGAGCGCTGGTGGCGCTGCTGCTTAAAGGGTCGGGCATCTCCTACACCACGGCGGTTATTGGTGTGGGAGTGCTGATGATCGTTTACGTAGTCTTCGGGGGCATGCTGGCGACGACGTGGGTGCAGATCGTCAAGGCGATTCTGCTGATGGCAGGCACACTGCTGCTCAGCATTCTGGTGATGGCGCATTTTCACTTCAGCTTCGGGGCGTTCTTTGATGCGATCGGGCACGTGACGTATCACGACAAAGGTCAGTTGGTGGTGAAGGACTTTCTGCAACCGGGGCTTCGCTACAAGCCGCCGTATGGCCCGCTGGACCTTATCTCATTGGGTCTGGCGCTCATTTTCGGCACGGCGGGCCTGCCGCATATCCTGGTCCGCTTCTACACCGTTCCTGATGCCAGGACGGCGCGGCACAGCGTGGTCTGGGCTATGGCGCTGATCGGCGGCTTCTATATTATGACGACCTTTCTTGGCTTTGGCGCAGCGACCATCGTTGGCCGCGACTTTATCGCCACGCATGGCGGCACCAATATGAGCGCTCCGCTGCTGGCGCAGGCGCTGGCAGGGGACATCTTCTTCGCCTTTATCTGTGCGATTGCCTTTGCCACGATACTCGCGGTTGTGGCAGGGCTGACGATCAGCGCGTCCACTTCTTTCGCCCATGACTTCTGGACCAACGTGATTCACCACGGCGTGGACCGCAAACCGGGAGAGGAAGTCCGCGTGGCTCGGGTCTCCGCTTTTGTGGTTGGCGCGATCGCGATTACGATCGCGATTCTGCTCGGCCCCACTGCCAACGTGGCATTTCTGGTGGCACTGGCTTTTGCCGTGGCCGCTTCCGCCAACCTGCCGGTGATCGTGCTTTCCATCTTCTGGCGCCGCTTTAATACGACCGGCGCGGTGGCCGGCCTCGCGGTTGGTCTGCTGGCTTCGATCGGCCTCATTCTCGTCAGCCCCAGCCTGATGGCCGTCGATCCGTCGACGGTGACGGGGGCGGCTCGACACCTGATTCAGGCGAAGGCGTGGTTCCCGCTGGAGAATCCGGGGATTCTTAGCATTCCCTTGGGCTTCCTTGGAGCGATTCTTGGCACCCTGCTGAGCCACGAACCAACGTCGCAACATAAGTTCAACGAACTGCTGGTGCGTTCGAACACGGGCCTTGGCGCGGAATAGGCTACGGCCAGCCACTGAGTTCGTTTACGCCAGGTGGCTTCTAAGCCACCCTAACTACGTCAGCCTGGGGTCGATGGCTCTCCGTTCAAAGAGGAGAGCTCGCATCTCCCTGTGGCCAATGACCCGGACAATCTCTCTGAAACCGAAGAATGGAAGGAGCAGGATGAAAGCTGTGACAGCCACCGCCAAGAGGCCTTTCGGATTCCAGCCAAAGAAGTGCGGAAGGCTGTCGCTGATCGTATGTCCATGCCACATGCCTATCAGGACGCTCTCCAGTGCGTGGAAACCGATGAACAGCAAGGTGAAAACGAAACACTTATGAAGGATCGGATAGATGAGGGGCTTGCGATCGAACCGCGTTCCGACACGAAAATGCTCTCCGATGAGCAGGACCTTGGCAAAAACAAAGGCATTCACGATCGCAAGCGTATGCTCCGTGTAATCCAAATGACGCTGCGACAGGATGATGCTGGTGTGAATGGAAAGCAGGCCGAAGACGACCCAAAGGTAGAGGAAGATCGCAAGAAGGCGCTTGAACTCGACGAGGGCTTTCTCTTTTAAGGGGCGCTTAGGGGGAATCAAGAGGACTTCATCCGCCATATTGAAACTCCCTCAGTTACCGTCGCAACAGAAACGGTGCGTTTACTGGAGACTCTAAGCCCGAATCCCAGTCTCGGCAACTGGCAAATCTGTGATCATCCACCCCGCCTTAGCATTCAGGTTTCTTAATGGGGCACCTTCTTCTGTGCCTGATTCGGTAGAAAGCAGGTCCTAAGACTACGGCTGCTATCGCCCCCTCTGCTCGGGTTGCTGCCAGCCTCACACTCCGCTGTGGTGGTTGAACCATCCTTAAGGACGGCAAGCATGGTTGCGACGACTCCGCTGTGCGACAGGTGAGAGACGGAGACGGGACAGCCGGACTAGCCAGGCATGGGGATCCGCGTTGAGACCGAAGAGGTGTCTTCTCGCCGGGAACCGCAAGTTGCGGAATGTGGTTGCGAATAAACCGGTGTTGGACTTGTTGAGAAAGTCGCCATGTCACAAGCAATCTTCGCCCAAGGCTTTCCCACTTGGCGAGAGAAGGAACTCGGAAGTAATCCACCTGGACGGATTACCACGCATCTCGGACACTGGCATGGTCACGCCGGAAGCGCTCAGCGCAAGCTGGCCTCCAGAAACACAAGTTTCACCAGATGACTCGCAGCATCATCGAAGGAATCTCCCAGGTCTTTGTCGTCGCCGGCAAAACGCTGCCGAAAGGGCGTCAAGTCCACACCTCCCTTCACGTCGTCCAAAGTTTGATTCATGGCAGGGCTCGTTTGCCTGAGCTCTTCGTTCATCTGATCTACTGCGCTCTTCATGAGGTCGCGCATTAGATAGATATAGGCCTTGTCGTGCATCACTGGCCCGTGTCCTGGAACAATCGTGTCCGAATCCAAATGGGCCAGGTTTTCGAGTGTCTGAATCCACTCAACGGGATAGCCATCGTAGATGTACGGAATCGGATACACCACCAGATCGCCGGCAACCACGATCTTCTCTTTGGGGAGATACACCACAGCATCACCGGGCGTATTGCCCCGTCCTAGAAACTTGACCTGTACCTCTCGATTGCCAATATCAATGCTGAAATCGTGGTCGAAAGTTAGCGTGGCGCTCTGGAACTTTACCTCCTTTATCTCCTCAGTCCACTGAATTTGCCGGGCAAGGGCCTTATTCACCTCCGCCTTATCATCTTCGCTCAGTGTCTGCCCGTCCCGGGTCTTTCCCGTTTCCAGCATCTTCCGGAAGGTCGCGCTAGTTTTTTCCTCTCTGCTCGCTGAACCTGGCCCAAACCGGTCCATCTCTTTCTTGGTTTCCACATGGGCGATGATTGTCAACGCGGGAAACGCATCCATGTAGGCCCTGTTGCCCAGGTTGTGATCGTTGTGAAAGTGCGTATTGAGCACAAAGCTGACGGGCTTGTCCGTCCACTGACGGATCTGGACAATATCTTCGCGAGCGGCTGAAGGCAGGAAGCAGGTATCAATAACGAAAACCTGTCGGTCACCGATAATAACCGTGGTGTTGCCATTCGGTTCGTGTTGAATTTCATACACCCCGTCGCCGAGCTGGGTTACTTTTCGTTGCGACTGACCGAAGATTGGCGCGGCTGACGCCAAGGGAACTAGCGCCGTTAAGAAAAGCTGAAACGTGGCGGCTGCGACGAGAAGCAGCAGAACACGAACGAGTTGTCGATTCATGGCCCTCCTCTCAGCTCGCACGCTGTGAAAATACCCACTTGATCATCTCCGGCTCGGTGAAAGCCCACTGCCAGCAGTTGTGATCCACACTGGCATATTCGGTGTAGAGCGGCCGGCCACCTGCCTTGCGCCTCGCGGCGATGCGGTCGCGCGATAGGGCAACAGGAACGGTCTGGTCAGCGTCTCCGTGGAAGGCCCAGAGCGGCGTTTCGAGCGACTCGGCGCCATTTTCAGTCGATTCGCCTCCGCAGCAGATCACCGCCGCCGCAAAGAATCGTGGCCGACTCGACAGCATATTCCATGTCCCGGCGCCGCCCATCGATTGGCCGGTGACATAAATTTGCCGTTGATCAATGGCAAACTCGCGGTAGAGCGCATCGACGATCTCGAGCGCGAGACGGTTTCCTTCTCCCAGACCGGGAATTACCTTTGCCGGCCCGGAGTCATCTTGTGTCGTGTCATACTTCGCCCATCCGCGATTAGTCTGAGGTGCCAGAACATAGCAGGGGAATTTCTTTTGATTCTCGGGCAGCAGCCAGACGCGGGTGCCATAGATGTTGCCGAATTCGAGCTGCTTCTTGTTGTCGTCCCCCAGACCGCCGCTGCCACTTAAATACACGACGAGTGGCAGCTTTCCTTTGGCCGTAGGGCGGAACAGGCGATACGGCATCGTCCAGTCGCTCTCGTGAGTGCGCGCCTCGAATTTGTCCTGAAGTCCCTCGGATTGCTGCTTGAAAGCCTCAATCAACGCCCTCCGCCCCGGTGAAGACGGGGCTCCGCGCGCCAGCGGTGGAGTTGTCACGTCGTTGGGTGAAGCTGCCAAGGCATTAGTCGTCGCCGAAAGCTTAAGTCCTATCTGCGCGGCAAAGCCTCCCGCAGAGGCCGAACCCAAGAGGCGAAGGGCATCGCGGCGAGTCATCCGTTGCGATGTGACCTCGTGGGCTGTTTTCGAATTGTTGAATGAATCAAACATGGATGCGATCTGACCAACGAAATTCGGGAAGTCTAACTGCCAGTCTCAGCGAATTATTTTGAGATTGGAGAAGTACCCTTCGGTAGTTAAGTGCGACCGGAGGGCTACGGGCCGCGCAATACAGTCAGGAGCAGGACCGAAGTGCACAGAATCAAGTTTCGCGGGCGCCGGAGATACGGGAAAGGCGCGATTTACTCATGAGAGATCGACTCCAATTGAGACAGTGGCCCGCAAACGGAAAGACCAGAAAGATGAGCGAATGTTATATCGGCGTGAGCACCTTGAAATCGATTTGCCATGAGCAGTCAGTTTTCGGGGATGAGATGCATTGAACTGCGAGAATCCCGTGGGAGCGGGGGAGGCCTCGCAACCAACTTACCTCATAGATGTAGACGTGTGCCCCACCACCCACCTAAGCCCGGGGCCAGGAGCGAAGTCATGAGAACTTCGATGCAAACCGGATCCGCCCGATCGTCGGATTCCAAATCACGCATAGTTCTTCCTCTCTCTCTTCTCGAGGTATATCTCCTCCTGACTAGCAAGGCCGCCGCCATCCGAATAAGAGACAACATCCTCGGCGAAGAGAGCTTCTAGCGCGGATACGCCGGCAAAGACTCCTATTCGAACGAACACTCGGCCAATGCGGAACTCCGCACGGCAGCGGAAGCTGCTCGCGGCATACGTCATGGCTGGTCTGCTTTTCAATGGAAGGGATCCACGGTCATCTGGTTTCGACGCCGCTGACTGTATCATTACCGAAATAGTCGTGGTCGCAGTCGTAATTCCGATCTGGACGTTTGCCGGGTGAGCGCTCGGGCGAATCTGTGCGGGGGTGTTCAGCAATGATTGTCCCTACCGCGACCTCATCGCTGATTCGTATTCTGCCTTTTCCTTAGGCGATTTGGGATGTTTCTCAATCCAAATCTCGGCTTCCACTCGGTTCATCCCACGCTGTCGGCCCGCGCGCTTTATGAGAAACATTTTCCATCCTGCATCTTTCTGATCTCCTTGCCCATAGAGGCCGGATAATACTGCTGGGTCCCGGCCAGATCGACGATAAATGGGCCTCTCGGGCAACGCGCGTTTGCAGGGAGTGACCAAGGCTGGAATGGATACTTGGCGATTATGCGCTTCACTGGCGGCTCGTGATGTATCCCTACCGCTAAGACCAGCGCTTAGTTCAGTTCTCTTCTCACGCGCATGTAGAAGTGGTCCGTATCGACGATGAATTTGTCCGGGGTGAGGGGCGTTTTCATGGTCTGCCATTTGGTGGTGGGTTGGACGGGGATGACATCAGAGTGGTTCTGGGAGGGGAAACGTGGGCAACAGGGGGTTCACTTTGACAGCGACGGTGCGCTTCAACTGGCCGCAGGCGGCGTAGATGTCACGTCCGCGGGGGCGGCGGACGAAGGCGCTGATTCCGTTGTGCTTGAGGCGGGCCTGGAATTCCATGACCTGGTGGGGCGGGGGCATGTCGTAGGACATCATCGGGCCGGGATTCCAGACGATTAGATTGACCTTGAGCGGGCGGCCGACGCGACGTAGCAGCTTGCCGACTTCGTCGGCGTGAGAGAGCTGGTCATTGACACCGCCGAGCAGGACGTATTCGAAGGTGAGCTTCTCTTTGGGGCGGAGCGGAACCTGGCGGACTGCGTCGACGAGGTGCTGAATGTTCCATTTGCGGGTGATGGGCATGATGGCTGTACGCACCTTGTCGTTGGGTGCATTGAGGGAGATGGCGAGTTTCGGTCTTATAGATTCAGAAGCGAAGCGCAGGATGCCGGGCATGATGCCGGAGGTGGAGACGGTCATGCGCGATTCGGCGATGCCGACTTCCCGGACGAGCAGACGGACGGCGTCCATGAAGGCGTCGTAGTTGAGGAAGGGCTCGCCCATGCCCATGAAGACGAGGTTGATGCGATCGCGCCCGATCTGGACGTCGTGGCGCTTGAGGACGGCGACGACCTGTCCGGCGATTTCTCCGGCGGTAAGGTTGCGGATGATGCCGAGCTTCGCGGTGAGGCAGAACTGGCAGTTGACCGCGCAGCCGATCTGGCTGGACACGCAGATGGTGGAGTCGTGGTAGCCGGTTTCGCTGCCGTCTCCGCTTTCGCCGTCATCGCCCTCGGGCATCCAGACGGTCTCGACGCTCTGGCCATCCCCGGTCGAGATGAGGTAGCGTTCGGTACCGTCGACAGACATATAGGTTTCGATGATGCGGGGCAGGCCGATCTGATACCCGGCACCGGAGAGGCGGTCGCGGAGTTCTTTGGGCAGCGTGGTGATGGCGTTGAGGTCGTCTGTCCAATGTTGATAAAGTGCCTGGGAAAGCTGGCGGACGCGGTAGGCGGGAGCGGAAAACTCCTGGAGCAGGTCGCTAAGTTGATGATTTTGAAGACCGAACAGAGGATGCACCCCTTGGGCTCCGGGAGCGTCTAAAATAGGTAGTGTATTTTCCCTGCCTGACGTCATCGCAACACCGAATTCTGTTGTGTCAGCATAGCGCATCGAAACGTCGAATCGCAGCGTTCTCATTCTTGATGGACGATAGACCCGGCAGGTCAACAGTAATAGCCCAGGCAACAGGCCCAGAGCAAAGAAAGGGCGCGATTCATGGACAACACCGAGAGAAACATACGCCGCACGATCCTGTCCAACGGACTTACGATCTTAACCGAGAAGATGAACCACATCCGATCCGTAGCTATGGGGGTGTGGATTGGCGCCGGATCGCGTCACGAACTGGCGGAGGTGAATGGGATTTCACACTTCGTAGAGCACATGGTGTTCAAGGGCACGAAATCCAGGTCTGCGCAGATTATTGCGCGCGAGGTAGACGCGATCGGCGGGAATCTGGACGCGTTTACGGGCAAGGAGACCGTCTGCTTCAACATGAAGGTGCTGGACGAGCACGTGCCGACGGCGCTCGAGGTGCTGTCGGACCTGGTGCTGAATCCGGTGTTCGCGAGCGAGGAGATTCAGCGCGAACGAGGCGTGATTCTGGAAGAGATCAAGATGGACGAGGACAATCCCGACTACCTGGTGCATGAGATCTTTACTCAGAACTTCTGGAAGGACCATCCGCTGGGCAAACCAATCCTGGGGACCAAGGAGACGGTGAAGCGGTTCGAGCGGGATACGCTGATGGACTTCTACGGTGGGCGGTTCCTGGGCGGCAACATGATTTTTTCGGCAGCCGGGAATATCGAGCACGACAACTTTGTGGAGCAGGTGTCGCGGCGCTTCGATTCGCTGCCGGCGGGGCAGAGTGCCAAGCCGGATGCACCGCCGAGGACTACGGCGAGAATCAATTTGCGGAATAAGAAGTCGCTCGAACAGGTGCAGCTTTGCCTGGGCGTGCCGGCACCTCCAGTGGCCGATGAGGCACGCTACGTCACGCTGGTGCTGAATACGGTGTTGGGTGGAGGGATGAGCTCCCGCCTTTTCCAGACGATTCGCGAGGAGCGCGGGCTGGCGTATGCGATCTATAGCGATCTGAATCCCTACAGCGACACGGGCTCGCTATGCGTGTATGCGGGAACTTCCGCAGACAAGGCGGTACAGGTCGTCGACCTGGTGATGGCGGAGTTCAGCCGCCTGAAGGGCCATTTGCTGCAGCCGGACGAGCTTCGCCGGGCCAAAGACCAACTGAAGGGCAATTTGCTGTTGTCGCTGGAAAGCTCCATGTCGCGGATGTCGAACCTGGCTCGGCAGCAGATGTACTTCAACTACTTTTTCGGCCTGCAGGAGATTCTGGACAAGGTAGAAGAAGTGACTGCTGAGCAGGTGATGGACACAGCCAATGCGCTGTTCCAGCCGGACCTGGTGGCGGTGACGCTACTGGGAAGGCTCGACGGACTGAAGCTGAATCGGAACAGGCTAGTGTGTTAGGGGCAGCCATTAGCCATTAGGAATTAGCCCTTAGGAAATGTTTTGGACATTGCTTGGCAGGCCAATCCCTAAATGGCTAATGGCTGTAGTGCGAGCGCTGCGCTGGTGCGTTGCGTCTTAATCCTTTAGGATTGCGTTTGGCGGTGCTCTTGCATGCTGCCTTCGGGATGAAAACCAACTTTATGAAGCATTTGATTACCCGCGAACAGGCTCCCCTGCTGCAAAGTGAGCTTCGCAGACGGCGGGAAGCCGGCTTTACGCTGATGGAGCTTTTGATCGTAATCTCTATCATGCTCATCCTCATGTTGATTGCGATCCCCAACTTCGCGGGCATGAAGATGCAGGCGAATGAGACCTCGGCGATCCAGTCGCTGCGCGCGATCTATCAGGCCCAGATTCAGTATCAGACGAATTATCCGGCCAGCGGCTTTGCCCCCACGTTGGGGATATTGGGGGGCGATCCCAAGTCGGGGCAGCCCTCTCCACAGTCGGCGCAACTGCTGCAGGGCGATCTGACGAGCGGACAGAAAAGCGGATACACCTTTGCTATCGTGAACCCCACGAAGGTTACGGTGAACAATCAGGATATGTACACCGGGTATGAGGCGACGGCCGTTCCGCAGGCTGTGGGCAAGACCGGGCATCGTGGCTTCTGCATCGATCAGCAGGGTGAGGTCAAGGCCGATCCAGCGGGCGGCACCAACTGCACAGTCGCTTTGCAGTGATGGGCTGGGTCTTGCGCACTCGCCCATGGCGGCTGGCACTGGCTGTTTTGATGGCGCTAGGGCCGGGTTTGGCCATGGCCCAGCAACCGCTGACGGCGAAGGCGCTGACTGACAGAATCGATCAACACTACAACTCCCTGCACTCGCTAGAAGTGCGCTTTACCCAGCAATACGACGGTATGGGGATGGACCGCAAAGAAGCGGGCGTGCTGCTGTTGAAGAAACCGGGAAAGATGCGCTGGACGTACTCCCAACCGGCGGGGAAGCTTTTCATTCTTGACGGGCACGATGGGTATTTCTACTCGCCAGGCGACACCGAGGTGCAGCGCGTTCCGGTGAAGAAGCTGGACGATATGCGCTCTCCGCTGCGGCTGCTGCTGGGACATGCGAAGCTCGAGCAGGAGTTGACGGGGCTGTCCATTGCTCCACAGGCCGATGGGACGTATGTGCTGACGGGGATTCCAAAAAATATGGAGAAACGGGTTGCGGTCTTCAGCGTGACGGCGACGCCCCAGGGCGTAATCCAGTCAATCCGCGTCGAGGAGACAGACGGGATTACCAATTCTTTTCTGTTCACGGACGAGAGACCGAATGTGGCGGCTCCGGATGCGAGCTTTGTGTTTATCGCGCCGGCCGGAGTGAATGTGGTGGAGGGGATGCCGCCGGTTTAGGACGGGCTTTCAGCTCCAAGTATTGGGCGGGCGTGATGATCCGAATTCGCTTGTGCCCGCCGAGGAAGAGCAGGTCTTTGTCACCGGCGATAATTTTATGGTGCCACGGGTTGTAACGCCAATCGAGCGATCGAGCATTCTTTTGAGCGTAAGCTCAACCAGTTGACGGCTCCATCGAAATCTTTCCGTTAATACTCTAACTCCTTCAACGTCGATCTCGTCACACGTCGCGATTATGTCTTCGTTGACCGCCTTTTCCAACGCACGCGTAGGAATTCCCTGCTTCGATGCAAAGTGCAGTGCTGAAATGCTGATATTTGAGTCGACAAGCACCATCATCCGGCTGCCCGGACTTTGCGCTCGCGTTCGGCCTGCATTTCAGCGCGGACTTCCTTAACTAGCCGCGGTACATCTTCCTCTGTGTCGCCGTATGGATTGCGCATGGCCGCATATTCACCGACCTCATGAAGCCATTTTCGTATCCGCTCCTGCTGGTAGACGCGGAAGGCTTCGCGGAAGAGTTCGCTCATGGTGCAGCTAAATTTGGGTAAGATGCGGGCATGATGGGTTCAGTTCGAAAGTGGCGGCTGCGGGTGGGCGTTACCGGAGCATTTTTGCTGGTTACGGGATCGCTTCATGCGCAGGATAAAACGTCCGGTCCTTGGGTGATGCAGTCGAGTGGAACGACGGCTAGTCTGCGCGGAATTCATGCCGTCGGCGCCGGCGTGGCGTGGGCGAGCGGGACGAATGGGACGGTTCTGCGGACCGAAGATGGCGGTTACATGTGGCAGACCTGCGCGATGCCTCCGGGGGCGGAGAAGCTGGATTTTCGGGGGATCTGGGCGTGGGATGAAAAGACGGCCATTGTGATGTCGTCGGGGCCAGGAGATCTGTCGCGGCTATACAGGACAGCGGATGGGTGTTCGCACTGGACGCTGCTTTATACGAATTCGGATAAGGATGGGTTTTGGGATGCAATCCAGTATTCGGACCGAAAGAATGCATTTCTGCTAGGCGATCCAGTGAACGGACGCTTTGTGCTGATTCGGACAGAGGACGGAGGAGCGACATGGAAACCGATCGAATCGACAGACCTGGGTACAGGCGGGCAGAAGCTGGGGGCATTTGCGGCCAGCAATTCCGCGATGGCTTTGAACGGGCCAGTATTGGGGCCAGTGTGGGCGCCGTGGTTTGGGACAAGTGGGCCTGCCGGCCCGCTCATCTATCGCAGCGGACTCGATTGCACGATGGGCATGGCGCACGATGATATTGAGGGGTGTTTGCGCCGCTGGGATTTCCAGCACGGCAAGGCGCCGATGGCCGGAGGGAGTGCCTCGTCGGGCGTATTCTCACTGGCCCTTCGCGATGGCGAGCACGGGGTAGCTGTCGGCGGGGACTACTCCAAGCCGGGGGTCTCCTTCGGCACGGCGGCCTGGACAGCCGATGGCGGTGGGCACTGGACGGCGGCGGAACGGCCTCCGCATGGATATCGGTCGGCGGTGGCATGGGATGGGGACTCGAAGGCGTGGATCGCGGTCGGGACAAACGGGTCGGATGTGAGCTACGACGATGGGAAGACTTGGAGTCTCATCGATGACGGGAACTGGAATGCGCTGAGTCTGCCGTGGGTGGTGGGTCCCGAGGGAAGGATTGCGAAGCTGGGAGAGCTACCGGCGCGGAAGTGAAACCCGCGTCCGAAAATTCGAATGTGGGCACGCGATGGGGTTTTCCGATCAAGGTCTTATTAATTTCGAATCGGGACTCAGGATGAACGGTTTGTTGGCGTTCTGCGTCTATCGGCTGCGGGAACTGGTACCCTGAAATAGCGTCCCATGGCGGAATTTGTTATCAAACTGGCCGACGAGCGTGGCCACGTGCAGCAGCAGGTGCAGTCTGCGGCTACGGCCGATGAGCTGCGTCACCGTTTTACCCAAGCGGGGTACTACGTTTATTCGGTCAAGCCGCGCGGGCTGACGGGAAGCCGGCGCAAGGCGAAGTTGGAGACGTTCATCATCTTCAACCAGCAGTTTTTGACGCTGATCCGGGCGGGATTGCCCATCCTGAGTTCGCTCGAAATGCTGGCCAAGAGCCAGAAGAATCCGGCTTTTGCCGGGCAATTGCAGAATGTGGCGGCACGGGTGCGGACGGGCGAATCTATCTCGGCGGCCTTTGAGGCCCAGGGTGGTTTTCCGGTGATTTATACGACCACCCTGCTGGCGGGCGAGCGAAGCGGCAATCTGGAAGAGGTTCTGGGCAGGTTCCTTTCCTTCCAGCGGATTTCGCTGTCGTTTACCAAGAAGCTTAAGGCTTCGCTGATTTATCCGGCGCTGCTGATCACGCTGGTGTTTGGATTGTTCGTCTTCCTCATTACGTTCGTCGTCCCGCGTTTTGCGACTCTTTATGACCAGCTTGGGACGAATCTGCCGAGCCTGACGCTGGCGTTGCTGGCGCTGGGCCAGGGGGCGCAGCATTACATCCTTTATGTGGCTCCGGTGGTGGCGTTGATCGCGTTCCTTATCTACCGATGGAGCAGGACTGACGCGGGCGCCGACCGGATCGATGGCATACGCATCAAGATGCCAGTCTTTGGAGTGATCTGGCTGAAGTATCAGGTGGCCCTGTTTTCGCGGACCCTTTCGACGCTGCTGGCCGGTGGTTTGCCTCTGGTGCCGTCGCTTGAGACGGCGGCGCGATCGATTGCCAGCAAACGCATCGCCAAGGCTGTCTTCTCGTCGGTGAGCAGCGTGCGCGAGGGCAAAGGGCTGTCGCAGAGCCTGCAGGGAACCAAGGTCTTTCCGCCGCTTTCGGTGGAGATGATCGAGGTGGGCGAATCGACCGGAGCTCTGCCGCAGATGCTGAACTCGGTCGCTGAGTTTTATGAAGAGGACGTGCAGACGGCGCTGACAGCGTCGCTTTCGTTGATTGAGCCGGCGATTCTGATCGTAATGGGCGTGGTGGTGGTGGTGATTCTGATAGCGCTGTATCTGCCCATCTTTTCGCTGGGGAACGCGAACAACTTTCAGCAAAGATAGACTCTCATAAGCTATCCAAGAACAGATGAAGGATGTCGAATATTGAAGATACGAGAGGCAGAAACATCCCTCAGGGGCTAAAGCCCCACTTGGCGGCAGCAGCTTAGCGGCACGGCTAAAGCCGTGGCCTTTCAAAACCGATGGTCCCGATAGATTTCGTTGGGGACTGCTTGATGAGTCGAAGCTCGACGGAGCGAAAAGAGAAGGTTTATGGCACAGGCACCTGTATTGACTTTGCCGACAGAACTGGACGAAACAGAGAAAGCGCAACTGCTCGCGCAGCGCTATCGCTGCGAGTTCGTCGACCTGAAGCACTTCCGCATTCAACATGAACTGATGAAGCGCGTGCCGGTGGACATGATGTTCCGGTACAACTTCGTTCCGCTGGAGCAGCAGGACGACAGGCTGATTATCGCGGTGAGCGATCCGAGCCGGCTGATGGTGCTCGATGAAATTTCCGGATTGCTGGGGCAAAGGGTAACAACGCGTGTGGCCACGCTGACGCAGATCACCGATTTGCTGAAGAAGACGGAGCAGTCGCAGCGCGTGCTGGACGAGGCTTCGGAGGGCATGACCTTCGACGTGGTCTCGGCGCATGACGACGCCGATGAGACGATCTCGATCGAGAAGCTGACGTCGGAGGAAGACATCAGCCCGATCATCCGGCTGGTGGACACGACGATTTTTACGGCGCTCGAGCGGCGCGCTTCGGACATTCACATCGAGACGAATGACGATTCGCTGGTGGTGAAGTACCGCATCGATGGCGTGCTGCAACTGGCGATGGCGGCGATTGCGCGTGAACATCACTCGACGATTCTGTCGCGCATCAAGGTCATGAGCGAGTTGGACATTGCGGAGCGGCGTGTACCCCAGGATGGACGTTTTCGCGTGCGCTACAAGGGGCGGCTGATCGACTTTCGCGTGTCCATCATGCCGACTGTCCATGGCGAAAATGCGGTGTTGCGCGTGCTCGATAAAGAATCGATGAGCGAGAAGTTCCGCAAGTTGACGCTGGACGTGGTTGGCTTCCATGAGGACGATCTGCGGCGCTTCCGGCGTTACATCTGCGAGCCGTACGGGATGGTGCTAGTGACCGGACCCACGGGGTCGGGCAAGACGACAACGCTGTATGCGGCCCTGAATGAGATCAAGAGCGACGAAGACAAGATCATCACCATCGAAGATCCGGTCGAGTACCAGAT
>CAYVSQ010000439.1:0-10267 GCA_964453815.1 uncultured Acidobacteriaceae bacterium | reverse complement strand
ATTCGCGGTTCCAGCCGCTTTGACGACGTTTTCTTCGAGCATTACCGAGCCAACGTCGTTGCCTCCGAATCGAAGGCCCATTTGCAGGACCTTCAGGCCTTGCGTGACCCAACTGGATTGCACATTCTCGATGTTGTCGAGGTAGAGGCGGGAGATGGCGAGGACCTTGAGGTATTCGACCGAGGTGGCCTCGTCCCAGCCGCGTCCCCCTAGAGCGGTGTTGTGAGGCTGGAAGCTCCAGGGGATGAAGGCGGTGAATCCGCCGGTCTTTTCCTGGAGGCGGCGCACCTGCTCGAAGTGGTTGACACGGTGCTCGTAGGTTTCGCCAACGCCGAACATCATTGTGGCGGTGGTGCGCATGCCAAGCTGGTGGGCAGTGCGGTGTACGAGAAGCCAGTTTTCGGTTCCGCATTTGAGGCGGGCGATGCGATGGCGGACTTCGTCGTCGAGGATTTCTGCCCCGCCACCCGGGATGGAGTCGAGACCGGCGTCGCGCAGGCGGGCGATCGTGTCGCGCACGGAGAGGTTGCTGTACTCGGCGATGGCCAGAATTTCTGAGGCAGAGAAGCAGTGCAGCCAGATTTGCGGGAAGCGCTGCTTGATGCCCTTGAGCAGGCGCTCAAACCACTCGATTTTGAGATCGGGGTGCAGGCCGCCCTGCATGAGCACGCCGGTGCCGCCCATCTCGACGGTTTCGGCGATTTTTGCGTAGATGGTCTCGAAGTCGAGGATGTACCCTTCGCTGGCAAGCTTGCCCTTGAGCGGGCGGTAAAAGGCGCAGAAGGTGCAGTACTCGGTGCAGAAGTTGGTGTAGTTGATGTTGCGGTCGATGATGTAGGTCACTACACCTTCGGGATGCAGCTTCCGGCGGACGGCGTCGGCTTCCATGCCGAGTCCGATGAGGTCGTCGGAGTGGAAGTGGTCCAAAGCCTGCTGACGCGTGATTGACATCGTTAATCAATCTTAAAAGAAATTCCATCCAGGTTTCAATGAAGCTGCTTTTATCGTGCAGGCAATACGTCATTGAGATTTCTCCGAACCCTGTCGTTCAAAACGTAGTAACGAGGCTGATCGCTTCCGAGATGCGGATCTTCGGAAGACGGATAGCTGTAACATTAGGCGTGGCTCTGAAAGGCGGGCCGCGCAGTCGGTCTGAGCTTCTACAAGTAGGGCAATCCTGTTCAACGAACCCAATTCCAGGGAGCGATTTTTATGTCATTGCACAGAAATGCGACCCCCCGCTGCTCTATCGTCTTCACTCTTTTTCTGTTCGGGCTATTTGCGTTTGCGGCGGGAGACGTCTGCCATGCCGCGGAGCCGTCTGCGGCGGCAGATCCTGCCAAAGCCCCTCCTGATGTCATCGTCTTCACGAATGGCGATCAGCTTTCGGGCACGTTTGTGCGCGAAATTGGGGGGACAGTCACCTTCCACAGCGACATTGTAGGAGACGTCAATATTGACTGGGATAAGATCAAGGAGCTGCGCACGCAGACAAAGCTCGCCGTGCTCAACAAGAGCATTATTTCGAGTAAGAAACACATTCCCCCAAATGTGCCTGAGGGCACCATCACTGAGACGGGTGACATGATTACTGTGCACCCGGACAACAACGCGACGATTCAGCCGATTCCGGTGAAGGACGCGGAGTTCATCATTGACGAGACGACGATGCAGAAACAGCTGATTGGAGAGCCCGGCTTCTTTGGCGGCTGGAATGGCGCGGCGACGGGAGGCGCCACGATTGTCAAGGCCACACAGAACCAGGAGACCTTCAATGGAACCGTTGCCCTGGTGCGGGTGGTGCCAACCGCGTCGTGGCTGGACCCGCGGAACCGGACGAGCATTGATTTCACGGGATCATATGGCAAGATCACGGAGAAGGCATACGTCTCTGACGGGATGTTTTTCCCACCTACCAATATCAAGACCGCGCTCTACCACGCAGGCGCCGAACGCGATTGGTTCTTCTCGCCGCGGTGGTACGCGCTGGCGCAGGCAGGCTTCGACCACAACTTCAGCCAGGGGTTGGACTTGCAGCAACTCTACGGCGGGGGAATTGGTTGGACGGCCATTAAGAAGCCCAAACAACAATTGGATTTGATAGCCACTCTCCAGTATGTAAGGCAAAACTTCCTCAACGCGGCGTCTGGAACGAACGAGGACCTGATCGGCTCGACCTTCGGACTCACGTATTTGCTCAAGCTGCCGCGCGGCATCGTCTTCAATCAGCAGGCTGCCTACCTTCCGTCGTGGAACGTCCCTCGCGCGTACTCGATAACTGAGTCCAACTCGTTGGTGCTTCCCGCCTACAAGAACCTGGGCTTCTCCGTTGGAACACTGAACAGCTACCTGAACAACCCACCGCCGGCCCTGCCGCCAACCAAACGTAATTCGTTCCAGTTTATAGTTGGCGCGACGTATGCGATCAAGTCGAAGTATTGAAAGCTACGAGCCGGCCCTCCGCCAGACGGTCATTTCGAGTCTGGCGGAATGGCCGACGGCATCGATTTCATTTCCTGATCGGTGATCTTCTGCGCAGGAGCAGTCGACGGCTGAGGGGCCGCGAGAGCAGCGGGGTCCAGGTCGAGGGGCTGTTTGAGCAGCTCAAGGGTGCCCGGGGGCAAGGGCTTGCCGGCGTTAGCCAGCAACAGCGTCACCTGCCATATCTGAGTCTGGTTGAGGATCTTGTCGAAGGCCGGCATGCCACTCAACCGGATGCCGTTGGCCACTTTCCAATAGGTCTCACCCGGGGGATCGTCGCTCACGCCCACTATTCCATTCTCATGCGGTGCCCAGAGTTGGGGCGCGGAGGGGTACATATGCACGGCGAATGCGGAAGGGCGGCCGTAAAGGCCGTGGCAAGCGGCGCATTGCTGGCGGTAGATGTGCGCTCCCGACTCGAGATTTGTTGCGCTTGGTTCGATGGGTGAGCTTTTGGGCATTTCCCCGTCAACGCGCGCGTGGAGCGGCACATGGACCAAATCCTCCTCCAGCGGATAGGGTTGGTCGGCGACGGCAACCGGTGGACGGCCGAAGCGAAAATGGATGAAGACGACAAGCGGAATGGTCAACAGCCCCAAGATCAAACCCAACAGAAATAACTTCATGCGTTGTTTGCGCCTCGATTCCATAGAAAAATAAGCTGCGCTTAGTGAACTTTGACAGCCCAATCAGAGGAAAGCAAGGCGCGAGAAGGCTGGCAGATGCTTTAATACATATTGCGGGAGAAATTCTTTGTCTTTTTCATCCCCGTAAGCAGCAGGTAGTGGAGGCTTCAGGATTCATGCATTTTGGAAATCGTAGGGGATACCGCGTGTATCCAATTTTGGCCTTGGCCCTTCTTTTAGCGCCAGCGGCGGTATGGGCGCAAAGTACACCAGATCAGCAGACACCGCAGACTCTGCCGCAGGCGCCCGCACAGCGGACAGAGGTGTTGCGTCAAGCACAGGAGCGTGTGAAGGCGCGGCGCAAGTTGAGAGTGGAACAAATTATTCAGGATACCTATTCGCACAAATACGAACTGTATTTTGGCGGCGGATATTTGCGCTTCAGTCCGGGCGAAAATCTGCAGCACCTTAACCAGGCTGCCTGGAATGTGGGGATTACCGATTACCTGAGAGGTAAGCTGGGCGTGACGGCGGATTTTCGCGGTTACTATGGAACAGCATTCACCTACATCAACCAGTTTCAGGTATTTAATCCGAGCATCAGCCAGTACACGTTCCTGTTCGGCCCACAGTTGCGGCTTGTTACGAAGCAGCATTGGGCCGTGAGCGGAAATGCGCTCGTTGGTGCGGCCCACGGCAATTTTGGCACCGGTACGGGCGGGTTGCCTCCGACGCTGATCGGGCTCTATCCTGACGGGACGGTGTTCGGTCTGAGCATCGGCGCGCCGATCGATTACAACCTGGGACCGGGGTTTGCAATCCGGATAACGCCAAACTATCTGCTGACCGACTACGGCAGCCAAATCCAGAATAATCTGGGGTTCAACGCGGGGGTCGTGTATCGCTTTGGACGGCAGTCGCGGTAGAAACCCATCCTTTCGTTCCCCAGCGGAAACGAAAAGGATGGGTTCTTCGGCTATTCTGGTGCCTGCGGCTTCAGGGTGCATTTTCGGTCGGCGATTATCGATCGATTGAAAGACTGCATTCTTGAGCTTCGGCAAGTCTTCGTGGATGGTATTCCAGATAATCTCTCGGTCATACCGTCATACTGATGTCGCGGTCAGTTTCCTAGGCCGCGTATATAGCGCCATGGCTGGTCTGGGATACAGTCTTTCCGCATCTTCGCCCTACCGGACGGCGGCTTCGCTGGATGATTTGCATCATCCGCTCGACGGCGGTAACCGTCTTGATATCTTCGCGAAACGCATCGAAGTCCATCCCTTTGACGAAGCTCTCAGTCAGATCGATGCGTGTCTGCATATCGCGCAGGCTAGAAGCATGATCCCTAAAAGGCAAGAACGGCCTCTAACGCGGCCCCGCGCTTTCATGGTTTTTGCAGGCGTGAGATCGACCTTGACCTTGAGAATATCGGACAGCCTGCTTTCCAGTTCAACCATGTCGAGAAGGGTCATCTTCCGCTTGCTGTCGAACTCCGCCGTCAGATCGACGTCTGAGCTTGCCGAGGCTTCGTCCCGCGCGACAGAGCCGACGATGGACAGATGCATGACGCCGGCTGCGCAAAGCTCCGGTTCATGAGCACGCAAAGTCTGAATGACGTGACCCTTGTCCATATCCAAGATTGTGGCCTACGTCAGATTGCCAGCTCAAGATCCTATTGAGCGGGCCTCCGCGCTTACGCGAGTCCCTCTCAATTGTGAGGTGTTGTTACACCTTAGCCTTTACATCCCGTTCCTTGGCAGCCTCCAGCGGGTATTGCGGCTCGGTCATGCGAACGGGGTCGAGGATTTCGGCAATCTGCTCGTCGCTGAGGAGCCTTTTCTTGCGTGCAATAGAGATGATGGATTCGCCTGTCGCTATGGACTCCTTGACGATCTCGGCGGCTTTCGCGTATCCGATATAGGGATTGAGGGCGGTGGCCAGTGAAACGGTGCTTTGTGCGTAGAAGTTGCAACGCTCTGCATTTGCGGTGATGCCGGCGATGCAGCGGTCGTTGAACTGGCGCAGCATGTTGGCAAGGATGGTGATGCTCTGGAGCACGCTGTGGGCCATGGTGGGCATCATGACGTTGAGCTCGAGCTGGCCGGCCTGGACAGCGCAGGCCACAGCGGTGTCATTGCCGATGATCTGAAAGCTGACCATGGCGGCCAGCTCCGGCATGACGGGGTTGATCTTGCCGGGCATGATGGATGAGCCTGGTTGCAGGCTGGGCAGATAAATTTCCGCGAAGCCGGTGTTGGGTCCGGACGACAGCAAACGGATGTCGTTCGAGATGCGGATTACCTCCAGTGCAATGCCGCGGAGAGCGGCGCTCACCTCGGCCATGCAGGCATTCGACTGCATGGCCCAGCGCAAATCTGCGGCGGGAACGAGCTGCTGGCCGGAGATGCGGGCGAGATTCGCAATTGCTTTGACGCGGTAGTCGGGGTGGGTGTTGATGCCGGTGCCGACTGCGCTGCCTCCGAGACCGAGTTCGCGGAGAGAATCGCTGGCTAGCTGAAGAAACTTTTTGCCCTTCTCGATGGCCAGACCGTAGGCAGCGAACTCCTGACCGAGGCGGATCGGGACGGCATCCTGCATGTGAGTGCGGCCCGACTTCATGATGCCATCGAAATCCTTGGCTTTAGCGGCGAAGGTATTCGCAAGTGTGTCGAGGACGGGATAGAGGGTTTCGAGATTCAGCAGCGTGGCGAGGCGCATGCCGGTTGGAAAGACGTCATTGGTCGACTGGCCATAGTTGACGTGGTCGTTCGGATGAACGTGGGTGTAATCGCCAAGATCTGCTCCCAGGATTTCGTTCGCGCGATTGGCGATCACCTCGTTGGTGTTCATGTGGAAGCTGACGCCAGCGCCTGCCTGGAAGACATCGACAACGAACTCAGAGCCCCACTTGCCGTCGATGACCTCCTGTGCTGCTTGAATAATGGCGTTGGCACGCCGATCGTCGATCAGGCTGAGCTCCCGGTTCGCCTCGGCGGCGGCGCGTTTCACCATCCCCAGGGCGCGAATGAGCTGAGTATGGGCACCCAGACCAGAGATGGGATAGTTTTCAACGGCGCGGGCGGTTTGCGCTCCATAGTAGGCGCGCGCGGGGACTTCAACAAATCCCAATGAGTCTTTTTCCTTGCGAACTTCAGACATGCGCATGTGGCTCCCGTGCTGATGGCGGCCCCGCGAGATAGCCCGCGAAGAGCAACTTTTGAGTATAGCGAGTCTGCGCGGGTTGTGATTCCATGGCTGGGCTATATGACAAGGCCGAGAGAGTCGATTCATTCGTTCTGGCGACTCCTGCTACCCTGAAGCGAGCCATTCATTGGGGTTGAGACATGGACCGGATGGATGCCTATCGAAAATTCTTCGCAAATCTGGTAACCGCCGCCGCTGGTGTTCCCGCCAACAGCGAACTCGCGGCTGCATTTGCATCCACGCCGAGGGAGCAATTTGTGGGTAAGCCCCCCTGGAGGGTCTTCACCTCCACCGGTTACCTCAAAACCCCCTCGGATGATCCGGCATTTCTGTATCAGGATGTTGTCGTCTCTCTCGGGGGCAGGGAATCGCTGAATAATGGGCAACCGTCTTTGCATGCGTTGTGCATCGCCGCGCTAGCTCCGAAAAAGGGGGATACGGTGGTCCACGTTGGCGCAGGAACCGGCTACTACACCACACTGCTTGCCAAGCTGGTAGGCGAAGGCGGCAAGGTGATTGCTTATGAAATCGATCCGGAGCTGGCACAACGCGCTACCGGCAATCTCTCCGAGTTTCCGAACGTTACAGTGAACCATCGATCCGGCGCCGAGGCGCCAATTCCAGAGTGCGATGTGCTCTACGTCAATGCCGGAGCGACGTCGCCACTTGCCGTATGGCTGGACGCCGTGCGCCCCAACGGACGTCTTCTATTTCCACTTACGGCCTCGGAGGGAGCAGGCGCCATGCTCCTGGTCACGAAGAGCGAGATGGGAAGCCTTGTGGCTCGATTCCTATGCCAGGTTCAATTCGTTCCCTGCGTGGGTGCTCGCGATGAGGCAACTGAGGCAAAGCTTACTGCGGCGTTTCGCAGGGGAGGCTGGAGTCAGGTGAAGGAACTGCGTCGCAGCGATGTGCCGCACAAAGATTGCTGGTGTTCCGGCCCAGGCTGGTGGCTATCGACCAGCACCGATGCGTAAAAAAAGCGGAATGGCGATTTGGAAGATCGCGTTCGGGAAACGCTTTCGAACCACACCCGTCGGCGACTGTGACCACGGGACCGTTCCACGGCTTGACGTGATCGTCTAAGCTAAAGATGTGACTGCCAACGCGAGCTATGCAGGGGAAGAGACCAGTTTCGATGTTCTGGTGATTGGCGCCGGTCCAACAGGCATGGCTTGTGCGATCGAGGCACAGCGCGCCGGATTTCGCAGCGTCCTTGTGGATAAGGGTTGCCTGTGCAACTCGATCTTCCACTATCCCTCGCACATGACGTTTTTCACGACGCCGGAGCTGTTGGAGATCGGCGATATTCCGTTTCCAAGCCCAAATCAAAAGCCAAACCGCAACGAGGCGCTGGAGTACTACCGCAAGGTTGCAGAACATTACGAACTCGACGTACGGCAATACCGGCTGGTTGAGTCAATAACCGGACGCGACGGCGAGTTCATCGTGCTTACGAAAGACAAGTTTGGACGCGGCGAGGTTTACCGAAGCAGCAAATTGATTGTGGCGACGGGATACTACGACTTGCCAAACTATCTGAATATTCAAGGCGAAGAGTTGCCGAAGGTACATCACTACTATGACGACCCGCATCCTTACTACGATCAGGACGTGGTGGTAATTGGAGGCAAGAATTCCGCGGCTATCGCGGCGCTCGATCTTTGGCGGCATGGCGCTCGCGTGACCCTGGTGCATCGTGGGCCCGCGATTCATAAGCACGTGAAGTATTGGATTCTGCCGGACATCGAGAACCGCATCAAGAATGGCGAGATAGCCGCGTATTTCGGAAGCAGCGTGACGCAGATTGGCAGAGACACAGTCCGGATTGAAACTCCGCACGGTGTGAAGGAGATTCCGAACGACTGCGTATTTGCGATGACCGGGTATCACCCGGACTTCGACTTCCTGATCGCGCTCGGTGTTCAACTGGAGGGCAAGGACCTGCTTCCGCTGTGCGATCCTGAGAGTCTGGAAAGCAACGTGCCCGGAGTGTATCTTGCCGGAGTGATCGTGGCGGGCTCGCGCACGAATGAGATTTTTATTGAAAATGGCCGCTTCCATGGGCGGCAGATTGCGGCAGACCTGGAGCGGAAACTGGAGCGCAAACTTCCAGTGCGGAATCCGCTCGGCGCTGTCGCGCGCTGAAACGGAGTTGGGGGGCCTGCTAACAGGCTTCATAGTGCCAAGTAACCAAAACGGTTCGCCATGTCGATATTGAGGCCACGCACCATTCGTGGCCAATTGATGAGCGGCCTGATTCTGTTCGAAGTGATCGTGCTAGCCGTTCTCTCGGTGGTGCTCGTCCGCGAACAGGGCAATGAGTTGCGCTCGCGCACGGAGCAGCGCCTGGAATACCAGGCAGGAGTGCTTGCAGCACAAACCGGTGCGGCGATGAGCGCAGATCAACTCAGCACCCTGCAACGTGTGATCGATGCCATGCGCCATGCGCCAAGCATTCGCGCCGTCCTGATTACGGATACAGCAGGCCGCACGCTGTTGAGCAGCGATCCTGGCATGACTGGAAAGATCACGCTATCCCCAAAGGAACGGAGCTATCTGCGCGAGCTGAGTAAGCCGCAGATATTCTCGATTGACAAGAAGACAACCGAGGCCGTAGCGCCAGTGCGCATTGATGGCGTGACGCGCGGATATGTCTGGATCTATCCGGACGACTCGAACGACCGTGCGCAGTTACGCGGTCTTCTCGGATATACGTTACTCGCGGCCGTCTTTGGCATACTAGCCTGCACTGTTTTTGCGAGCCTGATGGCGAAGTCTATCGCCCGGCCGCTGGCCGCGCTTATGAGGGCTACGCGCCAGCTCATACAGAATCCTGAAGACACAGCCTCGTTTCCCCTGACCGTTACATCGACGAATGAAGCCGCTGACCTGACCATGGCTTTTAATCTGATGGTCGCCTCGATCCAGGAGCAGCGAGCGGGCTTGAACGACACGTTGGCCTTGTTGGATTCCATGCTGGCCAACGCGCCAATTGGCTTCGCGTTTTTCGATCGCCGTCTCCGCTTTGTTCGAGTGAACCAGTTTCTGGCCAGGATGAACGGCCTGCCCGTAAGCCGTCACCTGGGGCGCGAGGTGCGCGAGATTTTTGCGGCGCCGGTTGGAATTAAGCTGGAGGAAGGCGTTCGCGAGGTCTTCGAGCGAGGACAAGCAATACAAGACCTGGAATTGGGCGGCGATCCGTCGGACGGGCTTTCCCCCACACGCAGCTGGCTGGCAAATGTCTATCCCGTTCGCACGGATGCTCAGACGGTGCGATGGACAGGCGTAATCCTGGTGGAAACGACCGAGCGCCGGCAGGCGGAAGACGCCTTACGCAAGTCGGAGAAGCTGGCAGCGGCGGGCAGGCTGGCAGCTTCGATCGCCCATGAAATCAACAATCCACTCGAAGCTGTTACGAATTTGTTGTTCCTCATCGGCATGGGAACGCTCGACACGAATTCAGCGCGTTATGCCGAGCTGGCGCAGCATGAGCTGGCCCGGGTTTCCGAGATTACACAGCAGATGCTGCGCTTCTACCGGCAACCGACCCTGCCAACGATAACTAATGTGGGCGAGCTCCTGGACTCGGTTCTCATGCTCTACCAGGGGCGCGTGGTTTCGTTACATATTGAAGTGATCCGTCGCTACGCTCAGGATGTAAAACTGTTTTGCTTTGCAGGCGAAGTGAGGCAGCTCTTCGCCAACCTAATCGGAAATGCGCTGGACGCGATGATGTCGGGAGGAGGGCGGTTGCTATTGCGCGTGCGCTGTGCGCATTCGCCCGGGCAACAGCGGACGGCCGGGGTGCGCGTTACCGTGGCGGACACCGGATCGGGCATGCCGACGGAGGTTCGGCGTCACATCTTCGAGCCATTCTTCACGACAAAAGAGGCGACCGGAACAGGGTTGGGGCTCTGGGTTAGCGCGGAGATCGTCGAAAAGCATCATGGAAC
>CAYVSQ010000438.1:0-5406 GCA_964453815.1 uncultured Acidobacteriaceae bacterium | reverse complement strand
TACGACACCAAGACGGGCAAGCTGAATTCAAGCAATGTCTTCGCGTCCTATCGACACGCGGATTATTCCTTTACCATGGGCTTTGCGCATCTGGACACACTGCCTGGAGCGGCCGCCCCCAGCAGTACAAGCAGCAACGAGCTGCCGTCTGCCCCTGTGGCCTCGACGCCCGTGACGACTTCGAGCACGACGCCTCCGATCACAAATTACAATCAGATTCGGCTGTCAGCCATCTATGGAAGCCCCGTCAAGCGGGGTCTGAGCGCAGGTGTGAATCTCGGCTACGATTACACGCTGAATAATCTCCAGTACATCGGGGGACAGACAGGCTACAACTGGAACTGCTGCGGGCTCAGCTTTGAGGTGCGGAAGTATTCGCTGGGCAGCGTGCGCAACGACACGCAGTACCTGTATAGCTTTACGCTGGCCGGGGTGGGATCGGCGGGCAACCTGAAGCGGGCGGAGCGAGTGTATTAGCACTAAAGGGCTCATTTCCTCTTGGCCGCTGATCCTCAAAGCGGCGCGACTTAGCCGGCTCGGGATGCGATAATCGATATATCCCGAAAGGTGGTTGGTTTGTCGCGAATTCGACTCTTCCTTGTTTGCCTGCTTGTGCTTGCCGCGGTGGGATGCAAGGCGCAAACGGCAGCAAAAAATAGTCTTGATCAGAAGACCACTCGCAAGATCGACGTGCTGGTGCGATCGAGGCTCAATGTCCCCACGGAGTATGAAATCATGGTCGGGGCGCGTACACCGAGCGATCTCCCAGGATTCGACACCGTACAGGTTACATTTTCGCTGCCTGGGCATCCCGACCACACACAGACGATCCCGTTTCTGCTGTCTAAGGACGGCAATACACTGATCCGGATGTCCCGGTGGGACATATCCAAGAACCCGGCGGAGCTTGTGCCGGCGGCCGACAGGCCTGTTCGCGGAAACCCCGATGCAAAGGTCGTAATCGTTAATTTCGACGACCTGGAGTGCCCCTATTGCGCGAAGATGCATGCAACTCTGTTTCCGGAGACGCTGGAACACTATCAAGGCCTGGTTAAGGTCGTATACCGGGACCTGCCGCTCGAAGAGATTCACCCCTGGGCGCTGCACGCCGCGGTGAATGCGAATTGCCTGGCAGCGCAGAGCCCGACAGCTTACTGGAGCTACGTGGACTATCTGCATATGCATGGCCAGGACGTGAGCGGCCCGGATCACGATCTGGTGAAAGCAGCCGCGATGCTCGACACCATCGCAAAACAACATGGCGAGCAATACAAACTGGATGTGGCGAAACTGAGTGCCTGTATCGCCAAACAGGATGACACCGCAATCCGCGCTGAGATGAAACAGGCGGATGGCCTGGGGATTCAATCGACCCCAACGATTTACGTGAACGGAGAGATGATGGCGGGAGCGATGCCGACCAACATGCTATGGGCCACGATCGACAGGGCGCTGGTGTCGGAGGGGATTACGCCGCCGCCCGACGAACTGAATCAACCGGCGGGGAAGGTGGATAAGCAGCAAGGGCCACCGGGAACAAAGACGTCGGCGCCTGTAACCACACCTCCGTCGGCACCCGTGCCTGCGCCCGCTGCCAAGCCTGCTCCAACACCTACCGCGAGAGTCAATTAGGCGCGGATGTCAATCAAACCGCGGCGCTTTGCAGTAACCGCCGTGCGCATTATGCTGGAATAGGCGGCCTGCCCCAAGGTTTAGACCGGTCGAGTGCGTCGGCACGGCTTGCGTGCGGCCCTCAAGGAGATGACTGTTGCAATCCCGATTGAACGCAGTTCGTACTGCCTTTCCCTTTAACCCCATACGCAAAGTGAATTTTATGAACGCCCCGGCAATGCTTGCTTTCGCTGCTGTGTGTGTAGCCGGTGCGGCCGGCTGCCAGCGCGGTCATAGCGCCGACACCGTGGCAACCGTGAACGGCAAGCCCATCCTACGCTCCGACGTTGAAGCCCGCTTCCAAGACACGCTGGGCGAATCTCACCAGCAGCCTTCGCAGGAACAGGCGGACATCGTTCGGCTAAACGTCGTCCGTGACCTGATCGATCAGGAGATTGTGATGCAACGCGCCGCCAAGCTGAACCTCGCGGCGAGCGATGAAGAGGTTGATAGCAGGGTGAACGAGCTCAAGGCGCCCTACACGCAAGAGGAGTTCAACAAGGTCCTAGCTGAGAAGCACCTTACCCTCGACGCCATGAAGCGGCAGATCCGGACAGGGAAAACAGAAGAGAAACTGTTCAACAAGGAAATCAACTCGAAGATCAACATTACGGACGCCGATATTGCGAATTACTACAATGCGCACAAGGCGGAGTTCAATCTACCCGAGCCGCAGTACCATCTGGCGCAAATTGTCGTCACTTCCATTCCCGCACCGGCCCAGCAGGTAGGCAATCTGCAGAACAGTAAGGCGATGAACGACGCCGACGCGAAGAAGAAGATCGAGACACTGCATAACCGCATCATAAGTGGCGAGGATTTTGGCATGTTGGCGGCGAACTTCTCCGAGATGCAGGCTAATGCCCAGAGCGGGGGCGACATGGGCTTCGTTTCCGAATCGCAATTGCACGCCGAACCCGAAGTTTATGCCGCCATCAATAAGCTGCAGCTGGGGCAGGTGACCGAAGTGCTGCCTCTCTATGGAAACACGCCGGCGGGCAAGAAGGCCGTGGGTTACGCGATCTACAGACTGGTGGACAAGGAAGCCGCAGGCCAGCGCGAGCTGAACGATCCGCGTGTGCAGCAGGCGATCCGCAAGCAACTGCGCGATGCGCGTTCGCAGCTCCTGCAAAATGCCTACATCGAGATGCTGCGCGACCAGGCGCGGGTTGAAAATTACTTCGCCGAACAGATATTCAAGAGCGGCGCGCAGTAGACGCGATCATGACTCGATACGGCATCCTGGGCTTTGGACATCACGCCGTCAGGCGGCTGATGAAAGGCTTTGCGGAAGCCGATCAATCACAGCTTGTGGGCCTGTGGCGGCGCGACGCCGCGAAGGCTCGCGCCAATGCGGACGAGCATTCCATACCGTTTGTCTTCGATACACCCGAGGCGCTCTGCGCTTCGCCGGAGATCGATGCGGTGTTTGTTGTTTCTCCCGACGCGCTGCACCTGCCGCATGTGCTGCTGGCTGCGAAACATGGCAAGGCCATTCTGTGTGAAAAGCCGCTGGCGTTGAATGCAACCGAAGTGGAAACGATGCTTGCCGCGGCGAAGTCCGCTCAGGTGAGATTCGGCGTGGCGCAGAACATGCGCTATAACCAGAGCCTCACCCTCATACTGAAGTGGATAGTCGAGGGCCACATCGGCAGACCAGTGCTGGCACATTCGCAGTTCTCCTACTCGGCCGAGGGCAGCCCGAGGACATGGATTTACGATCCGGCTCTGGCCTGCGGTGGGCCGATCGGCGACGTCGGGATCCATTGCCTGGACGCACTGCGCTTCGTTCTGGGCACGGACGTGACCTCCGTAAGTACGCTGGCGCATGGGGATATTGGTTCGGGCCAGGTCGAGTCGCATGCGGTGCTGGCTCTCGATCTGGCATCTGGCGCGATGGGCACGGTGACGGTGACGACGCGCTCAGAATATCGCACGGTGGTCGAAGTAACGGGGGAAACCGGCGTGATTTTTTGCGAGAACGCTTTGACCGTCGACCATCCGGTCGATGTTATCCTGCGCCGCGGGCCGGAGGTGATCGCGAGCCAGCGCGTCTCGAACGCCGACGCTTACAGCCGGATGCTGGATGGCTTTTCCTGGTGGGTAGAGGGGCTGGCCGAGTATCGGGCGCCGGCTGAAGATGGGCTGCACAACCAGCGCGTGCTGGACGCGGCGTATCGGAGCTGGCGCGAAGGTACGAGGCAGTCGATCGCTTAGTCGCGGCTTCGTTCCGGTAGATTCGGGCGAGAGTGTTTGCAGGGTGCAGGGCTTTCGTAGTTAACCCTCAGACTCCACTCACTCACTTCTCGGTCCGGTATCCATCAGAGCAATTTCTTCTGCGCGAAAAACAACGAGCGCACCCCAGATAGAGATGCGCTCGTCGGTAAAGCGGGCCAAGCTAGGCCTTCGGCTCTTCGCCTTCGGCCGGCTGCTGCTCAGCAAGCTGCTTCTGCAGCTCATCGCGGCGCTTGGTGCGCGCGTCGGCACGCTTCTGGCGCTTCTCGTCGAGAATCTTCTCGGCTCCGAGGAGCTCGATGTAGGCCTTCTCCGCTCCGTCGCCTTTCTGGAAGCCGGTGCGGACAATGCGCAGGTATCCACCGTTACGATCGCCGTAACGAGGCGCGACGGTGTCAAAGAGACGCGTGACCGCTTCGCGCGTCTGCAGGAAGGCTAATGCCTGACGCCGGGAATGCACGTCGCCCTTCTTGCCCAGGGTGATGAGCTTTTCAACGTGAGGGCGAACGGCCTTGGCCTTGGTGATGGTGGTGTGGACGCGATCCTCAAGAACGATGGAGGTAACCAGATTCCGCAATAGGGCGCGGCGGTGGCTGGTGTTCCGTCCGAGTTTGTATCCTGCATTGCGATGACGCATGGCGAATCTCTCTTAACGTAAGGTCTATCTTGAAGTCGCGACTGAGAGCCAAATGGTTCGCAGCCGCGAGTTGGAATTAAAAGTTCTCAGTTTCGTTCTGCAGGGCGAGGTCGTCGTCAAGTTCGTCGTCCTCGTCATCGTCGTCGAAGTGGCCGTAGCTGGCGGCCAGAGTTGCAGCCGGGAGCACGCTGGTCGGTCCGGGCACGGCATTACCATGCTCATCGATCTTCATGCCGAGCGACAGGCCCATCTGAGCAAGGATCTCCTTAATCTCGTTCAACGACTTGCGGCCGAAGTTCTTGGTCTTGAGCATTTCGGCTTCGGTCTTCTGCACAAGCTCGCCGATAGACTGGATATTCGCGTTCTTGAGGCAGTTATAGCTGCGCACGCTGAGCTCCAACTCTTCAACCGAGCGGTTCAAGTTTTCGTTGCGCAGCTGCATCCGGCCTTCTTCAGAGTGGCTCTCGGCTTCGATCTCTTCCTCGAAATTGATGAAGATGCTCATGTGGTCCTTGAGCAGTTTCGCGGCCAAACCGACAGCGTCAGCCGGGAGCACCGAGCCGTTGCTCCAGACTTCGAGCGTGAGCTTGTCGTAGTCGGTGATCTGACCGAGACGGGCGGCATCGACAGCGTAATTTACCTTGCGAACAGGCGAGTGAACCGAATCCACCGGGATGAATCCAATTCCCAGGTCGGAGTCAAAGTTCTTGTCGGCGGATATGTAGCCACGGCCGCGCTTGAGGCGCATCTCCATGTCCAGCTTGCCGCCTTCGCTGACGGTGGCGATATAGATATCCTTATCTAGGATTTCGACGTCTCCATCGGCTTCGATCATGCCCGAAGTCACGACACCCGGCTGGTCG
>CAYVSQ010000437.1:0-7491 GCA_964453815.1 uncultured Acidobacteriaceae bacterium | reverse complement strand
GCGCACCCCGGAGCTGCGGCCGATAGCGCCGGCGTCCGCGCCTGGATCGCCAGTCGCGATGAATCCCTTCGGCGCTCGCATCTCCACTCCGAGATTACTGCCGATGATGCGACATGCAGCCAGCACGTCCGGTCCTGCTTCAGCCGTCACCACGTCCCTGTTCGCTTCTGTCTGCAGAACCGAACCCAACTGTTGCAGCGCACGGCTCACAGTGGCCGAGCCGGATTCGCTTTTGATCTGCAGCCGGGCAGCTTCGGTGATCTCGAGCGCCTGACGTCGCAGCACAAGCGCCTCGAGCGATGCACGATGGAAGGTGCTGAGGTCGTGAAGCGTCGACTCGTCATCGAGTCCCGCGCTTTCACGTAGTTTGCGCGTCCATCGATCGATTTGATCGTCTTCGGCATCCTCCCTGCTTACCGGCAGAACCACTGCACCGGGCCGAGGCTGGCACAGGATACTGACGCCGCGGCCCTGCCACTCCAGCCGCCCCGTGCCCAGCATCACACCGCCGGCGACCACGGTCAGCGCGTGAAACATGGGACCGGTGAGTTCTTCTCCTTCGATATCGACCAGGAACAGGTCTGCATTGCCTTGCTCAAGGAGCCAGGTCTGAGATTCGTCGCCTAACAGAAAACGGCCGGGAGTCTGGTTTTTCATGGTCATGTGGTTGCAATCAGCCGCGAATAAGGTCCCTCTACAGCGATCATCTCTTCATGTGTGCCGCGCTGAGCAATCTTTCCCTGCTCCATCACGACAATCTCATCGCAATCGCGGATTGTACTGAGGCGATGCGCCACAATAATGCAGGTGCATCCGCGGCGGCGAATGCCTTCCCCAACCTGCTGCTCCGTAATCGGATCGAGCGCGCTGGTGGCCTCGTCAAGCACAAGCACGCGCGGATTGGTGCAAAGGGCCCGCGCGATCTCGATCCGCTGCCGCTGGCCTCCGCTGAAGTTTCTCCCGCCTTCTTCCACCTTGTACTCATAGCCACCCTTGATCCCGGCGATCGTATCGTGAATCGCAGCGTCTTTCGCCGCCAGCAGCATGGATGCATCCGGTACAGTCGAATCCCACATGGTGATGTTCTCGCGCATGGATCCCTCAAACAGGACAATGTCCTGGTCCACCAGCGCAACCGAGTCATGGATCAGGCGTCGCGGAAGATCGTTTCTTCGAACGCCATCGAAGAGAACTTCACCATCCCAGGGACGAAACAGGCCGCAGATGAGGCGAGCTATTGTCGACTTCCCGCTGCCTGATCCGCCAATCAGCGCGACACGCTGCCCTGGCCGAAGTGTCAGATTGAAATCGCGAATCAGTGGCGGCTCCAGCTTGCTGTAGCCGAAGGTGATGTTGCGGAGCTCGACGACTCCATCCAGCCGGGCGACACCTTCAAAGCGAGGGATCGGTGAGGGATCGATCGTCAGTTGTGGATCGACCGGATTTCTCAACACATCGTCTAGCCGTGTGACGGTACCCTTCATCTCCTGGATCTGGCCGCTCATTCCCAGCAGCGAGATCACGGGGGCGGTGAAGCTTGCCATCAACGCCTGAAATGCAATGAGCGATCCCATCGTCAAAATGCCATCCATCACTCGGATGCCGCCCAGGCAGATCATCACAGCGCTGTTGACCTGGTTGAGCAACATGGGGATCGTGGACAGGGACATCGAAGAGCTGGCGAGGTCCTGGCTCGCATTCAGCAGTTTGGCGTGATGACCGGACCACTTTGCGAAGAAGTCAGTCTCGCCGGCATTCGACTTGATGGTCTCGATACTCTGTAGCCCCACCATCGAGGTGCTCATGACCTTGCCTTGAAACTGCATCAACTTCTGGTTCTGCTCTACGCGGCGCCGAGTGAGTAGTTGCAACGCCACGAGGTTTGCAGCCATCGTAACGATGCCGAAGGTCGTAAGCAGAGCGTCGAACTTGAACAACACAATGGCATAGAGTACAGCCAGCAGAAGACTCAGGAGGCTACCGGTCAGCTGTCCTGCAACGATGGACGCCAGCGTGTCGTTGAGCGCCACACGCGAGCCGATCTCACCGCCATAGCGTTGCGCGTAGAACTCCATGGGAAGCCGAAGCACGTGCCAGAAGAACTTTGCCGACCCGGAGATCGACAGCTTCATCGACAGACGCTGCAGGATGCGGGACTGAATCCAGATCAGTGCGGCAAGTAGAAGCGCTGTCAGGCCCATCACTTCGAGCAGAGGTGTCAACCAGCTGAAGAGGCCGCCGATCAAAATATTGTCGAGAAAAATTCGCGAGAACACCGGTGTCAACAGCCCGGGAATCACCATCGCCACGCTAGCCAGAAAGAGAAAGAGCAATGACATGCGGCTTCCGGGCAGTCGCGACAGAAGCGCGGTCCATACGCTGGGAAGACGTCCACCGGGTTTGAATCCGGGCCCTTTTTCGAAGGTCAGCACAATGCCGGAAAATGAAGTATCGAACTCCTTCCAGGTAACCTTCCGCCGCCCCGCAGCCGGATCATTCAGCAAAACGTAGTCTTTCCTGAATCCTTCAACTACCAGAAAGTGGTTCATGTTCCAGAACACAATGAACGGTGGCTTAATCTCGAGCAGATCTGCCGGTTCCTTCCGCCAGCCCGCTGCGGTCAGCCCATGGGCGCGTGCCGCCTTCACGACGTTGCTCGCCTTGCTGCCATCACGGGAGACGCCGCAGTCCTGGCGCAATTGCTCCAGAGGGATATGGCGGCCGAAGTATCCGAGCATGATCGAAAGCGCTGCCGCACCGCACTCGACTGCCTCCATCTGCAGGATCGGGGGCGTCTTGACGGGGCGCATTCGCACCTTATTCGCTGCCATCAGTTCACTCCCATAAGCTTCTTCAGGAAAGGAAGCACCAGCGTAATAGGCTTCTGGGTGCGCGTGACGATCTGTGCAGAGCACAACGTGCCGGGCGTGATCTGTGTCTCCGGCCCATGCGAGCTCGACCAGCGGAACCCCGACGTTGTATCGCTTGCGGGCTCCATCGCCACGTCCACCTCGGTGACCATCCCGCGGCCACGAAGCGATGCAACCAGCGAGTCGTTTTCAAACAGTGTCATCATCCCGGTCGTCGTCGCAGGATAGTGCGCTGCGAAGGTTACCTTGCCTCGGATAAACCCATACTCTTCGCGCTTTGCGGTCGAGGGCGATATCTCCGCGTCCATGCCGGGATGCACATCTTTCGCCAGCATCGATGGGACATAGAGTACGGCGATCATCTGGCCGTTATCGGGCTGGATGCTGATTACGGGAGCGCCCGCGGTAATCAACGTGCCGGTATAGATTTTTTCCTCCACCACCTCGCCGCTGACTGGCGCCACCACGGTCGAGATCAATCGCAAGCGATTACGCATAGATTGCAGGCTTGCCTCTTGATCGCGGATCTCCAACTGTCGCTGCTTCTTGAGTTCTCCCGGTTGCCAGCTCGTCTGAAAGGCCTGCGAGTCGGCTTGCATAATCTCCGCCTGCAGCCGTCCAATCGCCGACTGGATTGCGATCAGGCGTTGCTGTGAGTCGACGACTGGCTGCCGGGTAATCAGTCCCTTTTCATAGAGCTGCTGATTGGTGACGACCTCATCCGATGCGATCTTCTCCATCTTCTTCTGCTCTTCGATCTCATGCTTCGCGTTATCGCTCTGCAAGTTCAGGCTCTTCACCTGCAGCTTCGCACTGTCCTCGCGCAGCGCCACGGAGTCGGCGGCTTGTCGGCGGAGCTCCGCGAGGTGCTGTTCAGCAGCCTCGATATCGTCGTCCGATGCCGGCTGATAGATCTCCGCGACGACCTGATTGGGCTTAACATGATCTCCAACTCTGACGTCAAACGTCTTCACATATCCAGCTCCCGCGGAGGAAATATTGAATACTCCACCCGGTCGAATGACCGTGCCCTCGCCAACGGACTTGGTCGGAATGCTCCCGGTGCAAGACCAGATGCCCGCAGCCGTCAACGCCACCAGGATGGCTACCAGTGCAGTCCAGTACATCGGACTGGCGACGTGCATGGCCTGATCGAGTTGATCGGGCGAAGAGAGCTTTTCAAGAGAGACTTTGCGGAAGAGCTGATTATTCATTTTGGAGTTCCTGTCTGCCCCGCCAACGGAAGCGGCGGCGGCACGCTGAAGACGGCGGGATCCACCGAACCGCCCTTCTGGTCTGGAGAGACGATTGTGCTGGTCGCCTGACGCAGCCGCACCAGTGCCTGGGCATACTGCAGCTCCGCCTGAATCTCACCCTGCAAGGCTCCAGTTAGGCGGTCTTCGACTGTGATCGTATTAATAACGTTCCCTGCGCCCATGCGCAGCTTTTCACGCTCCGCATCCAGTGAGTTCCGATAGAACCGCACTGACTCGTGCATGCGGCGCAGCTGCAGGGCTTCGCTGCTAATCCCGGATAGCGCCGGTCCGACCGCTGCGGCCGTCCTGCGGGCGATCTCTTGGTACTGTAGGTCAGCCTGCGTCGCAGCGGCCATTGCCTGCTTCAGACCACCGGCGGCTGCATTACGGGCTGGCGGAAATCGATAGGAGATGCTGCCCGTCAAATCTGCCCCGCGAGCCGAGTGCAAGGGCGAAAAGAAATATTCGTCGATGCGGGATCCCTCGTCCAGGCCAGAGACTCCGGTGCCGAGTGTCACGTTGAGGTCAGGCTTCAACGCGTTGCGCGAGGCGCCCACGATGATCTGCGAAGCCTGCTGGCGTTGCTTCTGCGCAGCCAGCTCCGGTCTCTGATCGAGCGCCAGTCGAATGTAGCGTTCGAGCGCGTCGGGGCCGCTCGGTATCTGATCCGGCGGCAACTCCGCAGGAAATTCGGTTGCAGCCTCGGGTAGTTCGGAGATCTCCGACGCATCGAGGCCCATGTCGATAGCCAGTTGCTGGCGAGCCTCGACCAGCTGCTGTTCTCCGGCCAGACGGTTCGCTTCTCGAGCCGCCATGTCTGCCTTAACATTATTGATGTCGGCACGTGGCAGCCGATCTGCATCAATCAGCGATTGAATACTCTCGGTAAGCGTCCCTGCGCGGGATTCAGATCCTCGCAATACCTCAAGCTGTTTCGTCGCCGCGACCACGTTCCAGTAGCTCGAAGCAACGGTGCCTAACAGGCCGGTGATCGTCTCATTCACCTCGAACATCGCGGCCTTCAGTTGAAGCGCCGAAGAGGCCTCCTGCGCCGTCACCACGGCTCGCCCGCGTCCGCGTAAAAGAGGAAGCGTTACCTCAAACCTAATCGCGCCTTGGTTGATACCCCCGCGGTTGGTCAGATTGTCGGTGAGCCGCGCTGCTGTGATGCTTGGGGTAAGAACGATCCCGTTGCGTAGCTCCTTCGTCGCTCCCAGAGCAATCTGGCTGTTGTTCGTGTTTGCTGACGTGATCGGAACCAGATCGTATTGGGCGTAGAGAAACTCTTCATACGCCGTAAGCGGGCGGTAGGTATGTCCCTGCGATGCATCGCCGACCAGGTTCGTGTCAAACTGACCTTTCGCCTGCTGCAGAACGCCTTGTTGTGCAATCACCTGTTGTTCCTGGATACGCAATTGGGGATGCCGCAGCAGTGTGGAACGGATCGCATCGGCCAGCTTGAGCGGCGCTGGACTCTGAGCCATAATCGGCAATGTAACGAAGGTTGCCGCGAGCAATGTGCAGAGAGGGGCCAGCTTACACTTTCGATCTTTTATCAACTGCACTCCACTACACATCCGGACCGGTAAACTCTTACCCGGGTTGTGACACAAACGTGTGGCAACAAAAATCCAGAACGCATCCTGATCTCTTTCAAGACGCAATCCAGTCAGCTTCGACGAGTATTGCTGTAAATATGTAACTATGACTGTACCGTTCAAGTGACTGTTGTGGAACGCGTTGTTGGGGCTGACCGGGTTATGTCCTGCTTACACTTTTGGGTCATCGACAAGCGCGCGGCTCTAGCTCGGTCACAGGACAGTCAGCGTATGGCGTCCGGCCTCGCTCAGAAACCGCCGCGTGTCGTGATTCCCTTCAAACGGCACCAGCCTCTCCGGATGCGGATAGAGCGCATCCAGTCGCAGCACCTCCGCGAGCTTCGACATCGGCGCACCATGCAGCGACACATCACGCAATCCAAAGTATGTGGGAAAATCAAACGGCGTATCCAGCCCCGTGTCAACACCATTCCGCGTCACGTCACCGGCGAACGCCGACGTAATCGTCGCATCCGGATTGAACACCTCTCCCACTGTCCTCACTCGCGGATACAGCGAGTGAATCTCAGCATGAAATCCCCTCCAGAACTCTCTCCCCACATAAGGGAACGTATCCAGCCGCAAACCATCCAACCCCGCCTGCTCAATCCACCACACAGCATTCTGCGTAAGATACTGCGCCACTGCCGCATTCTCCTGGTTCAAATCCGGCAGCACATTCGCAAACCAGCCCTCCGTCACATCCCGCTGGGTAAGCCATGGAGCATGCGGATCCGTCAGCGGTTTAAAGTCTCCCTGAGCCTCACGGTGATTCCCCTTGGTCCCATGAAACCAATCAGGCTCCGGCGAATCCTCCACCCACACATGCGCCGGTCCCACATGGTTCGGAACTGTATCCAGCACTAGCTTCATCCCGCGTTTGTGCAGCGCATCAGCCAACGCCTTGAAATCCTCCAGCGAGCCAAAGTGTTCATCGACCGCATACATATCAGTCGCGCCATACCCGTGATAACTCTGATCGCCGTGGTTCCGATACACCGGCGTAATCCACACTGTCGTCACACCCAGGTCCTGCAGATAATCCAGATGCTGCGCAATCCCCCGTAGATTACCCCCATGCCACCCACGGGGCTTCGCGCGATCATAACCGGCACCATTATTGCTCCCATCGCCATCCGCGAAGCGATCCGTCATGATCAGGTACATCACGTCCTTCGACGAGAACCCCGCAACCCATCATCGCTCTTCCGCCTCGCCGCAAAAGTAAACGGCAGGGCAGTCTTTCCCTCACTCGACTCCGCCGTAATCGTCACCGTCTCCGCCTTCACTAGCGAAGCACTCAGCCAAAGCTGCACCCAATGCCCATTCGCAGAAACCTTCGTCTTTTCCACTCGCAACCGCGCATCACTCACACGAAATCGCGCACCCGACAGATTCTCACCCTGCACCAGCAGCATCGCCTTCGGCATCTCAGCCCACCAGTTCGGCGGATCAACCTTCTTCGTCATACGAGGCGCACCTCCCTGCGCACTCATAAACAAAGCAAACATCACCCACGCCGCAACCATCATCCGCACGAAATTCATCACCACAAAAATCTCCGTTCATAAAAGCAAAGCGCCGTATGGACAACCAGCCATACGGCGCTCGTGTCTTTGTTCGATATCAGCTTAGAAAAGCAGCCGAATCGCCATCTGCAATTGACGTGAGCTGTACTGCCGCGTCGCCGTTATATGACCGAAGTTACCATCCGACGTGTAGCTATCCGGATTCTGGAACTGTGGCGTATTCGTTATATTGAAGGCT
>CAYVSQ010000436.1:0-8441 GCA_964453815.1 uncultured Acidobacteriaceae bacterium | reverse complement strand
CTGTTCGCACCGCATCGCAGCCATCAGCGCCGCTCGCGGCGCCAGTTCCTTCAACACGATCGATTCATGCGCCGCATGTGCGCCTTCGCCAACAGCGCCCATCCCATCCAGTGTCGGAACGCCTAACGCCGAGGTGAAATTCCCATCCGAGCCGCCACCTGTCGCGGCTTCCTTTAAGTCGAAACCCATAGCCCCGGCGAGAGTTGCTGCCCGCCTGAAAAGAGCCACCGTCCCCCGCGTCCGCTCCATCGGAGGCCGGTTCAGTCCCCCCTCCACCTTCAGGACGCAGCCCTTATCCTGAACGCGCAATCGGTGAAAACGCTTGTCCATGCTCGCCGCATCGCCGGACTTCGCAAACCGCACGTCGACCTCCGCCCATGCCTCGGCCGCTACCACGTTAGACCGAGTTCCCCCCCGAATAGTTCCAGTATTTACTGTGATGCCACGGCTCAGGTCTGTAAATCCTTGAATGATCCCCACCTGTCGCGCCAGTTCGGCAATCGCCGAGTGTCCGCGCCCGAAATCCACCCCGCTGTGAGCCGCCACTCCCGTCACATGAACGATATATCCGGCAATTCCCTTGCGAGCGGTCTTGTAGGCACCTTCTAATCCCTGCGCAGGCTCGAGCACATAGACCGCCTCGCTCCCGCGCGCCAGTTTCTCTGTCATTGGACGAGAAATCGGGCTCCCAACTTCCTCATCGGATACAAGTAGAAGAACAACAGGCCGCAACAGGAGTCCTTCCTGCAGCAGATGCTCGATTGCCGTCAACACCATCGCCACACCGGCCTTCATGTCCAGTACGCCCGGACCCCATACCCTACCTTTCTCCACCTTGAAGGGCATCTTCGTTAGTGTGCCTAACGACCAGACCGTGTCCAGATGCCCCAGCAGCATGACCGGCTTCACACCTCGCCCACCCCGCCCGAAACGCACCTCCAGCAGGTCGCCAAAGGCGCATTGGCGATGCCGCCGCACTCGCCCGCCGATCCCTGCACAGACCCTCGTTGCCAAATCGACGCAACGGTCAACTGCCACTTTGTCGTCGCTGGGGGACTCAACCTCTACAAGATCACGCAGCAGCCGGAGAATCTGATTCTCTCGTGCGCACATCCCCTCAAGCAACTTAACTGTCTGGTAACTATCAGATTTATTTGGCATTACCAATCTCGCTCATCAAGCCCCCAATCGCAGCTGAAACTATGCAAAATTCCCTCACAACTGTGGCAAATATACCACAGTGAAACTTCTTCTCTCGCCAGTAGTCTATGCCTTCGTGCCAAGTTTGGGACGAGGTTTGCCGTTTTGATAGAGAGCGCTCACTTTGAACAGACCATAGCCGCACCCCTTGATTTCGCAGGTATTGGCCTGCACAGTGGAGCCCCTGTGCGAATGCGCCTGCTCCCCGCGCCCGGCGGCTGTGGTATCCTTTTTCGCCGAACCGACCTCGACAACTTCGAGATCCCGGCCACTGGCCGCAACGTCGCCAAGGTCAGCTACGCCACCAGCCTCATGCGCCAAGGTGTGCTCATCTCCACCACTGAGCACCTGCTCTCGGCCTTCATCGGAACCGGCATCGATAACGTTATTGTCGAGATCGACAATCTTGAGCTTCCCATCCTCGACGGCAGCGCTCTGCCCTACGTCGAAGCCTTCCATGAAGTTGGCCTCAAGATCCAACGCCGCCGCCGCGAATACCTCCGCATCCGCCAGACCGTCGAAGTCCGCGAAGGCGACAAGTTCATCGGCGTTTATCCCGGCGAGGGCTACAGCGTCTCTTATAAAATCGACTTCCCTACCCCCATCGGACGCCAGGGGTTTGTTGTCGATCTGGCCACCCGCGACTACGGCGCGCAAATCGCCCCCGCGCGCACCTTCGGATTCAAGGAGGATGAAGAGAAGCTGCGCGACATGGGTCTCATCCGCGGCGTCTCCGAATCGAGTGCCATTATTCTCAACCGCAACGGAGTCCTAAACGGCCCGCTGCGCTTCGGAGACGAGTTCGTCCGCCACAAGGTGCTCGATCTCATCGGCGACCTGGCTCTCGCTGGCCACCATATCCTCGGCCACGTTGTTGCCGAACGTGCCGGACACGCCATGCACACCGCGTTGGTTTCGCGACTCCTAAAAGACCGCTCAGCCTGGGAGCTGGTCACCCTCGGCCAGCCCAAGTCTAAACTGAAGGACAAGCTCAAAGAAAAGATCCCAGCCCGGCGCCCCGCGCTTGTCACCGCCTAGCGGCAATCCCTGATTTCTGTTCGCTCAGACTTTCTCTCGAGATAAGCTCCCTCAAAGGTCCGAGCCTCCGTTTATGCACGCCGTAGTAGTCTTTTTCATCGGTTATTCGTTCAATCTTAAAATAGCGAACCAGACCATCTCGGTCTGTAGCCTGTTCGTACTCGCCCTTCTCGTTGACAAGCCAAATACAGTCCAGACCATCCTGCCGGCTGTAATAGCCGATACGAAATCTTCGACCAATCCTGCTTTCGCCATGTCGGCGTCGTTCGATCCGCACGAACGAGGGGAACCCTTGAACGTGGTGGAATGAACCTTGGTATGTCCTTGGTCAACATCTAATCCCTACACCGTATCCCCTACTCCCTTTACCCTGCCTCTAGACAAACACCAAGCACTGCGGCTTCACAATCGGAAATGCTTTTCCCGACTCCGCCAGCAATCCCGTCTTTGTATCCCTGCGAAAGACCGCAATCCCATCCGAGCCCTGATTCGCCACCAGCAGCCACCGCTCCGTAGGATCGAGCGCGATGTGCCGAGGCGTTTTACCTCCGCATGAAGACCGGCCCAGCAACGTCAATTTGCCCGTAGTCGGGGCCACCCCAAAGCTCACCAGTTGGTCGACGCCGCGATTCGCCGCATATGCAAAGCGCCCCGTTCGATCGAGAACAATCTCCGAACCGGTCGCATCACCCTTCGTATAGTCGTCTGGAGTCATCTTGATCTCTTGAATCGGAGTCAGCGCACCAGCCGCTCCGTCCCAACGCAGAACCTCAACCGACGAAATCAGCTCATGTACGCAATAGGCCCAGAGGCCGTTGGGATGAAACCGCAGCGCTCGCGGCCCCGACCCCGGCGCGGCAGTCCACTGCGGCGGATCGCTGGGTGTCAACACAGCCGTCGCCGCATCGAGCTTGTAGATATGAATGCAGTCTAGCCCCAGGTCATTCACCAGCACAAACTTGTTCTCCGGCGCCACGGTCACGCGATGCGCATGGGGCGCCTCTTGCCGTTCCGCGTTTGGTCCATGCCCGCTGTATTGGAAGTGCGAAACCGCCTCGCTCAGCCCGCCCGACGCCAGTACATGAAATGAGGCCGCACTGCCGCCGGTGTAGTTCGCGCAGAAGACCGCCTGCCCCGTCTTGTCCACCTCCACATGGCAAGTGCCCGCGCCCATTGCCGAGACGGCATTGATCGCCGTCAGTTTTCCCGCCTTCGCGTCGACCGTAAAGGCGCTCACTCCTCCGCCTTTTGTCCCGTTGAAGCTGTCTACTTCGTTCGCGGCATACAGGTATTTCGCATCGGGAGAAAGCGCCAGAAACGTAGGGTTCTCTGCTTCCGCGGCCAGCCCCAGCAGCCCCAGCTCGCCCTTCGCCGGATCCCATTTGCAGGAGTAGGTCCCCTTGCTCGCGGTGCCTGTTTGTGTCCCTACAAAGAGCGTCTTGCCGCCGCCCGCCTCAGCTGCTTCCGCCCACCATGCCCGCGATGCGAACGTTGAAACCGCCAGCCCCTGAATAACCTTCCGCCGATCCACTTTCATAGCCATCCGAACATCATCTCCCATAGACGCAGAAATGCGCTACCGGCCGGATGAACGGTAGACGATTAAAGTCCGTGGGCCTGAACAGTTCGCGAAGCAACTCAAAATCAGCAATCGATTCAGGGTTGCGTGGTTGGCGCCGGTGAGACAGGTTTCAAGACCTGTTTCGACTCAAGCTTCGCAGCGGTGGCAATTTGTTTTTCCGAAGCGGAAGCTGGAATACCAGGCTTTGTATCGGCGGGAAATACCTCGTCCGGCTTCTCCGCGATAGCCGCCTTCATGAAGTCCATCCAGATAGGCAGCGCTGCTTTTGCTCCCGTTTCCTTATCGCCGAGCGATTGCCGGCTGTCATAGCCTACCCAGACGCCGCAGGTCACCGATGGAGAAAACCCCAAAAACCAAGCGTCCGTAAAGTCGCTCGTCGTGCCCGTATTGCCACCGATGGGATGATTCAGAGTCGCCGCCGCAGCGCCCGTTCCGCTACGAGTGACTTCTTTCAGGAAGATCATCATGGTGCGCGCCGTCTTGGCGCTGATCACTTCCTCCACTTCCGGAGGGTCCTCGGTCATCGGAATTCCGTCGGCGGTCGTTACTCGCCGGACCAGCCGCGGAGCAACGCGTATGCCGTCATTGGGGAAGACCGAGTACGCCGCCACCTGCTCCCGCAGTGTGATCTCAACCGCTCCAATCGCCACCGGCAGATAGGCCGGAATATTGCTCGTTACGCCAAAACGTTGTGCTGTGTTGATGACCTTGTGGATGCCCACCCGCTCGGCCAGCTTCAGCGCGGGAATATTCCTCGAATCGGCAAAGGCCTTCAGCAGCGAGATCCTTCCCAGATAATTTCCCTCGTAGTCATGCGGCGTGTAGGAGCCGAACGACGTCGGGCCATCGACGATGGTCTCCTCCGGTGTGGCGCCCGCCTCGACTGCCGTCGTATACACATACGGCTTGAACGACGAACCCGTCTGCCGCTCCGCCTGCGTTGCCCGGTCGAATTGCGAAAGGTTGAAATCCCTGCCGCCGACCAGCGCCAGAACGTCGCCCGTGGAGTTATCCATGGCCATCAGCGAGCCTTCCACTCCCGACGCCTGCTCAAGCGTGCCGCGCAGCAAACCGCCATCATGCCCAGTCAAGTCCTGACCTGTCAGGTGGACGTAGATGATGTCGCCGCGGTGCAGAAATTCCTCGGCGGTTTTGAAGCCGGTCCACATCCAATCCTCAGGCATAAGCACAAGCTGCTTGTCCCCGATGCGCGCTGTCACCTGATACGGCAGCACGCCCATCACCAGCGCATGAATGTATTCGCCGGGCGTGGTCGAGCCGTTCCAGTCTGGATGCTTGAAACTCTCAATATCGATGTCCCCGGCAATTACGTTGAGCAGATGTCCCTTCCATTTATGGCGTCGCTCGTAGGCCGCCAGGCCATCCAGCACAGTGTGATTCGCCGTCTGCTGCAGAGCGAGATCGAGCGTGGTGTACACCTTCAGCCCAGCCTCGTGTACCCGGTCAGAGCCGAACTTATGCTCCAGTTCCCGCCGCACCTCCTCGACAAACCAGGGAGCCACGCTGTTCGGCTGCGCCTGAATATGCAGTCCCAGAGGCATGGGCCGCGCGGCCTCAGCCTGCGCGGCCGTGATCGCACCGTCTTCCAGCATCGCATTGATGACCATGTTGCGGCGGCGCATCGCACGATCGGGATTCTGCAGTGGAGAAAATTCCGAGGGTCCCTTGGGAATTCCCGCCAGCAAAGCGGCTTCCGTCAGCGTCAGGTCCTTCGCATGCTTGGAGAAGTAATAATTTGCGCCCGCCTCGAAGCCATAGGTTCCATGGCCAAGATAAATCTGGTTTCCATAGAGGGCAAATATTTGCTGCTTGGTGAAGGTATGCTCGATCTGCAGCGACAGGAAGACTTCCTGCAGCTTGCGTCCGAAACTTCTCTCGTTGGAGAGAAACAGGTTACGCGCCAACTGCATGGTGAGCGTGGAGGCACCCTGCGCGCGCCCCTTCGAAGTCAGGTCGTGATAGGCCGCTCCGGCGACGCGAAAGAAATTCACGCCCCAGTGGCTCTCGAAATTCTTGTCCTCGATCGATATCACAGCCTGCCGCAGGAGCGGAGAGAAGTCGTCATACCCCACCACTACGCGCCGCTCCAGGGCAAAGGAGCCGAACATCCGCCCATGAATGTCATAGAGTTCGGTAGTGGTGCTTGGCCGGTAGCGTTCGAGATCTTCAATCTGCGGCAGATTGACCGAGTAGACCAGCATCATTCCGCTGAGTGAGCCGACGGCGATGGCCAGAATCGCCAGCAAAGCCAGCGCCAGGCTGCCCGCCACTTTATGGCGGCGAGCTGGAGGGCGAAAGTTTGTGGCAGAGCGTGACGGAGTATGTGAAGACGGCGGATGTGGAGGTGTGGCCTTGGTCTCAGGAGGCGCCCATGGACCGCGCTTGTTCAATCGCTTTCCCTGGGAGCGTTATGCGCTCTTCTGCTTGAGCACGTCGAGCGCCTTATTGAGCTGATCGTCCGTGCGAGGTGTGGCCTTGTCTTCCGGCTTGGCGTTGTCGGTGTCTGTCTCCGCCAGATACTGGTCGATACTCTCGGTGACAACAATGTTCGGAGTTACAGCCTGCTCCTGAATTGCTTTGCCTGTGGGCCCTTCGTACTTGGCAACGGAGAGGATAACTGCGGCTCCGTTCGGCAATTCAATCGTCTTCTGCACCGTGCCTTCGCCAAAGCTCCTGTCGCCCACCAGGTCGCCGCGTTTGTTGTCGAGGATGGCGGCAGCAACCAGCTCTGCCGGGCCCGCCGTGCCGTGATTTACGAGTACCACCAAGGGGGCTCCGGTGATGAACTTAGCCGGAGCGGCGGTAAAGACTTGCTTTGCGATCTTCTGGCCCTCGACAGATGCGATGGTGCCTGCCTGGAGGAAGGCATTTGCCAGGGTGATGGCCTGGGCCGGATCGCCCTCTGCGACATCCCGAAGGTCAAGCAGCACCTTCTTATTCCCATTCTTGGGCATGGCACGCAGGCGGGCTTCGATCTCGGCCACGCGCTCCTTAGTCAACACTGTCGGCTTCAGATAGAGAATCGACGAGTTCTCGTATTGCTGCTCGGCGAGCGCCGGGGTCTGGATCTGGCTGCGAGTAAGCGTGATCTTCTGCGGCTCGGCCTTGCCGGGACGCACAACAGAAAGGGTCACGTCGCTGCCTGGCTTGCCTTCGAGCATCAGGCGCACCATGGCCAGCGAGAGTTCCCGGGTCGATTGGCCTTCGATCGACTCGATGATATCGCCGTCGCCGATCTGTTGCTTTTCGGCCGGACTGCCCGGCATCACTGAGATCACGGTCGCATAGCCGTAACGGCGCGATATGTTGATGCCGACCTGAGCCGTGTCTGTATTCTGATGCGCCTTGAAGGCGGCATTCTCAGCCGGGTTCAGGTAGCTTGAATCGGAGTCGAGCGACTCCAGCAGTCCGTGGAGCGCCCCGTCTGTCACATTATTAATGTTGGGGTCCGTCACATAGTCGCTCTGCACCTTGTGCAGAACTTCTTCGTAGACACCCATTTGACGGTAGACACCGTCGTTCTGGCTTCCGGCGCTAACACCGTTGGAAATGAATCCGCCAAGAAACACGATAAAGACGAGGGCAACAGAGATGCCGAAGACAGCGCGCTTGAAACCTTTAGACATGTTGGAAGACCGGCCACCCGGAGTTACACCCATGATACTCCATATTTGGACGAGCTTGGCCTGGGAAGTGATAGCCGAAGGGCTGGATTACTGGTGGCGGCGGGCAGAATCGAACTGCCGACCTACGGGTTATGAGTCCGTCGCTCTAACCATCTGAGCTACGCCGCCAAATTGAATAGGAGCAGCTTCAATGATACGAAGCGCGGCGATTAGGGTCAACCAACTGAGGTTGACCCTAAAGACCCATTGCATCGTTTCCGGCGGGTCTAGGCGTCGTCGTAGTCCTCGGTCGGCGAGTGCAGAAACGCAACCAACGCTGCCAGGTCGTCCTGGCTCAGTGACATGTTTGCGAACTCTGGTGGAGCATTGCGCATCGCGTTCGCATGCGCCGGTTGCGACATCCGGATGTAGTGGTTCACCACATCGTTGAACTTCGGCGCGCTGCCGTTGTGGAAGTAAGGCGCCGGGCCCTCGAGGTCGCGACGCTGCCAACGTATCCGAACTCCCACGGCTCAGGTTCGTTGAGAGCTTTCTCGGAGATGACGTTCTCGGACAGATTGCAGCCCTTTATGTTGCTTGAAAGAATCAACTTCTCTTCAAGAGAGCGTTCCACTTCTTTGCGGAGCAAGGCCTTGGGCACAGCCAGCGTGGCGAAACTGGTGTTTCCCGTGACTTCAAGGAAGCTCTTGTCTCCCGCGTTCACGTCCTCATACTCGACGTAAAGCACTGGGTTGACCCAGTGCTCGTCCGGCAGGGGTCGGAAACGGTTCTCGAACCGGAAGCCGGTCAAAGATCGCCGAGTCAAATTGGGTCGCCTGCCGCTGCACCTACACCTCGGTCGTCCACCAGGCCGTCGTGCCGTACTCGAATTTCACCGTGGGCGCAAAGAAGGCGCGGGCGTTTTTTGGCGCCGCCGTGACGTTCTGGTTTTCAATATCGAGGTTGCCCGGCTCTTCCATCACGGAGGAGTAGGT
>CAYVSQ010000435.1:0-4762 GCA_964453815.1 uncultured Acidobacteriaceae bacterium | reverse complement strand
GCCCACATTCAGCTCATTCGCGATGATGGTTGCAAGCGTCGTTTTTCCCAATCCCGGAGGCCCGAAGAGCAGCACGTGATCGAGCGCCTCGCCGCGTGACCTGGCGGCCTCCAGCGCGATGGCCAATTGCTCCCTGGCCTTCTCCTGGCCGATAAACTCCTGAAGCCGTCGCGGGCGCAGCTTCAGCTCAAATGAGCTTTCGTCGTCGGCGCGCGCCGCACTCACCAACCGTTCCGGATCGTCCCTGTTCACAGCCATTTCACTCGGAGTCTACCGGGTGAGGTGATCAGAAGCAAAGCGGGATCATAGCCTACCGCGAAACGACTAGATTACCGGAACTTGTACCTCGCCACCGTGTACCTTGTAACTGAGAGCCTGACGGAGTATCTTGCCGTGACTACTCTCTATTTGATGATGGTAAAAAAGGCGTTCGCATAGGGCACGTCTTTCGCTGAGGTGCGAGATGTCTGGTCGTCATCTGCCAGATTTTGACTGCATCGGTCAATACCTCCATTATCGTGAGACCTCACGACGGGTGAGTGAACCGCCGGAACTGCCAGGTTCGCGCCTCCACCTGGCGCAAATCGCCCAGCCAGTCATCATCCTGCTATTGGCCTTTCTGGTGGTCGCAGGCGAGGCACAATCGAAACAGACGGTCCCGATAGTTAAGCCATTCGAGGGCTCGCTTCCGGGCACGGAGTTATCCGTCGTCAAGTTTTACAAGCCGGTCGACGTCAACGTTGATTTCAACAAGGAATTTTCCCAACCTCGCTCTGCGCCTTCAGGACTTTTGTTGCCCGCTGACTTGTCAAGGGATGAATACGCCTATTCCACCGGCGCAACTACGGTCGCGGATATGCCCAAAAATGACTTACCTTCTGCGCCGATTCGGATCGATCTGACGCCTCTTCTGGTTCACCTTGCCCAGGCAGCCGAGAATCCGCACGCTGCACCGTCTGTTGATGGAGAAGAAGAGCATTATCACTGGAAGGGTTTGTTGTTGCAATCCCTCGGTTTTATCGCGGTAGAAAACGTCTTTCGTCTGATGACGGACGAAACTTATCGCGACCTCACCGCCGACAAACCGTACTGGCACGACTACATCGCGTCACTGAAGCAGTGGAACATGCGTCGCTGGAGCGATGGCGACGACTTCCTCGTAGACGATATCGGCCATCCCATGCAGGGCGCAGTGTCGTCGTTTATTGAGATCCAGAACGACCCTCACGCGCGCAACCTTCGCATAAGCGCCTCCTCCGCGTACTGGAAGAGCCGCTCCGTGGGCATGATGTGGGCCACGGTCTTCAGCACCCAACAGAAGATCGGCCCTTTGGGCGAGGCCGCGCTGGGCAGCGATGGCCGCGAGACCTACGTCCCAGGTTGCGCGTATCCATGCCCCAGCTACAAACCCGGCGTGACCAAGTACACCAACAACACCGGCTGGACTGACTTTATTGCTACGCCCGTCATTGTACAGGCTGGGTGCTTCTCGAAGATTCGATTGATCGCTATATCAGCGATCCGGTGCAGGACAGATATCCCAATGCGGTCTTTCCGAAGATCCTGCGCGGCGGACTCAACCCGTGCCGAACTATGGCCAATGCCCTGCGTCTCAAGAAGCCCTGGTATCGCGATTTTCAACATACTGATGAAGTTGTGCCAGCGGTCCACTTTGTGCGCGAGGATGCGGAGGTGCTAAAAAGTCTGCCGAGCTTTGAAATCTTTCCGCACTTCAATGCCTTATCTCTGCCCGTCAATACCTCGCAATGCTCGTCCTGCCGCAGACTCACAACCGGTTCTGGTGTTGGTTTCTCCTATCGCATCTCGCGCTGGGTAGACTTCGATTCCAACCTGAGCTATGTGCCCAATGCCAGCCCGTTCCCCTCCGACCGGGCGGGAGGCAATCTCATCAGCGGCACCTTCGGCTTTCGCGCCGGCATCCAGACTCCACGCTATGCGCTGAAAGTAGCGCTTCGCCCCGGCTTCGTCAGCTATGATCGTGCCTACCTCACGAGTCCGACCGGAATCCACCTTGGTTCACTCACTGGTCCAGTAATTATCCCGCCAGTCAGCGCCACGCCAGAGATCGGTCGTATTACACATTTTGTCACCAGCCTTTCGATCAATGCGGACTACGCGCTCACGCGCCACTTCGCATTGCGCGCCGCATTCGGCAATACACCCGTGCGATACAAGACGGATTATTACGACCGTCCTCCTGGACGAGGGTCTCCACCTTATATTTCCTTCATTTCTCCAGACGTTTACGCCACGAATGAAAATTGGAATTACCAGGTGGGCCCTGTTCTCCGCTTCTGACTTTTATGTCCCCGTGCTTTTAACCTTTCGCATCTCACCGCGTCAGTAGCGGCAAACCGGCAATGCACAACCCAGCCTGCGCCAGCAGCAATCCGCCCGTGATCCACAAAAACCAGCGGCGGTAGCGCGTTTCTAGCACGTCGGCGAAGACACCTCCCACAAACGCCAGCAGAAACGGCACGGCCCATAGCCACGGCTCGCTCGCCACGCTCGGCGTCATCAGCACCAGCAGCAACACCGCCACAATGAGCGGCGCGGTGTTGCCAAAGTAGCGCGAACGAGGCATCGTAAGATAGAGTCCAAAAGCCCCGGCGGCCGCAATCGTGAGCGCCGCGTTCGTTAGCGTCGCAAAGAAGGTTCGCGCCGGCTCGAGCGAGAAGGCGAGCTTCGCAGCCTCACTGCGAAACACGTAGCTGAAAGCATCCGGCCGGAACGCATACGACGCAAACAGAATCAGCATCGCGCCCAGCACCCACACAATCAACAGGGTGGGCAGATATGCCCGCTTGCCCTCCGCCAGATACGCCATGAAGCAGACCGTCAGCAGCAGCGCCAGCACAAATGCCGAGACATGCGCCGCTGCTGTGAATCCCAGCACCACTGTTAGCAGGACGATGCGCGGGCGCCACCTCTTCCGCGGCCCCTGCATCGCATGGGACACGCCAATCGCCGTATAGACCGCCGCAAACAGGCCTAGCGCCGCCCAGATCTCATTGTTGGGGTATGTCGCCGACTCGATCACCGGAGGCGCGAAACAATACAACGCCAGGGCAATATATCCGCCCGTATTGCCATAGAGCCGCCGCGTCACCCACCACAGGCACGCTCCCAATGCGAGCGCGGCTAAGGTAAAAGGCAACCGCAGCAGCATGCTGATGTGGGTTACCTCGTGGCGCATCTCCCACGTTGAGGTCGACGCGTCCTGGCCTGCGAGGATTCGTTCCACCGTTAGCGGCAATCCCGCAGCGCGATATGCCAGTGTCCCGTCATGAATATTTCCGCAACTGGTAAAGTACCCGGCCAGCGGAGAAGGTGTCTCCCACATCTCGCGCCCGCATCGCGCGTACTGGTAGTCGCTCTTGGAGAGCGTCTTACGCGCGATCACCCACAAGCACTGCACCAGCAGAATCAACAGCAGCACGCCGGCAATCTGTTGCGGCCGGTCGAAGCGAAATTTGCGCAGGCGGTGTCGGGTAGGGGGCATCGTTCAGGCGGGTTGGTTTTGGGTGGTCCAACGTAAGTGTAACCGGAGGATGGTCGGGCACTGGCAGGCCCACGAGCTGAGCGCACCATGGTCCCAAAGGGAACCTTAAATTAAAGTTAGGGCCAAATCTTAGTTGCTTTCCAAGCGAGATTTGCCCCGAAATTTCGATATTTCTGTGCCGCCCAGGCGGCTTCTTTCGCCTTATTTCGTCCCGTTTTTTCTGTCGCTATTGAAGGCGTCCCGCAAACCGCTGAATCCATTGGCCAAACCTCCGTTGCCCGTGACTAACTAAAGCAGTATCATACATTTAGGTCACATCGCAGCTTCACGCAGTCTAAAGTTCTCGAGTCCTGAAATCGAGAATTCAGTGCCTGTCCTGCGTGATGACCCCAAATCCTATGGCAGACGATCAGAACCCTCAGCTTCCTCTCGGCGACAACGGCAGTGATGGCAAGGGCGACCCAACGGGCGCCGCCAGCATTGTACCCATCAACATTGAAGAAGAGATGCGCCGGTCGTATCTTGAGTACTCGATGTCGGTCATCATCGGGCGCGCCTTGCCCGATGTGCGCGATGGCTTCAAGCCCGTGCATCGCCGCGTGCTCTACACCATGCACGAGATGGGGCTGCAGCACAACAAGAAGTACACCAAGAGCGCCAAGATCGTCGGCCAGGCGATGGGTGTCTTTCACCCTCATGGCGATGCGCCCATTTACGACACATTGGTGCGCATGGCGCAGCCCTTCAGCCTGCGTTATCCCATGGTCGATGGCCAGGGAAATTTCGGCTCCGTCGATGGTGATCCGCCGGCAGCCATGCGTTATACCGAAGCCCGTATGACGCGCGTTGCCGGCGAGATGCTGGCCGATATCGAGCAGGAGACGGTCGACTTTACGCCGAACTACGACGAGTCGACTCTCGAACCCCTTTGCCTGCCAACGCGCATTCCGAATCTCATCGTCAATGGGTCGAGCGGTATCGCGGTCGGCATGGCGACCAACATTCCGCCCCACAACTTGACGGAAGTCGTCAACGCCGCCATCGAGATGGTGAACAACCCCCACGCCGGCCTGATCGAAGTGCTCAAGCATGTGCAGGGTCCGGACTTCCCCACCGGCGGCTTCATCTACGGGCGCAGCGGTATCGCCCAGGCCTACGCCACGGGGCGCGGCAAGTTCCTGATGCGCGCCAAGGCCGCCATTGAAAACATGGCGCAGGGACGCCAGTCGATCATCGTCA
>CAYVSQ010000434.1:0-7601 GCA_964453815.1 uncultured Acidobacteriaceae bacterium | reverse complement strand
CCTTCGACTCCGTTTGGCGCTAAGAGCCAGACGGAGCTCCGGAGGACAACGTAGTTTTTAAGCTACCCAGGGCGATCTGCTTACTACGCAAGGCGATGAGACAATATCCTCCAGATGACTCTGGGGCGAAGTGTGCAAGTCGAGGAGCGGCGCAAGCGGCCTGTGCTGCGTATTCTGCTGGGTTTGGTCGTGGTATTGGTGGTCGCGCTTGCGGGTGGAGTGCTCGGCGGCACGTGGTGGCTGAAGCGCGCTATGCGCGACTCTCTTCCGCAGCTTGATGGGCAACTGAGCCTGCCGGGTTTGACCCAGCCTGTCACGGTAATACGCGATCAGCATTGGATTCCACACATTGAAGCTTCGTCTCTCGATGATCTCTTCGAGGCCCAAGGTTATGTCACGGCGCAGGACCGCCTGTGGCAGATGGACATGGCGCGGCGCATGGCTGCCGGCGAGGCGGCAGAGCTATTGGGATCAAAGCTTGTAGAACATGACCGCATGCAGCGCGTGCTGGGGATTCGAGCGAATGCGGAGCGGCTGACGACAACCCTGAGCGAGCGCGACCGGCGCTACTACGAAGACTATGCGCGGGGCGTGAATGCCTTTATAGATCAGCATCAGATAAATCTTTCGCCGGAGTTTCGGCTGCTGCGCTACAAGCCGAAGCCGTGGCAGCCAGTAGATTCCCTGCTGGTGGTGATGAGCATGAACCAGATACTCGATGAGGACTGGAACACGAAGCTTGAGCGCGAACAGGTGACGGCGAGGCTGGGTCCGACACTGGCGGTGGCGCTCTATCCGACGGGTTCGTGGCGCGACCACCCACCGACACAGGCTCCCCCCGACCTGACGGCGCCACAGCAGAATATTCCCGACATACCCCTGGATGAAACGCAGACCAGCATTGAGGAATTGCTGCGTCTGAGAGAGCTGTTGCAGGGTTCGCGCGCGGTCTGCGAGGGCTGTACGCCGGGGTCAAACGAGTGGGCAGTTTCGGGTGCGCACACTGCTTCCGGCAAGCCGGTGTTGTCGAACGACATGCACCTGGAGCATGGGATCCCGAACATCTGGTATGAGGGCGACCTGAAGGCCGGGGATTTTCATGTCGCCGGCGTAACGGTGCCGGGGATTCCGTACATTATTGCCGGACACAACGGGCATATTGCGTGGGGATTCACAGCGCTGTACGGCGATATGCAGGACCTTTACGTCGAGCAGACGAATGGGCTGGACGAATACAAAGAAGCGGATGGCTGGCATCCGATCGAGCACGGACGTGAGACGATCCATGTGCGGTTTGGCGAGGATGTCGTACTCGACGTGGCGCGTACCGCGCATGGGCCGGTGATTACTCCGCTCCTGCCGCATGAGAGGCGCGTGCTGGCGATGCGGTGGAGCGCGTACGATCCTAAGTCTGCCGGGATTCCATTGTTCGACGTGGACGCCGCAGCGAACTGGCAGGATTTTCGCACCGCACTGAGCAAATGGTGGGGGCCATCGCAGAACGTGGTGTATGCCGACGATCAGGGTCACATCGGCTACCAGGCGGTGGGATACATTCCGTATCGTCCGGCGGGGATTTTGGGAGTGCCGATTGCCGATGCGAATCACGAGTGGCAGGGCTTTGTCCCGTTTGAGCAACTACCGTCGACGCTCGATCCGGCGAATGGAGTGATTGCCACGGCGAACGCGCGCATTACCCCAGATGGATATCCCTTTGAGCTGACCCTGGGATGGGCCGATCCGTATCGCAATGAGCGGATATGGAAGTGGCTGGCGGGCAAGGACAAGCTGACTCCGGCGGATATGCTGACGCTGCAGACAGATGTGTATTCGGAGGTCGATCAGGAACTGGCGCAACGGTTTGCTTATGCCATCGATCATGCGAAGGATCCGGGCGCCAAGCTAAAGCAAGCTGCGGACCTGATGCGATCGTGGAATGGCGCGGTCGGGATGAACTCGGCTCCGGCGGCGATTGTGGCCGCAGCCAAAACGGCCTTCTGGCCAATGCTGCTGAAGCCGAAAATCGGCGATGACTGGAAGCTCTACCAGTGGCCGGAGAGCGGCTTTGCGCGCGAGGAGCTGGTGATGCACGCTCCGGTGGGGTGGCTGCCGGAACGATACGCGACGTGGGACGACTTTCTTGCCGATGTAGTGCGACAAGGGCTTGAGACCGAACATGCGCCGATGGATCTGGCGAAGTGGCACTATGGGCAAATGCATACCGTTCATCTGGAACATCCACTCTTTAGTCTGCTGCCCTGGTTCAAGGACTGGACAGGAACGGGCGTCCAGCCGCAATCCGGGGATACGTCAACGGTGAAGCAGGCAGGCCGGACGTTCGGGCCATCGCAGCGGTTCACGATCGACTGGAGCAACGTGGATCAGGCGACGGAGAACATTGTGATGGGCGAATCGGGCGATCCTTTAAGTGCCTACTACCGCGATCAGTGGCCGTACTGGTATGGGGGCCAGACGTTCGCCCTGCCGTTCAGCGGAGAGGCGGTGGCAGCACAGACATCGCACACGCTGCGGCTTGTACCGTGAAGATTTTGCGATGCCTGCCATCGACTGCGGCGAGCCATGCGAGACGGCGGCGGTGGTCGCTTATCCTGGCATCGGTCGGGATTGCGCTTTTGCCGCTGGCGTGGCGGGGAACTTCCTGCGGCCACGACTTCGATTTTCATCTAGAGTCCTGGATGGAGGTGCTGCGGCAATGGCGCCAGGGTGTGACGTATCCGCACTGGGCGGCATCGGCTAACTACGGCGCAGGCGAGCCGCGATTTGTGTTCTACCCGCCGCTGGCGTGGGTGCTGGGCGCGCTGCTTGGCGTCGTGCTGCCGTGGACGTGGACTCCGCTGGCCTTCACGTTGATTGCGCTCGCAGCGATGGGCGCGAGCTTCTTCCACATGGCACGCGAATGGATGCCGGAGGATAATGCCGCGCTGGCGGCGTGTCTGTATGTGGTGAACCCTTACGTGCTGTTTGTTGCCTATGAACGGGCGGCTTACGGTGAGTTACTGGCCGCGGCGTGGATGCCTCTGCTGGTGCTGTTCGCGCTCCGCGAGAAACCGGCGATGCTGGAGTTGGCCGTGGTGATCGCGGGTCTCTGGCTCACGAATGCTCCAGCGGCGGTAATGGGCTGCTACGCGCTGGCCGTGATCGTCGCTGTGGCTGCGATTTCTGAGCGGCGCTGGGTGTTGATCGGGCGCGCCGCGGGCGGGACAGCGCTGGGGCTGGGACTGGCGGGATTCTATCTGGTTCCGGCGATTTATGAGCAGCGTTGGGTGGAGATCCAGCGCGCGGTTGCGCAGGGGATGCGCATCGAAGACAGCTTTTTGTTCGAACATACGGGCGAGGCGTACCACGACCAGGTGCTGATGACGGCGTCTTGGATTGCGGTCGCGTTGATAGCGGCAACAGCGCTGGCCGCGGTGTTTTCGTATCGTGCGAGAATGCCGCGCGCGATTCGGATGCCGATGATCGTGCTCGCAATTGTGATGACGTATCTGCTGTTTCCCTTCTCCGACGTTGTGTGGCGGCATTCGCCGGAGCTTGCGTTTCTGCAGTTTCCGTGGCGGTGGCTGCTGATGCTTAGCCTGGTTCTGGCGGCGTTGACGGGGCTGGCGCTGCGAGGCGACGCGGTTACACGGCAAGATATCTTCCTTCGCACGGCGGTGGTTGTTGTGCTGGCTGGCATGATGTCGGCCATTGCGTGGGTGTACTTCTGGCAGCCGTGCGATGAGGAGGACAATGCGGGCGCGCAGCAGGCTACTTTTCGAGATGGCGGATTTGAGGGCACGGATGAGTATACGGCGGCTCCGGCGGACAATGGCGCAATACAGCGTGAACTCCCGCAGATTCGGGTGCTGCGAAGCGTGGGCGGCGACGAGGCCGACAGTTCGGTGGCCGAGAATCCGGAGTGGCAGACGGGCAATGCGGATTTGGCATCGTCGGAGGTATACATTCGGCGCTGGGATGTGGAGCGCATGAGCGCGGCAGTGCGCTCGGACGCGGGTTTCGCTGTGCTTCGTCTGATGGATTATCCGGCGTGGCAGGTGCGCGTGAATGGCGTACGTGTGGACGCGAAGCCGAGGCGCAGCGATGGGCTGATGACGATTCCCATCCTGGCGGGGACGTCGGAGGTTGACGTTCAATATGGGACGACGCGCGATGTTTGGCTGGGGCGCGTCCTTTCACTCACGGCGGCAGTCTTATGGTTAGGGTCGGCTGCACTGCGGCGACGCCAGCGGATATCATAGAGCGAATGCAAGCTGAAGTTCAGGTAAAAGAAATTTTGCACACCGGCGCGGAGTTGACCGACCGCGCTCTTGAGAGATTGCTGCCTCATGGCGAGGAAGTACCTTCGTCGATCCATCGCGCGATGCGGCACAGCACGTTCGCCGGGGGAAAGCGGCTACGGCCGATTCTGGCGATGGAAGCGGCACGGATGATTGGCAGTGGCGAGCTTCCGGCCGGCGTGGAGGAGTTGGGCGCGGCGATCGAGATGCTGCATACGTATTCGCTGATCCATGACGATCTGCCGGCGCTCGACAACGACGATATGCGACGCGGCAAGCCAACTTGCCACGTGGTCTTCGGCGAAGCGATCGCGATTCTGGCGGGAGATGCTCTGCAAACACTGGCCTACCGGACGCTGGCGGGGTTGCGCTGCCGGGCTTCGGCGACGGTGGAAATTATCCGGCTGATTGCAGAGGCGACGGGCACGGTCGAGGGGATGATTGGCGGACAGGTGCTGGACCTCGAAGGCGAACATTCGAAGCCGACCGCCGAAAGCGTGGCTGCGATCCATCGCGCGAAGACGGGCGCGCTGATTCGCGTGAGCCTGGCGGCGGGCGGAGTCTATGCGGGCGGTGACGCGGAAGATGTTCGCAGGCTCACTGAATTTGGACGCAAAGCGGGTCTCGCGTTCCAGATTGTGGACGATGTGCTCGACGTGACGCAGGACTCGCAGCACCTGGGCAAGACGGCGGGGAAGGATTTGGCGAGCGACAAGGCGACATGGCCCGCCGTGTTTGGTATCGAAGCTTCGCGAACCTATGCGAACACGCTGATTGCTGAGGCCTTTGCCATACTCTCTCCGTACGGAGACACGGCCGAGGGATTGAAGGCGGTCGCGCGGTACCTGGTGGAACGAACGCATTAAGGGCAGGGTGAAGGGGATTAGGGTGTAGAGCCGGCGTCCGAGAATCCGGACGTGGGGCACCCAGGCGTTTGTAGGAGATTTTTCTTGACCGAGGAAGATGTGCTGACGGTGCTCCGCGATGTCTACGATCCGGAGCTGCCGGTGAACATAGTGGATTTGGGCCTGGTGTATCGCGTAGCGGTTGCGCCGGACCCGGATGCGCCGGGGATGGTTCCGCGGCAGAGGGTGGAGATCGACATTACGATGACATCGAAGGGATGTCCATCGCATGAGCGGATCATCGAGCAGGTGCGCAACCGGCTGGCGGGCGTGCGGGAAATCAGCGCGGCGGCGGTGAACTTGGTGTGGGAGCCCGCGTGGGGTCCGCAGCGCATCAGCCTCGCGGCGCGGCAGCAACTGGGTATCGAATAGCCAACCGCCTCGAAAGCGGGCCTACGAGTCTGTGAGCGTCTTGCGCAACTTGTTGCCTTTTTCGGCGATGTCCTCGACAAACTCTTCCACGCGAACCAGCATGTCCTTTGCGGAATGCAGATAGCCGGGCATACCCTTCCACAATTCTTGCGCGACCTCCGGATTTTCAAGAAGGGTAACAGCGGCTCCGCCCGCGGCAACGGCAAGGGCCGCCTTCCGCCTGCCGGTTAGGAGCAGCCAGGCGCTCACAATCAGCGATCCGGCGCCGACGACGCGCGTCCAGTGAACTTCGGGGACAGAGTTGGGGAGTTTGGCTTCGATTTGCTTGGGCAATTTCATCAGTGTCATTTGTATATCCCGTGTAGCTTACTGGATGTGATGCAAAATCAGTCGAGATCGAAGTCGCGGAGCGGTTTGCCCTCGTCGGGAGTCTCCTTCGCCTTACGCAGGGCTTCGGCGAACTTCTTGGCTAGAACATCGTCCTTGTTCTTTTCGGCGTCGACGGACTGGCGGAAGAGGCTCTCGCGGCGCTCGTCCTGCTCACGCATGGCGCGGGCGGCGGTTTCAAAGTCTTCGAAGGTGCGCTTGCGCGGGGCGGGCGTGTGGGCAATGACGGCGCTGGTGGCGACGTCGATTTTGAGCGTAGCGCCGCATTCGGGGCAGGCTACTTCGAGCGTTGCTGCTTGTTTTGGACTCATAATGCAACCATTTCGCCGCAGACGTACCCAAATCGAGCACGGCTGAAGCCAACCCAATTCTAATCCGATTCGTGGATGGGCACTTGTCCGAGATGCTGACTAGAACGAACAAGCGGCAACCGATATTGCTACCTCACCCTATGAAGCAGCATGCTGCATAACAAATCCGAAAGAGCGCATACTAGACGACAAATCCCCTCTGGTGCTGGTCCTGCGGTGAAAGAGGAACGAAGGTTCACCGACGCCATGACCACTAAGACCTCCAACTCCATCGTCCGCCGCTATAAGTTTGACGCCTTCCTCAGCCACGCTTCACAGGACGCCGACTTCGCCAACTCCGTCGCACACTCTCTCGGCCAGAACCGGCTTAAGCCTTGGGTCGATAACTCCAACCTTGCCTTTGGCAGCCTGCTGCGTGACGAGCTCCAGTCCGCGATCGGAGACAGTCGCGCGATGGTGCTCCTGTGGTCGCAACCTGCATTGGAGTCGCGCTGGGTGATGGCCGAGATCTTCACCGCCTTTCATCTCAACCGCTTCATCATTCCCTGCGTGCTCGACGCAACCCCATTGCCGCAGTTTCTCCAGAACACAGCCTACCTCAACCGGCAGCGCGATCAGACGGACATCGGCACAAAGTTGGCCCTCGCCATCAAAGCGTCTCCATCCACCGCAAACAAAGTCGCTCCGTGGCTTGGCAGCCGGAGCCAGGTCGTCCAATCTCTCGTCAACGGAATCGGCGCGGCGCAGATTGCCACCGTCATGGCCATGACGGAAGATTTTCAAAAGGCTGCTGAAGCCAATGTCCACACCAGCGACGCCTTAAAGAGCGCTAAGCAGTTAGCCCCGTTTGATCCAATGATCCTGAACCTGGCCGGCTACCAATGCAAGAACGACTATATGTTCGCGCACTGGGATGAAATTCAGGCCGGACGCGCGCCCAAAGACCCGCTGCTCAATCAGGGAGAGCGTCACTTCTTCGACGCGCTCTGCGTCGATCCCTCCGACCCCAGCGCCCTCAATGGCCTGGGCAGCATTCTGATGTTCGAACGAGAACTCGATGCAGCAGAGTTCTTCCAGCGCCGGGCAATTGATATCGTGAAGCGCAGCGGGGGCAACTATGAAGCCGCGCAACAAGACCTGGAGCTAATCCTCTACTTTAAGCAAAAGCAAACGCAATAAGGCGCGAGGTCGATGACTGTGCCCATCCGTCGCACCTTTACCATAAGCTTTCCGCCGGAGCTCGCTGCAAGGTCGAGCAGCTTGCCGCACAGGAATCACGCACGACCAGCGAGCTTTTCTGTGAAGCCTTTCGCGCCTATCGTGCCCAG
>CAYVSQ010000433.1:0-8628 GCA_964453815.1 uncultured Acidobacteriaceae bacterium | reverse complement strand
GTCTCCCACAGCAACACCCTGCCCATAATGTCCTTCGCCTCCCACGCCGGCTTTATCCGTGACGTCGGTAAATGTTCCGTCGCCGTTGTTGTGGTAGAGGCGGTTCAACTCAAGATCAAGGTGGGTGATGTATACATCGAGCAAACCGTCGCCATCCACATCCGCGGCGTCGATGCCCATCCCTGCTTCGTATTTCCCGTCTTCGCTTACGGCCAGCCCGGAAATCAGAGAGACATCTTTGAAGGTACCGTCGTGGTTATTGAGGAACAGGAAATTCGGCCAGGTGTCGTTGGCGATGGCGATGTCCGGCCAGCCGTCGTTGTTGAAGTCAGCCAGGACAACTCCCATGCCCTTCGACTCGGGCTTGCCAACGCCTGACTTGTCGCTCACGTCGGTGAAGGTGCCGTCATGATTGTTGTGGTAGAGCTTAGTCTTCTGGCCTTTGTAATTGTTCGGATTGCAGTAGGAACGATACCCCGGCCTGCGTTCGCCGCACCAAAGGTTATTTTGGGGGGTCCACTCAATGTAATTGGTGACCACCAGGTCAAGCCATCCGTCTTTATCGTAGTCAAACCATCCTGCGCTTGTTGACCACAGGCCATCATCGGCAACCCCGGCCTTGGCCGTGACATCGGTGAAGGTTCCGTCATGATTGTTGTGGTAGAGAATGGCGCGGCCATAACCCGTCACGTAAAGATCCGGCCAGCCGTCGTTGTCGAAGTCTCCCACAGCAACACCCTGCCCATAATGTCCTTCGCCTCCCACGCCGGCTTTATCCGTGACGTCGGTAAATGTTCCGTCGCCGTTGTTGTGGTAGAGCGCCGAGCGCAATGGATGAGAAGGTCTGTAAATGTCAGTGGCGGCCGACTGGACGAAGTAAAGGTCCATCAGTCCATCCTGGTCGTAGTCGATCCACCCGACACCCGTGCCCATGGTTTCGAGATAGTACTTCTGGTCGGTTTGCGTGGAGTCCTGAAGGAAGTTGATTCCGGCGGCTTTGCGAATATCGGTATAGCGGACAGCGACGGGAGCGTCCTGCGCCTTCGCGGCCTCCTGTGCTTTTGCAAACTCCGGGGCTTTCGCAGCCTGTTGAGCGCGAGCGCTCCGATGGCCGGATACACCAATGATGACAATCAGCAGGATCACTGTGCTAAATCTGGCGCCGCGCCATATTCGATGCGCAAAACGCTTACTTTTTTCAGATTGCCGCAAGGTTCTCAGAGCGTCCTATCCGCGAGCGACAGCGCGATCTGAAGAAACTGCTCCCGGTTCGCCATCGACATCGGTTGATCGCCGGACGGAGCAGTCGCCGGAGCCTGCGCAAGGGTTTGTTCAATCCGGTTCACGTCCAAACCACCTTTTGCATTGCTGTTCTTGAAACGGTTCAAGACTTCTTTGGCCTTGTCGATCTGCCCCGTTTGAAAGTAGAAAACACCCAGGGTTGAATAGCTGCCCGGCCATTCCGGAAGCATATCCACGGCGCGCTCGAATTGCTGCGCGGCCTCCGCGGTGTTTCCCTCCAGCGCTGAAGCGATTCCCAAGCCCCAAAGAATTTTTCCGGAGCCGGGGATGCGGGCCTGACCTTTCAGGAGCGTCTGCTTCGCACCTGCGACGTCATTCTCGCGAAACTGTAGCAGTGAAAGCGAGAGATAGCCCTGATCATTGTCTGGGTTGCGACTGATGGCGTTCAGGTAAATCTCTTTGGCTTGCGCCATCTCACCGAGATGACCGTAGATATCTCCGAGCAAAGCGAGGTAGGCATCGTCTTTGCGGCCTTCTTCTGAAACCTGCCCAGCAACATCGAGCGCCTGCGAATAAAGACGCTTCCGGAAATAGGCATCCGCAAGGTCAAATTTCACTTCGTCTGAAGCTGGATTCGTTTGCAGCACAGCCTGAAACTGCCGGATGGCATCGTCGTACAGATGGTAACGGGCGAGCAATACGCCGACTCCTGTCAGTGTGCGGTAATCGATCGAGCTAATCTGGTCGAGCTGCGCGATCATGCTTCTGGCCTCGTCCACCTTCCCGGCTTTCAAGTAAGCCTCAGCCAACAGATATAAATTTTCCGGCTGATCGGGATGCTTCTTGATCTCATCAGTGAGCTCGGCGATATCCAGTTGATCGCGGGCGTGAGGATCAAGTTTTGAGCGGTTATCAACGTAATCAAAAAGGTGCTCGTAGGGATATGGCCCGGCGGAAGCGTCTTTCGAGAGCGTCTGAAATATGTTCAAGTCTCGATTGGCGGCGTCGGTATCGTGCAAACTTCTCTCCACCATCGCGAGCTTGTAGTACCCGGTAGCCGGGTTGCGAGCGACTCGAACATATTTCCTGAGCAGTTCCGCCGCCTCCGGAAGCTTCCTGCTGACGATTCGGAGGTTGGCCAGCTCCAACAGCGCGTCGGGATAGTCCGGGTTTGTGCGCAATACCTCCTGAAACATGCCTTCGGCGGCTGCGGTATCTCCCTGCCGCTCCGCGATAAAACCCAGGTTGTACAGGCAGGCACTGTTGTGAGGATCCAGCTTGAGACCCTGCTGAAAATACTGCTTCGCCTCATCGAATCGTCCCAGATCCCGGTAGGAAAGTCCGAGGAAGGCGTAAGAACGCGCCGAGGGCTCGACTTCGATCAGTTTCTTGAATTCTTCAACGGCCTTCTCGACCTTGCCGGACATAAAATAGCTCTCGCCCAACGTGGCCAGGAGGTCGGGGCGCCGCGGGGCGAGCTTAAGGCCCGATTCCAGAAGCGGTATCGCATCCTCGTAATAGTGCTGAGAGATGCTGACCTGGGCCATGAGGAAGATGATGTCCGTATTCTCTGGCGCTATTTTGTGCGCGCGGACCAGTAAATCCAGGGCGTCCAGCGGTCGCGACTCGTCCGCGTAAACCTGCGCCAGCAGATAGAGCGTCTCTGGGGACTCGGGTTTCAATTTTAGAGCCCGGGTCAATGCGAGTTCCGCATTGGGATATTCGCCGTTGCGAAGAAAGGCCTGTCCGAGGTTATAGGGAATCTCGAAGGTTCCCGGCTGCAGCACGTCGGCCTTCTGGAGTTCGAGCTGGGCAGGCTTGTATTGCTTTTCAGAAGCAAGCAATAGGCCAAGTGAGAAATGCACCTGGACGTTGTCTTTGTTCTGCTCAGAAAGCTCCGTTGCCATGCGCAACGCTTCCGCGGTGCGTTTGCTCTGGAAGTAAGCGTGGATCAGGTTGAAGCTGGTCTCGAGGTTTGCCGGCCGCACGCGTTCAAAATGCGGGATAGCTTCGGCAGGCGATCCCTTGGCCATCAGAAGCACGCCCAGGTTGTAATTCCCATCGCGATTCGCAGGGTCGAGACGCAGAACAGTTCGGAATTCTTTCTCCGCCAGATCGAGTCTCTTCTGGGCGACGTAAGCACTTCCCAGGTTGTTGTGAGTTTTGGTGGAGTTGGGGGCAAGCTTCAGAGCGTTCTGGAATGCCGCAAGCGCATTCGGATAGTCCTGTTCGTCGCTTTCGACGATCCCCAACAGGTTGTAACCCTCGACGCTGGAAGGATTCCGCTGGAGTTCCTCTTGTATTTTGACTTTGGCCTGGTCGAGATGACCTTGCTGAAGCAGCGTCTCCGCTTCCTGCAGACTTGGGGAGGCAGTTGAATCCTGACCTTTTTTCTGTGAAGGAGAAGGTTGCTGCTGGGATGCGAGAGCCAGGGAAAAAGAGAGAATTACAAACAGCGTGACGGCACCGCTTGCACCGGACCATCTCATCGCATATCTAGCCGGATGCTGATGTGAAAGACGACGGGCCATTTGCGAAAGACTGCGTCGAATGCCGATCAAGTGGCTCATTGTAGCATTTCCATGGCCTGCCGGGCGCCCGCGTTTTGGGGCTGCAAGCGCAGCAGTTCCTGCACCGATTCTCTCGCTTTTTCCCGGTCGCCGCGCATCGCATAAAGACGGGCAAGATTCAGATAGGACTGATCAAAGTTTGGGGCAACGCGTATGCAAGTCTTGAATTGCTCCTCCGCCCTTGAGTAATCCTGTCCTCGTACAAAGAGGACGCCAAGGTTGTTCAAGGCTTCGGGATAGTCTGGACGCAGATCGATCGCTTTCTGCAAATAGTCCGAAGCGCGCTGCGTTTGGCTTTGCTGGGCGTAGAACATTCCGAGGCTGTAATTGATTTCAGGATCGTCGGGTTGAATTTCGAGCGCGCGACTCAAGCATTCCTGTGCCTTGTCAAAAGCCCCCTGCCGCCGATAGACATTTCCCAGGTTCAGGAGGGCGGTGGCATAGCCGGGTCTCAGGAGCACCGATTGCTGAAAGTCCCGGATGGCTTCCTCGGCGTGGCCTTCCTGAGCAGCCATCATTCCGAGATTGTTCCAGGCCTCGGGGTAGTTCGGTTTCAGCTTTAAAGTCTGCTCAAGATAACGGCGTGCCTCAGGAAAATTATTTCTCCTGAGCTCGAGAGTGCCCAGGTTGTAATACCCTTCGGGATCGTCGGGTTTCGCAGCGATGACCTGTTGAAAAGAGTCCGCCGCCTGGTCCAGGTAGCCGTGCTGGAACATGGCCACGCCGTAGGTAAAGTCATTACGCTGAAACACGCCCTGATGGAGCACGCCGCCCAGCGGAATTGCTTTTTGCATGCGATCGGCTGCCGAAGTTGGGACAGATCGGACATCCTCCACCAGGCGCTGGGGATCGATCTGCCCCTGATATACCTTGACGATCATGCCTTCCTTGTCGAGCAGGAAAGAGGTAGGAATGGCGAGGTCGCGGCGACGGTCGAAGAGGTAACGATAGACGATGTTGTAGATGCCTGCCACATCCTCGGTCGCGAAAAGGATGGGGAAGGAAAAGGTTTGCTCCGCAGCGAACGATCGTGCGGCGCCCATTGAGGCCGCATCGTCGACATTGATCGCCAGGATACTCGTCTGGTTGGTGGTAAGCGCTGACCGGTGCTGATGGAGAAGTCTCAGCTGGTCGCGGCAGAGCGGTGCCGTTGTCGCCCAGAAGTTGAGAAGCACAAAGCCGCCCTGTAACTGCCGGAGGTCGCGCATGTTGCCCGCAAGATCGGGCAGGGAAAACTCGGGTGCCTTTAAGGGTTCAATGAGCCATGTGGCTATTTGGGAAGGCAACGGTTCTAAAGCCGGCGGTGGTCCGCCTGTCGCATAAGCCACGGCTGGTGCGGCGAAGGGTTTGGCCACAAATGCAGTGGCACCCTCTTCAATTTCGATCCGATGGTTTACGGGTAGATCTTTGAATTCCTGAGAGAGCCCGCTGGGCCATCGGATAGTGGCATGGAGTGTCCCTTCGTGCTTTCCAACTCCAAAAAATATTTCCTTGGAGTGCTGGGCCAGGAACCCGGACCCCGCCTGCAGATACTTTGTCTGGCGAAGGGTACCCGCTTCGACGGTGATTGCCGTTCCGATGGCATCGCGATTACTTTTTTGCCCGCGTAAGCGGAAGGCGACCGAGTGGCCGAGATCCTTCATCACGTTGTGCAAAATCCGTAGCTGCGGGGCATTCCGGTTTTTGAGGATCACCTCTAACCGTCCATCATGGTCGAGATCGGCGAGAACAAAGGAGCGGCTGTCCTCAGGAAAGTCCAACCCCACCGTACCCGAGACTTCGGAGAATGTGCCATCGCGATTGTTCGCGAACATGACATTTCTCTCATAGCCATTCCATGAATTGTCCGACCGGATCAGTTCGTTGATGGCATTCCATCCATGCTCGTAAGCCAGCGAGGGCGTAGAGTCCTCGGGTGATTTTGCTACTACCTGCCGCCAGAAAAAACTTGCCAGGCCGCTCCCGTCAGGGTCGCTCAGGGCAAGGTCGCTCCGGTCGGGCGCGGAAATGTACCCATTGGCGATGTAAAGGTCAGGGTAGCCATCATGATCGAAATCCCAGAAATCCGAGGACCAGGACCAACGGCCCATCTCAACTCCGGCCTGCTGGCTGATGTTTTGAAACTTCCCGTTTCCCTGGTTCCGATAGAGCGCATTGCCTCGCGCGTGTCGCTGGTAAAGCGCGCGGACATTGTCCGGCGCATTTTCGTGAAAGCGCTTTTGCTGTGAAACTCTTTGACCCGCCGAGGACCACATGTTGGCGACATAGATATCTTGATTTCCGTCGTCATCGAAATCAGACCAGCATGCGCTCATTCCTGCTCCCGCATCGTCAATGTGGGCCTCGCTGGAGATTGCGGTGAACGTTCCATTACCGTTGTTGCGATATAGATTAGGGCGCCCGAAATCGTTGGCCACGTAAAGGTCGGGCAGGCCATCCGAATTGGAGTCGCCCCAGGCACAAGCGAAACTGTAGCGATCGTTCTCGGCATTCAGTCCTGCCATTTCGGTCCTGTCTACAAAAGTCGCATCCCCCTCGTTGTGCAGCAGGAAATTCGGCGGACCATTCCGGGCATCGAAATAGGGCACTGGGTAGTGATACTGATCGAGGCCCAGGTAATAGCTGTACAGGCAGAAGTAAATATCGAGACGTCCATCGCGATCGTAGTCGGCTACTGCCGCATGCGTAAACGATCCCTGAGGAGGGCGCTCAAACTTGAAGGCGTCGCGCTTGAGTACGAAAGTCCCGTCCCCTTGATTCAGGAAGAGCAGAGGGCCGGTGCCGCAAACGACAAGAAGATCCTGACGTCCCTTGTTCTCAAAGTCGGCGAACAGCGCGCACGCGGTGTTGTCGAGTACACCAACTCCGGCCTTTTCCGTTACGTCTTCAAAGGTACCGTCCCCGCGGTTGCGGTAGAGCCGATTCGGCAGTCCGGCCGGCTGACAGACATAGAGATCGTCGAAGCCATCATTGTCGAAGTCGCCCGCTGCTAGGCCATTGTTACCGTAAACGTCAATGCCGCAGGCGCCATCCAGAACCGTACGCCAATAATCGGAGCTGCGCTGCATCTGCTTTGTGTACGATTCCGCTCCGCCGAGAGCCTGGGAGGTCACGTCGATAAAAATGGGTCCAGGTGTGACGCTCAATGTTTCTTCCCTGGCCTCCCACCGCCGAGCTTTCCACGCCCCCGATTCAACGCGGGACCACTCAGTACGCCAGGATCCAACCCTCTCCCCGCGCGATTCATCCTTCCGCGTAGCGACGATGTCATAGCGGATTTCCACACGAACGCTCAGTGGTGCGCTGGCAATTTCTTCGATACCAGTGATTTCGAATTCTGCGGTTTCTACCCGTGAGACGGGCCCCAGCCAGCCTTGGATCTCCTGGAGAAATCGCTCGCGGCCGGAAACGACATGGGTGCCAAACTGTCTTCTCACGACTTCGATCCCGTCTCCAGTACGCAACGTGATTTCCTTGGCTATAGCCAGCGGAGAGGCTTCAATCGACGAGTCGATTGAAGCCTCGAGCGACTTCGCCAAGGCCGCATGATCATGGGCCGATGCTTTGAGGACGCGGCTCCATTGATTGAAGAGCGACTGAATTTCAAAGGCGTATTTCTCGGTAACGTACTCGTCAGAACCCGGAGCGACCAGTCGGAGGACATCTTCCAACGGAGACTTCTTGGGATAGTGTGGCGTCAGACGAACATCGGAGAAAGTGAAGGGGGGATTTTGATACGGCGGAAACGCAGGGCCTCCGAGCAGAAGTGAGAATCCGTAGAAGGGTGCCGGGCGGAGAAGCAGGGGAGCCAACCCCATGCTCTTAAGGAGCGCCCGTCGGGAAAGGGGTTGATTTTCGTTTTTGTTACGCGACATCCTTAGGAGTACCGTATGGGCCGGATAGGTACCTGTCATGCTAACACCCGGCTCAGATTCAGCCCAAAATCATGGCAGCCGAAGGTGCAACTCGCCCATCAAAGTGACGTACATTCCCCCCAAAATAACCATCTCCACCCTTCGGCTGAAAAAACCTCCATCTTTTGGTTGACAAAGGTTAATTGTCTGTACTAACTTGGCTCCGGTTAGTGATGTAACCGTTTTCCTTAGCCTCAATGTAACCGGTTACTCAGCTCCGTATTGTCAGTTTCGCCACAACGCAAGGACGATGGCGTAACAAAATTGGGAGGTTATTCAGATGGGCCGTGATCGCAATGCCGCAAGTTGGTTTAGATCCTTGGGCTACATAACCCTTACATGCTTGTGCCTTCTTCTGCTTCAAAGTCCGCGTCTATTTGCCCAGGTAGATGAAGGAACCATCACCGGAGTCATCCAGGATCCCACCGGCGCAGTAGTTCCCAACGCCAAAGTGACCCTCTTGAGTACAGACACCGGCTTGACACTCGAGAAGTCCGCCAGCGGCGGCGGAGAATACACCTTCGCGCCGGTCAAGATCGGACATTACTCCGTCACGGCCAGCGCTCCTGGTTTCGCTACGACGACCCAGCAAAATTTGCAGGTGAATGTGAACAACATCCTCCAGGTCAATATCCAGCTGAAGCCCGGTTCGGCGACGCAAACCGTCGAGGTGACCGCCCAGGCACCGCAGCTGCAGACCCAGGACGCATCCGTCGGGCAAGTGGTCACTGAGCACAGCATCAACAGTCTGCCCTTGAATGGACGCAATTTTACGTTCCTTGCCCAGCTGGGTGCGGGCGTGAACTCGCCGCAAAACGATACACGAGGTAATCAGGCCTCCGGCGCCTTTACTGCCAATGGTCTGCGCCCGGCGCAAAACAACTACCTGCTGGATGGCATCG
>CAYVSQ010000432.1:0-3493 GCA_964453815.1 uncultured Acidobacteriaceae bacterium | reverse complement strand
CGACGGCGCGGTACTGGCCGCGTATGGCGCCGCTGCGTCCCATGAGTGAGTCGGCGAATGAAATCGAAGAGCAGCTGCCAAAAAGTAACCCTGATCGTGTGAGATCAGGGTCAGGAGGTGTTTATATGCAAGAGACAAATACAGAATAGGTTGGATCTGAAGTTGTGTCTTGCGTCAGATGGTCGGTTTTTGTCTCCACCTTTCGGCCGAGATTTTCAAACCGGCGACCGAGAGAGATTCGGTCCTTCCCGCTGACTTATTGGGGTTGCGATGCCTTTGCCTGCGCCGCGTAACACTAACGGAAATAAGTGCGTATGGAAAAGACCTCTTCAGGCTTTGTCAGGGCGAACGCGGCAAAGCAGAGTGCCAATACTAGATGCTCCAAAGAGGCTCCGAAGTATTGCCAAAATGCCGCATTTGGCCCAGGATAATTCGCCGAGAACAGCAGACTGAGCATGTAGATTAGACCGCACACGCTTGCTGTTCTTGCCAGAAGGCCTAGCACCAGCGCAGCTCCGATCGCTATTTCACCATAGGCCACAAGCAACGCGATTGGTCTGGCGTGGGGAAGCACAAAGCTCTTCAGGACGGGCACCATAAACGGATAGGCCCCCTCTTGTACAAAGCGGTTGATCCAATCCTCAAAACCGCCGCCGGTCGTGAACTGGGTGCCAAAGACTTTATATCCGCCAAAAATCAGGAAGAGGATTCCGACCGCGATGCGCAGCCCCGCGAGCGCCTTGTCGCTTGAAATTGCCATTGGATTTGACGTCAGACATTAGCACCACGGTTAGCAATTACGCAAACTTGAGGATCCGCGATCTGAACCTGGATAATTGCTGTCAAGACCTTTAAATCCGAAATAACCTCTCAAATCGCTCATTCAAAAAGCACAAATACACGCCGAAACTTGGCGGGGATTTCCCCAAAATTGATAAACTAAAAAGGAGCGATGGTTCCTTTCGCTCGACTTCTTGCCGGGTTCAGGAGGGTTTTCGACTCCATAAGTCTTTTAGAATCAGTGCTTATTTAAGCAAGCCATGTGTTTTCAAACACTTGTCAAGACCAACGTCTGCAACTCCCGCTGAATCAAGCGGGGGGAGCGGGGTACTATGGAACCCGGAGAGGTAACATTACCGCCTGCTTGACTCTTCTGAAGGGAACCCAACCTAATGTCCGACCAGCCCCAGAGCTATGCAAATCACGGACGCTTTCACCCGATCTTCCACTTCGTACTCATTCCGCTCCTGCTGATCAACCTGATCGTCAGCATCATCTGGCTGGTTCACGTCTCTGGACTCAGCTCGACATGGGACGTAGTACTGGCAAGCATGGACGTGGTGCTGGCGGTCGTATTCTACATCCTGGCGTTTCTCGTCCGCTCCAATCCCATGAAGGTGCAGGACCGCGTCATTCGGCTGGAGGAGCAGCTGCGGCTCTATGCCCTGTTGCCCGAACCACTCCGCCGCCACGTTCCGGAGCTGACCGAAGACCAGTTGATCGGTCTCCGCTTTGCGCCGGACGAGGAGCTACCCGCTTTGGCCGAGCGGGCTTGGACGGAGAAGTTAAGCCGGAAGGATATCAAGAAGGCCATCAACAACTGGCGTCCGGACAAATGGCGCGTCTGAAATTCAGGCCTGCTTGGCAACAAGTTCAGACCAGCGGGCATAGAGGGCGTCTACTACTTCCTGCGCGCGTTCCTGTGCCGCAAGCGCCGCCTGAAGACGCGTCGCATCGGTCGCGACCGCAGGATCTTCCAGCACAGCGTGTGATTTTCTGAGAAGGTCCTCGGCCTCGGCAACGCGGTCTTCGATGGTCGCGAACTCGCGGGCTTCCATATAAGACAGCTTCTTTTTCGATGGGGATGCGGCTGCCGATGCCGGGCGTTCCGAGGTGCGCGTTTCTTTCTTGATTTGCTCTTGTTCCGTCAGCCACACTTCCCATTGCGCGTAGTCGGCAAAGGTGGCTGCATTGCCCTCGCCGTCGAGCCCCACAACGATATTGGCGATGCGGTCGAGCATGTAGCGGTCATGAGTGACAAGAACCAGCGAACCCGGATATTCGAGCAGCGTCTCTTCAAGAATCTCGAGCGTAGGGATGTCGAGATCGTTGGTGGGTTCGTCGAGGAGAAGCACGTCGGCGGGTTGCAGCATGAGCTGCGCAATGAGCACGCGGGCGCGCTCTCCTCCGGAGAGGCGCGAGACAGGCTGGTTGAGCTGCTCGCCGGTGAAGAGGAACCTGGCAGCCCACGATGCGACGTGGATGACGCGATCTTGGTAAACGATCGAGTCGCTGTCGGGCGCGAGCGCGCGGCGCAGCGTCTGGTCGTCGTCGAGCTGGCGGTTCTGTTCGAAGTAGGTGACGCGGAGTTGGTTGGCGCGCTTGATTGTGCCGGCTGTGGGTTCGATTTCGCCCGTGAGCAGACGCAGCAGCGTGGTCTTGCCGCTTCCGTTGGGGCCGACGAGTCCCACGCGCACGCCCGCAGTCAGGTGGAATTCGAGATGGTCGAAGAGGTTCTTGTTTTCGACGGAATAGCTAAGGTCCTCGAGCTCGATAAGGCGCTTGGTCTGACGGCCGGTTGCGGTGAAGTCGAGCCCTGCGCTCGCAGTACGGCTACGAGTGTTGAGATCGGCGAGCTCTCCGATGAGCTTGTTCGCGTTGTCAATGCGAGCCTTGGACTTGGTCGTGCGCGCCTTGGGACCCCGCCGGAGCCATTCTTTCTCAATGCGAACGCGGTTTTCGAGCGCCTCCTGGTGGCGCGACTGCGCGTGAAGGAATCCTTCCTTCTTTTCGAGAAACTGGCTGTAGTTGCCGTCAGCTCGGAGCATCCCCGAGGGGTAGGCGCGATTGAGCTCAGCCATCTGGGTCGCGACGTTCTCAAGGAAGTAGCGATCGTGGCTGATGACGACGCAGGCGAAGGGCTGATTCGCGAGCAGTTCTTCGAGCCACTCGATGCCTGCGAGGTCGAGGTGGTTGGTCGGTTCGTCGAGAAGCAGCAGATCGGGTTTCTGGACGAGGGCCTCAGCGATGGCCAGGCGTTTGCGCCAGCCGCCGGAAAATGTAGCGGCCACGGTTTCAAAATCGTGGATGCCGGTCATGCCCAGAGTGGTGCGGAGGCGCGATTCCCATTCGCCTTCGGGAACCCTGGTGCGCTTAAGTGCACTTTCGATTACGGACCGGACGGTTGCGCCGGCGGAGAATTGGGAATCCTGCTCGACATACGCCATGCGCAGGTTCTTGCGCGGCGTGATCTCGCCGGAGTCGGCGTCGATGTCGCCCGCGAGCATCTTCAGCAGCGTGGACTTGCCGCTGCCATTCGGCCCGATCAGTCCGATGCGATCACCATCGTTGATGGTAAAAGAGATGTCGCGGAAGAGCGTGGTCGCGCCAAAGGTCTTAGTTACGGATTGTGCGTTAAGCAGTAGCGCCAAGTGGTTCTCCTAGCCGGCGGCGCTGGTGGCGTTCATGTATTCCTCATAAGGGCCCTTGAAGT
>CAYVSQ010000431.1:0-5496 GCA_964453815.1 uncultured Acidobacteriaceae bacterium | reverse complement strand
TTGTTGAAGCCTGCACCGGCGAGCCGAGCGAGACACCTGCCTCCGGCGCCATTGAAAACGCCAGCGGTCTGATGATCCGGCTGATGGAAGATGGCGCGGTGCTTCCCCTCAACCTCTTCGGCACACTTTCCGAACAGCCGGATTTTCTGGTGTCGCGCGAAGCATTCCCTTACATCTTCAGCCTGCGCGGCGGCCGCAGTTGGAAAGTGGTGCCCGCCAAAGCATCGCCGCTGGTGGCCGAAATATGGAAGACCTTGGAAAAGGGAACCTCCCTCGAAGCAACGGAAATTCAGGCATCTCTGGGACGCGAAGTGACTGAAGCCGCAGTGCTCCGCGGACTCATGGAACTGTGGAGCGCCCTGCGCGTCATGCCGGTCTATGCGGCAAACGGGGCCGCAAACGAGCCAACCCGCTGGGAGCTCACACAGACGCGCTTCTCCGATGCGTTGACGGCGGCGAACAAAATTGCCCAGACCACGGCGCTTTCCGCCTTGGTCTCGCTCTATCTCGAATCCGTACTCGCCGCCAGCGCAGACGAGGTCGAGACGTTCCTCTCGCCCCTCACCTCGCGTTCAAAGGTACGTGAAGTGGTGAATGGACTCGCGGCCACCCGGCAGGTTTCGCTCATCCCGGTAGGCGTGCAGACCATGTTCCACATCACCGGGTCGCTCCCGGAGTTTGCCGAGCCCGAGCCAGCAGCCGACGCCCTGCCGGGGACTCAGCCTCACTTCGAGCGCGAGCGTCCATTCAGGAAACCAGGAGATGCAGACCGGCGTCCGCCGTTCAAGCAAGACCGGCCCCGCACCGTACCACGGCCAGAGCGCTTTGCTGCAGGCGGCGCCAGAGCTTCAGGTCGAGGCGGCGCAGGCCGAAGCAGCGAACGCCCACTGCGCAAGGGCACGGATTCTCAGGGCAATTACCCGCCGCGTCGCAAACAGTTTGGCACGAATGCTGATGGTCCAGCCCGTCCCAGACCTGGAGGCGACCGCCCTTATCGCAAACCCGAAGACGGGGAGCGGCCGCCCTTCGCCAGGCGGCCATTCGAAAAACGGTCCTTCGACAAGCCGGCCAGACCTTACGCCGGAGGCGGAGCCCAGGGGGATCGCCCGCCGCGCAGACACAGCAGCCCGCGCACCAGCGAACGCACTTCGAGTGGCGAACTCAGACCCGGCACCGGCCGTCCCAGCTTCCGCTCGGGCGTCGGCGGCAAGTTTCCGCCAAAGAAGTTCGGCCCTCCAAAATCCGGGCCGAAGAATTTCGGCCCAAAGAATTTCGACTCTGACAGGCCACGTCCGTGGAAAGGTGCCGACGCTTCAACTCCACGTCCGCCGCGTCCAGCAGGTTCAGGTGATCGTCCGTTTCGGCCGCGCCGCGAAGAAACACCCGGCGGTCCACGCAGTCCCCGGCCTTACGGCGCAGGCAAACCGCGTGACGCGGAAAAGCGTCCCTTCTTCCGCGACAAGCCGGGGAAACAGGGCGGCAAAACAGCGGAACGGTCGAGTCCCTCCAGAGGTAAGGGCGACTGGAAATCCAAACCTTCGAGCGGCGGCTTCTCAAAGTCGGCAAAGCCTGCATATGGAAAGCCGAAATTCGGCGGAGCAAAACCCGGCGGATCGAAGCCCCGTGGCTTTAAGCCCGGATTCAAATCCGGATACAAGCCCAGTTACAGACCCAAACCAAAGCCCGGCGGCGCACAGCCGCCCTTCAGGAAGCGAAAGGACGAGGGTAACAAAAGCTCCGAATGAGTCGACGACGCTTAGTTATCGCCATCGATGGACCGGCAGGAGCCGGCAAAAGCACTGTAGCCCAACATCTCGCCGCTCATTTCGGCTTACTGAATCTTGAAACAGGCGCCATGTATCGTGCCTTCGCTCTCAAGACCCTCGAAAGAAATATCGATCCCGGCGATGCCGCTGCCCTTGAACGGCTGTCCGCATCCACTGAAATTGTACTTGTGCCGACACCTGCCGGAAATCGCGTTCTGCTCGACGGAGCCGATGTGACCGAACGCCTTCGCAGCCCTGAAGTGACGCAGACCGCTTCGCAGGTCAGCGTGCATCCCGCCGTCCGTGTCTGGATGGTGGGCTTGCAGCACGAAATTGGCAAAGCTGGCGGAGTAGTAATGGAGGGCCGCGACATCGGCACCGTCGTTTTTCCCGATGCCGATATCAAGTTCTTTCTTGACGCCTCGCCCGAGGCGCGCAGCCAGCGCCGCTACGAACAGACCAGCGGTCCAACAGCAATCACTGCCTTGCCCGATGGCGTCTCAGCCGAAGGCATCGCAAAGGAATTGCGCGACCGCGATGAGCGTGATCGCAATCGTGCCCAGTCGCCGCTGCACCCGGCCTCCGATGCCGTCATCATCGATTCGACGGCCCTCACACTTGACGAAGTACTGGGCCGCATCGAGTCAATCGTGAGCGCCCGGCTCGCTACCGAACAACTGGCTACTGAACCGTTGGCTGGGGCGTAGGTGCCTTCGGGGCCTTCAGATGCCTGGGTGCAACCGGCGCCTCGGGCTTCTCAGGCAGCTCCGGCTTCTCGGGTGGCTCAGGCCTCTCAGCTCCCTCGCCCCGCTTCAGTTGAAGGTTTCCGTGCGAGGTGCTCAGATCGAGCTTCACGCCGCCATGCCCCACCGTGCCTTGAAGCGTGCGCCGGTCGCCGCCGACTGCCGACTGCAGCGGAAAGTCGGCCTGGAGCTCGTCGTCTTCAGTGGTGCTGGCGTTTACCGTAAAGTTGGAATTCTCCGGTACGGTCAGTGTCAAGCCGCCGGTGCGATTCGTGATGTTGACATTGCCCAGCGGAGCCAACGTCGTCACATTCACGTCTCCATCGCTGTTCTCAATGTGCGTATCGCCCGTAACCTGTGACAACTCGATATTCTTCGAGCGTGTGATGATGCGTACCGGTCCGGAGGCCTGATTCGCGGTCAGATCGTCCTTATCCATGGTCAGATCGCCGGCCAGTTTCGGTATATCCAGGTCCGTTCTGGTGGTGTGAAAGTGAACCGTTGAGCCTACCTGCTCCAGATGTGTATCGCCGAAGAATTCCCCGTTGAGCCCCACTGGCCCTTTGATCTCCGATAGAGTCACGTCTTCCACGTGGCCATCCACGAAGGCATGTCCGTCTACCTGGTGCGCCGAAAAATCTCCATGGTTCATGCGCGCGTGGACATCGCCGCCAATACTGTCGAGCTTTACGTCGCCGTGGCCGGAGGTCACATCCACATTGCCTTTGAGGCCGTCGACTGTCACATCGCCGTGACCCGCATTGATCGTCGCCAACGACTTCTCAGGCAGCTGCACGGTCAGATCCACGCGCGCTCCGTTGCGGCTGGGCACGGTGATTACCGCCCCTGAGCCGGAAGTCACGATCCTTGGCTTCGCCTCGTCGAACGCCTTCTCGGCATCCTTGTCCGATGTCGAGTGCACTACCTGGTGCGCCCGCACATGCATCTGCCCGTCGGTGGACGTCGTCACCGTGACATCGCCATGCGGGTTCTGGATATTCACATTTGCATTCGCGGCTAAGGCTTCATCCATCTGGACATCGTTATCGTGCTCCGCGCCCATCATCGAGAAGAAGTCGTTGCCATCGTCATCGAACTGGTTGCTCAACGGCCCCCACCAGCGTCCCTCGTGCGTACCCCATCCCATCGCGGCCAGAATCAGGATAAGAAAAACCACACCGCCAACTGAGCGACGCCCAGCATAGGGATTATTCCGGTCCCAGAAATATTCAGCGAGCGATACCAGGCCTACGCCAATCAGCAGAGCGGGCCACCAGCGCGCATACCAGGTCCAGAACTGCGCTGCACTCAGGTGCCCGGTCTCGAGCAGCAGAGCGATGATGCCGATCACCAGCAGAAGGCACGGACCCACGATCGACGCGCGCCTGTAACCATACCAGTGCTTCCAATAGTGTCGCTGTGCCCGCGCCTGCTCACGCTGAGCCCGCGCGTAATCGCGCGCCTGTCTGCGCATGTCCTGCGGAGAAGGAGAATAGGGAGGAGGAGGAGAGGCTGCCATATCGCTACCTCCCCTCGCCCGAATCATAACGGCGTTGAAGATCGGAGGGCAGCTCAGGTGGCGACACCACCAGCGAGGACGAAGCGGGCGGTATATTCGCCGCTGGTCCCGCGCCTTGCGCCGCGTATTGCCCCTGAACATACTGTTGCTGCTGCCACTGCGACCATGCCGCGCGTTCCGCGAGCTGGAGCACGCCCAGCACGATCAGATACAGTGGCCAGCTCTTGCCGAAGGAAATGATGTCCCACTCGTTGAGCAGCGCCGTGACGCCGAAGACCAGAAGCATCGCCGGTCCTTTGATGCGATGGATAAGGATGTAAGAGTTCATTGCGCACCTCCCGAGGGTGGCGTCGGTGGACCCGGAGGGGGAGGTGGGGGAGGAACTCCGCGCGTACGCTTAATGAGCAGCCACGCGCCGAGCCCGATAATGAGGATCGGCCAGGTATGCCCGATCCAGTCGAAGCGGAAGATGCCCAGCGTGTTGAACAGGAACAGCAGCCCCAATCCGATCAGCACAATCGCGCCGATCGGCTCGCGTCGCGGCACGGGCGCATAGGGATCGACATCAAGCGGGGGAACCGCGCCCACAGGGGGAACCGGCGGAACAGCGGTGTAAGGCGGATACGGACTGGTGAAATCGGCCGGAGGCGGGTAGCCCACAACGGGCGGAGACACCGGAGGAACCGGGGGCACGGCCGTATAGGTCTGCGTGAATGACGGCGTCATAGGGGAATTCGGAATACCGATCTTCGCTCCGAGTTCATTCAGCCCGAAAGGATCAGGCAGCGGCAGCCCGTCGCGGCGAGCCTTCGCCGTCTGGTACGCGTCGAAGACCTGGTAAGCGATCCAGGCACCGATAAACACTCCGAAGATCCCATGATTACTCGTGATCCCAATCAGAATTACGAACACCAGCACATGCACCAGCGCCTTTACGAACTGGCCGTTATACATCGCCCCCACGCCGGGAATAAATCCAAGGCCCATCGCGATGCCAGGATTTGGACCGCTCGGCGGAATCACGCCGCTCACGGCATAGTTCACGCCGCCGGCTGTGGTGCCCGACGTAGTGTAAGTTGTCCCACCGGGCGCGGCATAACCTCCGCCCCCGATTCCCAATTTCGCCGCAAGGCATTGCTCACAATAAATCACACCGGAAACCGGGCGTACGCACTGGGCGCATAAGGCCTTTCCGCAATTCTGGCAGTAAGCTGCTACAGCAATATCCGGATGGTTGACGCAATTCATGCCAAGCTCCTTTCTGCTTGGTCTCGTAGGAAAGCGACCAAAGTATCTACCTCTTCCTTTTCTTCCTTTTTGATCTCACCGGCGCCCGGGCAGGACGCCGCCTCCTTACCGATTTCCGTCTTGCTGAATTCCGTCTCACCGGACAGCAGACCACGAGCGACTCCAAGGGCCAGCATCTTCTGTCCCAGAATTACGTCCGGCTGGGGTACTCCCGGCGCTG
>CAYVSQ010000430.1:0-26110 GCA_964453815.1 uncultured Acidobacteriaceae bacterium | reverse complement strand
TTCAGATGCAACAGCGGAGCCTCGATTTGCTCTCTACATGAACCGTTGATGAGCTTGGCTATGAAGGCTATAGACCGGGGTTAAGTGCGAAGTCAGAGTAAGGCGATCTCCAGAAGTTAGCAAGAGGCTATTTGTGAAAATATCAGGAACGCTATTTTCGGCGCGCTAACTGATCTCGAAGATGTCTTCCGTCTTCGCCGACTGCGTCTGAGCCCGCTCCGCGACCTGGCGCGCGATCGCATAGAATTGCGCTACCTTCGGCGAATCTTTGCCGGCGAGCGCGACCGGCAAGCCGGTATCACCGCCATACCGAATCTCCGGATCAAGTTCGATCGAACCGAGGAACGGCACACCGAATTGTTTTGCCATCCTCTCCGCGCCACCCTTCGAAAAGATATCGATCTCCTGGTGGCAGTGCGGGCAGGTGAAGTGACTCATATTCTCGACGATGCCCAGCACTTCGACATTCACCTGGTGGAACATTTCGAGCGCCTTGCGTGCGTCCTGGAGAGAAACATCCGAAGGAGTGGACACCACTACGGCGCCGGTCAACGGGACCGTCTGCACCAGTGAGATCACAACGTCGCCCGTACCCGGCGGCAGGTCAACCAGGAGAAAATCCAACTCGCCCCACTCCACCTGCTGCAAAAATTGCCGGATGATCTGGTGCAGCATGGGTCCGCGCATGACCATCGGCTTATCGCCTGGCGAGATCAGGCCGACGGAAATAATCTTCACGCCATGGGCCAGATTCGGCTGGATCCGATTGCTCGCCAGCACGCGCGGCTGCTGGGTCGTGCCCAGCATCAGCGGCACGTTCGGACCATAGACATCCGCGTCGATCAGTCCCACCCGAAAACCAAGTTTCGCGAGCGCCACAGCGAGATTCACTGCAAGAGTCGTTTTCCCAACCCCGCCTTTACCCGATCCGATGGCGACGATATTTGCCACTCCCGGCAAAGCGGTTGGACCTTGAGGCGTGTGGGGAGGAACGTGTGCATGAGCCATATTTTTAACTCCAAACTTTGAGATAATTTAAGCCTCGACTGCCTTGGCGACGCGCCTGCGTTCAACCTCGAATTGGCGCAACTCGCGGCGGCGGCCGGCGTCTTCGTAGTGCCGCTTCTCTTCCTCTGTCTCTGGCTTCAGTTGCGGAACAGGCACCCGGCGCCCCTGCGAATCCACAGCAACAAATGTGAGATAGGCCGAGCCAACGTGGCGGTGCGTCCCGGCGATCGTGTTTTCCACCCAGACTTTAACGCCTACTTCCATCGAAGTATTGAAGGCGCGATTGACCGAGGATTTGAGAATCAACAGGTCCCCTACGTGGACCGGCGCGATAAAGTCGATGTGCTCCATCGATGCCGTCACTACGTGAGTGCGCGCGTGCCGGTAGGCGGCCATCGCGCCAACCAGGTCGATGAAATGCATCAGCCTGCCACCCAGTAGATTGCCGAGTGTATTCGTGTCGTTGGGCAGAATCAGTTCGGTCATCTCCGATTGCGACTCGGCGGGACTGCGCACCGGAAGCGAATGGGCGGCAAAATCCATGCGTGCTCTCTTTCCTCACCCCGTGCTTAGACGAAAATTACTCTTCGCAGTTTGCGGTTTGGGGTATTTCCAGTGTCGGCAATCGTGCGCGATTAAGCAAATGAGCGGTGCTGCTTGCAGCGGTCGATTCTAATGGTGAAAATTACGAAAATATCAGCCTCATATGCCATTTCTTGAACAAATCAGTACGAATAATATCCTGGCGTTCAAAACAGTACGGCTGCAGGCCTTGCAGGATTCACCAGCCGCCTTTGAAAGCACCTACGCCAGAGAATCACAGTTTTTAGATGCCGAGTGGCTGAGGCGTGCGGCCAATATGAACGGCGAAAAGGGAATCGGTTATCTGGCAGTGGACGATGAGAGTCCCTGTGGTATTGTTGGAGCGTTTCGGGATGAACATGATTCGTTCAGTGCAAATGTCGTCTCCATGTGGGTGGCGCCAGCGCACCGCCGCACTGGCGTAGGAAGCTTTCTGATTTCTGCGGTTCAAACGTGGACGAGAATCTGTGGAGTCCGGACGTTACGGCTGATGGTGACCAGCAATAACAGCGCTGCGATTGAATTTTATAAGCGTATGGGATTCTCCATGACCGGAAATACTGAACCTTATCCGAACGACCCCACGGTCATTGAATATGAAATGTCTCAGCTCGTTCCAACGGCAGACAGATGATCGTGTACATTTCGAATCCGTGTTCGGAGACAATGTCCTTATGGACAAAAAAGCAATGCTTAACGAAATACTGGCGCAAAATCCGAAGGACGCATTCGCTCGCTACGGGCTCGCCATGGAGTATGCGGGCCGAGGCGAGACAGATGCCTCCCTGATGGAATTCGGGCGTTTGCTCGACGAGCACCCCGACTATACCGCTGGATACTTCATGGCTGCGCAAACGTTGGCTAAGGCGGAGCGGTCCGAAGAGGCGAAGGTCCGCCTCACACAAGGCATCGCGTGCGCACGGCGAACAGGTAATCAACACGCGCTGAGCGAAATGCAGGCCATGCTGGATGAGCTGGAGTTCGCCGGCTGACAAACCGGTTCCAGGTTGCGGTGTACCCAATCCACAGTTTACAAATCCATTGCTGGCTCATCAAAATCAGTCGCGGTTGCCTGCATTCTTTCCTTGCCGGAACGCGCATAATGCACAGCAATGAAGATTCCACTATTTCCGCTGGATGTGGTGCTCTTTCCCGGGGCTTCGCTGCCGCTTCATATCTTCGAGGAGCGTTACAAGGAGATGATCGGTATCTGTATCGAAGCGGAGTCCACTTTTGGCGTCGTCCGCGCACAGCAGGAGGGGCTGGCCGTGATCGGCTGCACCGCCCGCATTATGCGCGTGCTGCAAGAGTATGAAGACGGCCGCCTCGATATTCTCTGCCGGGGAGATGCGCGATTTGAGATCGAGATGCTTGAGAATTCAAACTCTTTTCTCGAAGCCGAGGTTGATTTTTTTGAAGATGAAGGTTCAGAGGCATCTCGGAGGCTACGAGAGGAGTGCGCCGCCTTGCACTTTGAGACGCTGGAGCTGGCAGGAATCGGGGTTGCAACGATGCACATCAGTCTGGATGGCCCTGTCTCCTTCGCCCTGGCATCGGCTCTGCCCGCGGACCTGGGCTTCAAGCAGCAGCTGCTTGGCATGCGTTCGGACGCGGAAAGAACGGAGCGACTACGTGATTTCTATCAAGCCATCCTGCCCAAGCTGCGGATAGGGGCGCACGCAACGAGAGTCTCCGGACAAAGCGGCCATGTGATGTAGCTTCAACAAAACAGAGCGAGCCAACCATCAATCATCAAATCCTAATCGGTAAAACCTTTCAGAATCACGCAAGACCCGAGCTTCGTCTACTCTTGTAGAAGATCGCGGCGTTGCACTTGAGCGCTGCCCCTCATCCTGGAGGAAGAAATGACCAATCGGCGCATGCCGCAAACCCTCGGTGAACTCCGCGCCAGCAAGGATTTCTCCGAAGCGCGCATCGCGGTGCGCTCGGTCAAGGACGAGCTGCGCGAAAACCTGATCGAGCGGCTCAAAACACGGGAGACACTCTTCCCCGGCATCATCGGATATGAAGACACCGTGATTCCGCAGATCGTAAACGCCGTCCTGTCGAAGCAGAACTTCATCCTGCTGGGTCTTCGCGGGCAGGCGAAAAGCCGCATCCTGCGCGCCCTCACTTCTCTGCTCGATGAGCACACTCCGTACATCGCCGGCTGCGAGATTCGCGACAATCCCTATTACCCGCTGTGCAGGCGATGCCGCGAGCTGATTGCATCAAAGGGCGAAGCTATGCCTATCGCTTACCTCACGCGCAACGACCGTTATATTGAGAAACTCGCTACTCCGGACGTTACCATCGCTGACCTGATTGGTGACCTCGACCCCATCAAGGCAGCACGCGGCGGCGAAGACCTTTCGAGCGAACTGACTATGCATTATGGCCTGCTGCCTCGCGCCAATCGAGGGATCTTCGCGATCAATGAACTGCCCGACCTAGCCGGAAAGATCCAGGTGGCGCTCTTCAACATCATGCAGGAGGGCGACGTACAGATTAAGGGCTATCCGGTTCGCCTTGAACTAGACGTCGCGCTCGTCTTCACCGCCAATCCTGAGGATTACACGGCGCGCGGCAAAATCGTCACGCCGCTCAAGGATCGCATCGGCTCTGAGATTCGCACGCACTACGCGGAAAATATCGAAGAGGGCCTGGCCATCACCGCCCAGGAGGCCTGGACCGAACGCGAATTCGCCCATCTCGAGATTCCGCAATATTTGCGGGAGGTTGTGGAGCAGGTTGCGTTTTCCGCACGCGAAGACAAGCGAATCGACAAGCGCAGCGGCGTGAGCCAGCGTCTGCCTATCGCCACGCTGGAGCTGGTTGTCTCCAATGCGGAAAGGCGAGCGCTGCTGCACGGTGAAACGCTCGTACTGCCTCGCGTCGGCGATCTGTACGCCGCGCTGCCCGGGATCACCGGCAAACTGGAACTCGAGTACGAGGGCGAGATGCGCGGTGCAGACACCGTGGTCAAGGAAGTTGTCCGAGCAGCGATAGGCAAGGTCTTCGACAAGTACTTCGCCTCCGCTAATACCCAGCAGATCGAACAGTGGTTCAACCTGGGCGGGACAACGAAGATCGAGGACAGCCAACCAGCCAAATCAACGCTTGAAGAACTTCGGCAGATTCAAGGCCTTTTCGAGAAGCTGTCGCCGTTGGGGATAAAAGCCTCCGACGCGCCGGAACGATTAGTTGCGGCCGCTGAGTTTCTGCTTGAAGGAATGTGCGCACATCGGCGCTTAAGCCGCAGCGAAGAGCGCGCCTTCGTGGCGCAGAAGAAGCCGCAACCCTCGCGGCAGGAGCGCACTGGCACTGAAGCGGAGTACGAAGAGTGGCAGCCGCGGCGATCGCGCCGCAGCGGCTTCAATTAGATCGCGGGGTAGCGATGAAGCGGGTTCGGTACACCAAATATAAGGGGGATCTGGCATCGGAGATGAGCATGGAAGACCTGCTCCAGGCGCTCTCCGACTACCTGCTCGACTCGGGCTTCCAAAATCCGTTCATGCAGTTTCAGGAGCTCGATCACACCCTTGACGATCTGCGCGAAGCCTTGCGCCGCGCGCTCGAATCGGGAGAGTTGTTCGACGAGCGCATGCAGGAAGCCATCGATGCATTGGGCAATGAGGGCAAGCTCAATGAGTTGATCGAAAAACTGCTCGACCGCCTGGAACAGGAGAACTTCATCTCTACGGGCGGATCACAGGCCAACGGCCAAGTCGGCGACGCGCAACAGGAAGCCCGCTTCGAGGTCACCGATAAAAGCCTGGACTTTCTTGGTTACAAGACCCTACGCGACCTCCTCGGATCTCTGGGCAAGTCAAACTGTGGACGGCACGACACACGCCATTGGGCTACGGGTATTGAGACCAGCGGTGCGTCGCGAAACTACGAATTCGGCGACACGCTGAATCTGGATGCCACGGCTACCCTCGCCTCGGCCATCGCGCGCGAAGGTCTAACTCTGCCTCTGAATATTGAATACCGCGACTTGCAGGTTCATCAATGCGAATATCAAAGTTCCTGTGCGACAGTCGTCATGCTCGATTGCTCGCACTCCATGATCCTTTATGGCGAAGACCGCTTTACGCCGGCGAAAAAGGTGGCAATGGCGCTGTCGCATCTTATCCGCACGCAATATCCGGGGGATTCGCTTTCTCTCGTGCTGTTTCACGATTCCGCCGAGGAGCTTCCTATTTCCCAACTGGCGCGCGTCAAGGTGGGGCCGTATTACACCAACACGCGCGAGGGATTGCGCGTGGCCCAACGCATTCTGAAGGCACAGCGCAAGGACATGAAGCAGATCGTCATGATCACCGACGGCAAGCCTTCGGCGCTGACCCTAAGCGATGGCAGGATTTACAAGAATGCATTCGGCCTCGACCCCTTGGTGGTAAGCGAAACGCTGGAAGAGGTCGCGCGTTGCAAGCGATCGAACGTGATGATCAATACGTTCATGCTGGCCTCCGATCCCGGCCTGGTGCAATTTGTTCATAAAGTCTCGGAGATGTGCCGCGGCAAGGCCTACTTCACTACGCCCGATACACTGGGCGAATATCTGCTGATGGACTACATGCAGCGCAAGATGCGCACGATTCACTAGGCCGTGTGGACACCTGCAGCCTGAGCCAGCTGCTACCGCCGAATCTGGTGCGGCGGATCGATCGGCTGCATCGGCAGATCCAGCCTTTGCCGCAGATAGCCGGCAAGTTCAACCACCAGTCTTAACTTCTCCGACAGCTGCGGTGAAATGCCCGGTTCGGCGATCGCCAGCTGGGACTGCAACAGTAGCCCGGCCACGGTAGCGGGCGAATCGCTCTGGATCGAGGTTGCGGCGGCACGTAACGCCAGATCCAGCTCACGTTCGCGGCGGATAAGGGCGGCGCACTTCGCGAACCAATCGACCACATCCGGGAATGACGGTTGCGCGTTGTAAAACCTGCACTGAAGACCCGCTCAGGCGCGCCCTCTTGAATCCCCGGCCCATTGTCCCGGACAGCAGTTAACACGCTACGCGGGTGCGCGTCTGGAATCAGCTCCCAATTCGAGCGATTTGCCCCACAAGAGGACAAATGAGTGCAACATCTTCCCGTAAGCAACTGAAAACAAACCTGTAGTCGCGGATGTTCTAGTCCGGGACCGTTTCCGCGCCAATCCTGATTTGAAACTCTCCCATTCCGCTTCACTTCCTCAGTTCCCAAACCCGTACAATGAGCATCGATGGAAGTCAGACAAAAGTTCTTTCGCGCCGAAGGGCGAACCCCCGCCCAGCTCCGCACGGTTCGCCTCACTCCCGGCTTCGTTGCTACCGCCGAAGGCTCGGTTCTGATCGAACTCGGCAACACGCGCGTGCTGTGCAATGCCACGGTTGAGCAAGGAGTTCCCGCGTGGCTGCGCAACGGCGGCCGGGGATGGGTTACCGCCGAGTACGGCATGCTGCCCCGCGCCACCCTGACCCGCACACCCCGCGAATCTGGGCGTGGTAAGGTCGGTGGTCGTACCCACGAGATTCAGCGGCTCATAGGGCGCTCGCTGCGCGCCGTGATCGACATGCAGGCGCTGGGCGAGCGTACCGTCATCCTCGACTGCGATGTTCTCCAAGCCGATGGCGGCACCCGCACGGCAGCCATTACCGGGGCCTGCGCCGCGCTCTCCATCGCTCTTAATCGCATGCTGGCCACCGGTGCCCTCAAGGCATCACCGCTCAGGCAGCTGGTCGCCGCCACCAGCGTCGGCATCGTCGAGGACACCGCCTTGCTCGATCTGGCCTACGAGGAGGATTCCCAGGCCGAAGTCGATATGAACGTCGTCATGACCGAGGACGGCGGATTGGTCGAGGTACAGGCCACGGCCGAGCGCACTCCGTTCCCGCGCAGCCGCATGCTGGAGATGATGGACCTCGCCGAGACCGGCATCCGTCAGCTGCTGGACGCGCAACGCAAAACCATGGCCAGCGCGGCGCGATAGCCCCGCGATCGGCCAACGTCGGTTAGAATGCTAGGGAACGCAGTTTCCCGCAACAACCAACCATCCCGGCAAGAACCCGTCTTCCACGAGCGCCGGGACCAATCAATCAGCGCCAATCAGGCGGCGCCAATCAAACGGCAAGGAGCAGGAGAAAAACGATGTCCACAAAGCTGACCCCTGGAAAATTAAAAGGATTGAAGGCCGTGTCCGACAAGCGCGGCGTGATTGCTGCTGCTGCCATGGACCAGCGCGGCTCGCTCAAGAAGTCGCTGGCCAAGGAGAAGGGCGTCGAAAGCGTTCCCGATTCGGCCCTGGTTGAGTTTAAGGAGTTGGTCGCCGATGTGCTCACCCAGCATGCCTCGGCCATCCTGCTCGATCCCGAGTTTGGCCTGCCGGCTTCCAAGCGCCGCCACGGCAAAGGGCTGCTGCTGGCTTATGAGAAGACAGGCTACGACGCCGCCACGCCCGGCCGCCTGCCCGATCTGCTCGACTTATGGTCGGTGCGGCGCCTCAAGGAAGCGGGCGCGGACTGCATCAAGATCCTGCTCTATTACACGCCATTTGAGAAGACGCCGGTCAACGACCTTAAGCATGCCTGGGTCGAGCGCATCGGCGACGAGTGCCATGCGCACGATATTCCGTTTTTCCTTGAGTTGGTCGGCTACGACACGCATGGCGAAGGCGAGAAGGGCATCGGCTACGCCAAGCGTAAGCCCGATGTCGTAACCGGGTCGATGGAAGAGTTTGGCAAGGAGCGTTATAGCGTCGATGTGCTCAAGGTCGAAGTCCCGGTGCAGATGGAGTTCGTCTCCGGCACGCGTGCGTTCAAGGGCGAGGAAGCCTACACCCGTGCCGAGGCGCTGGAACACTTCCGCATCGCGGCTTCCTCCACGCACAAGCCTTTCATCTATCTCTCAGCCGGCGTCAGCAACCCGGTCTTCATTGAGACTCTGGAGCTTGCCGGCGAAAGCGGTACCACCTTCAACGGAGTCCTTTGCGGGCGCGCAACGTGGAAAGACGGCATCGCGGTTTACGCGAAGCAGGGCGCAAAGGCCTTCGAGGACTGGCTCAATACCACGGGCGTTGAGAACATCGAAAATGTGAACAAGGCTCTCAAAGCTGCACATTCCTGGCACGAGAAGGTGGGCGTGGCCGAGACGGCGCTCGCCTAGATCATCGCCAGCTTTATCATTCACTCAGCGCCGCGACCAACCGCGGCGCTTTTGCTGGCCACTTTGCGTTCCGGCCTTATTCCTATTGGCCTAGAAGCCCAGTGCTGATGACATCTTTTGGGTATTTCGCAGGCCGGCATTGGCCACATATTCTTTAATGTATGAAGACTTTCACGCTAACTGTATTTGCGAAGCGCAGGAGCGACGGCACCTACGAGTATTCGCTGAACGTTTGGGAAAATCGTGGCGCGGGTTGTCTCGCAACCGAGATGAATTTTGAGAGCGAAGCCCTGTTGCAGCAGCAAGTCAATTCGGCACTGCCAGGCGGCGCACACATGAACAGCATCCTTCCCCAGGCGCAGCGCGACGCAGACTATTGGTTCCCGTTCACCATGCCGATGTCTGAAGCACAAGCGGCAAATCTGGGCTGGCTCACTGAAAAGACTCCGGAACGCTCCCAGATTCATTAGGACCGTAATCTGTTCCTCGAAATTGCGCGCTTACTCGTTACGAAAGTGTGTGGGGTAATGAAAGCCTATGTACGCAAGAGATCTGGGCCGTAATCCGAAAATGCTGTGGCTTCTCGCACTGGGTTCTCCTCTAAAGTGTTATGGCGGGTAATGTTTTAGTGGTGTAGGTTAGTTAGCGGTTGTCGGCAGAGAAAGTAAGGTTGTAACGATGCATCGAAAGTTAGTGCTTATGTTAGACACGTTGTTCACAGGAATTTTGTTTCTCGGCTTCCACGTTCTGTTAGCAGTAACGGGGCTATGCTATTTTGTTTTTCTGGCGCCGTGGATATTGCTCCGGCGATTCATGGACGCGCACAACGACTCACCGATCGGTGGTTTTGGCCTGGGTCAGCGCTGAATTCATAGATTCAGCCAGATTTCATTCTTTGCGCACCTGACCGTCCAGAATCGAATGCGCAAGGAAGGGCAAGGTACCGCTGCCTTTCCCGTTTAGATCAAAGACAACGATCTCGTTGCTACCCTTTTTCAACCACGGAGCAGGCACGTAGAGCGTCGCCTGCGGCCCGATACTCCATACTCGGCCAAGAGGCTGGCCGTTGAGCCATATCGCTCCCTTGTTCAGAGTCCTCGTATCAAGAAAACTATCTGCCGGTTCGTCGACCTGAAAGGTCCCCCGATAGAAGCACGCGCCGGTGCATTCGCTCGATTTGTATTCGAGCGAGTCCACGCCCCGCATCGGCATTGAATAAACGGACCACCCAGTAATCGGTTTGCCAGCCAGGGCGACCTGATGGGTAATGCCCGCACGCTCCTTCTGAATCTGGCGGCCAAAGTTTACGCGGCCTGTGTTCTCAACAAGGATGTCGAGGCGGGTGTTGTCGTGCTTGATGTCGAGAGGCAGAGATGATTGATTCAAGCGGCGGTCCAGAGTCCCGGCCAGAACTCCGTCGAGGTAGACCTGGGCGTAGCTGTGCAGATCCTCGAGGTGCAGATCGCCGCTCTGAGCATGTTCTATCGAGGTCCGATACAGGATGTAACCGTAGCTCTGCCCGACGTCTTCCATCGAAAGCGGCTGTTGGGAAACGATCGGTTTGGGCAGGTTGTCCCAGATTGCGGCGCTGAAGGTGAGATTGACCTTAGGCAGGGCGCGGACAGGGAGAGCAGCCGGCGGCGGAGGTGGTGTCTTTCCGGTGACTTGGCTGATGACGTCGCGGAAGAGGAAGAATTTAGGCTTCAACTCTCCACTTTCGCTGATGGGGGCGTCGTAGTCGTAGCTGGTTGTGTCCGGCTCATAATTTGTTCCATTGCTGTTAGCGCCGTTCATCCAGCCGAAGCTGGTGCCGCCGTGAAACATGTAAAGATTCACCGAGTATCCTTGCTCCAGCATCCACCGCAGTTCGCTAGCTTGCTGGGCGGCGTCTGTGACCTGATGTTTTGAGCCCCAATGATCGAACCAGCCATCCCAATACTCTCCGCACATCTTTGGATCGGAAGGGCGCGCCTTTGCCAGGATGGCGAAATCGGATTTGGCGTCGCCGATGCCGAAATTGATGACCGCAGGCAGTTCGGGCAGAGAACCTTTCTCGAGTTGCGAGGCTCCATCCGCGGTGTAAAGCATGGCGCGGTCGAAACCGGAACTCACCAGCATGAGATGAATCTGCTCCATGTAAGCGTGGTCCGATCCGAAGGAGCCGTACTCGTTCTCTACCTGGACTGCAATAATCGGACCGCCATTTCCGATCTGCAGGGGAGCCAGCTCTTCACCGAGACGATGCAGCCAGCGGTCAGCTGCCGCGATGAACGCTGGATTTGAGGTTCGGACGACCATCTTGGGGTCGTGAAAGAGCCACGCCGGATACCCGCCAAACTCCCACTCCGCGCAGACATACGGCCCTGGCCGCAGAATAACGTAAAGGCCTTCTTGCTGGGCTTCTCGGATGAACTCGGCGACGTCGTTTTGTCCCGAAAAATCATATTGTCCCGGTGACGTCTCATGCTCATTCCAGAAGACGTAAGTCTCTACGGTATTGAGACCCATGGCTCGCGCCTTTCGCAGGCGGTCGCGCCAATAGGCACGAGGAACACGCGGGTAATGGATTGCGCCGGAAATAACCTGGAACAGCTTGCCGTCAAGCTCAAAATGATCGCCGTTCGCGGCGAACGTATGGACGGCAGGCGTGGTGGCCGATTGCGCTTGAAGCGTCAGGCCTCCCGAGAAGACGCTGAAATCCAACAATAACAGCACGGTAATCGCAAGAGTTCGTATCCGCATTGAGACAGCCATCTCTTCAAGATATCCGACCACGGACGTTCACGCGTTGCTAGCTCGCTAAGGCCGTCATTGCGGAAGAGCTTCCAGGTTTAGTACCTGAAAGGGAGCGAGGTGAAACGTGCATGGCTCGCCAGCTTTCAGCTCTACCGCAGCCTTCGACGCATCGCTCGCCCACGGGCTGCGTGCGCGAAAACGGCCGGGCGCGCCGGCAGGCAGTTCAAACGCAGAGGCAATATCGACGCTGAAGTCCTGCGCTTTGGCATTCGGGTTGCGCAGGGTCAGAATCGCCTTTTCCGGCGACCACGAGGCCCAGCCATAAACCTCCAGCCAGCGCGGATCTCCACCGATCCAATGGGTATCGACGAGAACCGATGCATTCCTCCGAGACCACTTCGCGGCCTCAGCCAGCATGTCCCAGTCAGCAGATTTCAACAGGGAGGGTGTGATATAGAGCTCCTGCAACTGCGTGCCTGAACCGAAATACGAATGGACTTCGTTGGCGAAGTCGCTTCCAGGGTCCGAGGAGAGATGTGGCGCTTGTTGCGCAAAGACGATTCCATGCAGCATGAGGGAATTGAGTGGAAAAAGTTTGCCGCCCTCCACGACTTTCTCGTATGTGTCGGCGTCCCGGTAAGTAATCCAGCGCTCGCGGTCGGACCCGACGCCGGCAAAGTCGGTGTCGTCGCCGCCGCGCCAGATGGAGTCGGCATAGAAGAGCCAGAAAGGTGAAGGATACGTTCCCGTCGTGAGGTTGATAAACAGGTCAGGCTTCAGCAGGCGAAGGTCTTCGATCAGGTGAAGCGCAGCGTCGAAGTCGCTGCTGAATGTGCTCCCCTTCACAACCTGGTCGACATTTCCGGTGCCGTCGAACTTGAACTGATTGATGCCATACTTCGTCACCATCTCCGTCGCCGCTTGGTGAAAACGCGCATAGTATTTCGGGCCAGATAGAGCCAGACCGCCGTTCACTATCTCGTACCCGTCCCTCTTGGCGGTCGACAGCCGCTCCTGCTTGGCCGGGCCGTATCCGCCCCAGGGCGACAGCCAAACACCGGGCGCGGTGCCGTATTCAGCCGCAGCCTGCTTCAATGGCTTAAAACCATCCCTGAAGTCGGCTCGTATATTCCAAAGATCATGGTGGTCGTCCCAGCCGTCGTCAAAGAGAAATGAATCCAGAGTCACCGAGCGCTTCCTGGTCAGCTCGGTCCCAAATGCATGAATCCGGTCGAGAGCATCCTGTTGAGAATAGGGCGTGAAGAATCCGATATCGAACCAGCTGTTGTAGTGAAGGAATGTTCGGTAGGGATGAGCACGCTCGCGCTCCAAATAAGTCAGAAAGCTGCGACGCATCTGCCCCTCGGGCGCGACGCCGACTACGGCGGAGTATTCGGCTGATAACCCGGCTCCCAGCGGCACTCCACTACGCAACTCGCTGACTGCGTGATCGGTCACGACGCTGCTTTGGGAAAGAGGCTCTTCGAAGCCCAAAAAGAAATCACCCGCGACAAATGGGGAGCCCTTCACGATTCCCGCCACGGAAATGCCCTGAAAGTGCGTATCAATCATGATGACGTCGCTCAGATCGACCGGCTTTGGCCCAGCGGTTATGGTGAGCACCTGCCGGATGTATCTAGATCCTTCACGGAGAATGAGCGACCAGTCCGCATGAAAGTGCTCAAGTGGATCGCCGAGTTGATAATGAACGGCAATGCCTGGCAGCCGCTCGGAGTAACGCGCCGCACTCAGCTTCGGCTCCAGACGTTCGATACGCGCAGGACCATCCAGGATCAGGTCCGCCGCCCGCAGCACGCTGCCGTCCTTGATCGCGAGCGAGAAAGGTCCGCTCAGCGTGAGCGATTCCCTTTTGCTTTGACCGCTAGCTGCGCCTAAGGCGTGAATGGCGACACCCGTCAGGTGTCCGCTATGAAACTGCCACTCCGCAGCAATCTCCTGATTCGCAAGGGTGCCGTCGGCGAGACCGTTGACAACGACGGTGGGGTAATCTGAGCTTTGCGATGCCCCCGTCTGCGCAGAGAGGAAGCCACAGCGAATCCAAAGGGTCAAAATTATGACAACAGATGCGGCCGTTCGACCGCGAGTCGATCGCCAACTGCACGTTCGCTGAAAAGGCTCGCACGCCAGCCAAGCTGCCCCAGAAAGCATGGTTTCTCCTAACAGAAAATTAGTCCTTGTTTACCACAAAGGTGAACAGGGTGGATTTGAGAACAGATTCAGGAAAGGAGAGGAGTTCACTGCAATTGCAATCGGCACACCTTTGCCAGTAGGCTATTTATGGGCCAGCGTGGATCTTCGCACGGATGCGGGAGTGGCGAAATGGCAGACGCACTTGGTTTAGGTCCAAGCGGAGCAATCCGTGGGGGTTCGAGTCCCTTCTCCCGCACCAGATAATACGACGCCTACCGTCGGCTTTATTCCAGAAGTTCTAAGCTCTCACGATCGGCCGACCGCATGGGGAACCGGCTAAAGTTGGCTCCTCCCGACTTGAAGCGATCCTGGCCGAGTCCGTCGACAAGCATGGTTTTGCTATACGCTTGAGGCAGTATGAATACTACTCAGCCCAAAATTCAGTTAATCAGGTCACAGGATTACCGCGAAAACTACGCCAACAGCGTTCAGGTGCGCGTCAGTGTGTGGGATTTCTTTCTCGCCTTTGGTCTCGTCCACCAGGAAACGCCTGACCAGGTCACTATCGAGAACGCCCAGGGCATTTACATCAGCCCGCAGCAGGCCAAGGCGCTCTGGAACATCCTCGGCCAAAACATCTCTCAGTATGAGCAGACCTTTGGGGATATCGCACTCGAGCCGCAATCGCACCCGTTGCCCATCCCGCATGGCCCGGTCCACTAAGACCTGATCAAGCGCGCCGCCTCGCTTCCCTTATATCTTCGGCACGATAAAGACTGTGGTAGCTGGCGACGTCGCCATTTCCCCTTAGTCTCCGGAACTAAACTTGAGACGGTTCGTATCCTCCGTGTGAGGGGGGTCGGATTTTTTGCCGTTCCATCAAGAAAAAAAATGTCCGGCGCCACCTCCCTCAGACGTTTAAGAGTCGCAGCATCGAAACACACAATCAACAAGGAGAATCACAATGAGCGAATTCTTGTATCTGTATCGCGGTGGAGACTCGTCCGGGTCTCCCGAAGAAATGCAGCAGACCATGCAGAAATGGGTCGCGTGGATGAAAGAGCTGGGCGACGGTGGCCATCTGAAGGCGATCGGCAATCCGCTGGAGCCGTCCGGAAAAGTCGTCAAGGGCAAACAGAAAAGTGCCGTTACCGACGGCCCCTACGCGGAAGCCAAGGACCTGGTCGGCGGTTACACTCTGGTGGAAGCCAAAGACATCGACGAGGCGGCAGAGCTTGCCTGGGGCTGCCCTATCTTCGAAAAGGACGGCTTTGTGGAAGTGCGCCCCATCATGAAGATGAGTATGTAATGGAGCCGGCAGCAGTCGAGTTCGACGATCACCTGTTCCGGCACGAAGCCGGACGCATGGTTGCCGCGCTTACCCGCATCTTCGGAGTCCACAACCTCGCGCTGGCGGAAGACGTCGTGCAGGACGCCTTCTGCCGCGCGCTGGAAGTCTGGAAGTTTCGCGGCGTACCGGAGAATCCTTCCGCGTGGCTCATGGCAACCGCGAAGCATCGCGCCATTGATGTCCTGCGGCGCGAGCGCACCGCACGCACCTTTGCTCCAGAACTGGGCCGCATGCTCGAAAGCGAGTGGACGCTGGTCCCCGTCGTCCACGAGCTTTTCGGAGCGCACGCCATCGAGGACGATGAGTTGCGCATGATGTTCTCCTGCTGCCATCCCCGGCTGCCCGAGCCAGCCCAGGTCGCGCTCATCCTCCATATTCTTTGCGGCTTCAGCGTCGCGGAGGTAGCCGGCGCCTTCCTCAGTACCAGCTCCGCCATTGAGAAGCGCATCGCGCGCGCGAAGAAAGTGCTCGCCGGCTCTAAAAAACTCTTCGATCTCACCGCCGCCGATTTCTCCGCCCGCCTTTCGGTCGTTCACCGTGCGCTTTACCTGCTGTTCAACGAGGGCTACCACGGAGCATCGGCCGAATCGGCCGTGCGCGTTGAACTCTGCGGTGAGGCGCTGCGTCTGGCCGGATTGTTGCGCAGAAATCCGCTTGCATCGACCCCGGCAACACTGGCCCTCGGAGCGCTCATTTGCCTTCACGCGGCACGCCTGCCCGGGCGTGTCGATGCTTCCGGCGATCTCCATTCTCTTCTCGAACAGGATCGCTCGCAATGGGATGCGCGGCTTGTGACTGAAGGACAACGCCTCCTCGATCTCTCGGCCACCGGGTCGGAGCTGACCGAATATCACGTCGAAGCGGCAATTGCGTCGGTTCATGCCAGTGCGCACAGTGCCGAGGACACAGACTGGGAACGCATTGTTTCCCTCTACGACACGCTGCTGAAGATTCGTCCTTCACCCGTGGTTGCACTCAACCGCGCTATTGCCGTCGCCCAATATCGGGACCCGGAACGCGGGCTCGAAGAGATCCGCGCCATGAAAGGCCTCGATCGCCTCGCCGCTTATCCGTTCTATCCCGCTACGCTCGGCGAACTCGAGTTGCGCAGCGGACGGCCGGAGATCGCACACCAGCACTTCCACGCGGCACTTGCCCTCACGCGCAGCCCCATGGAGCGACGATTCATCGAGCGGCGCATCGCAGCGTGTCTCCTCCATGACCTCACTGCCTGAGAGATGCCGGAGCCGTAACGCTCCCCAACTACAAAAAACAATCGCGTTCCAGAGTTGTAACGATACGGCCAGAATCAAACTTCTATTGAAGACCGGTGAAGACCGGGTTTTCGCGCTCGTGATCAGCATTGCGGATGGATCGGAGAGCTGAAGTAACGAGTTACACTACAGCCGTCGAGGGGAGAATAAAACTGAGCCTTCGATGGAGAAAAACACGAACCCCTGTTGCGACGGGGGGCCGGATCGCCGGCTGAGACCGGTTCAGGTCAGGGTGAATTAAATGGTGACGAATCTCGCTGATTTTATAAAAGTCCTGGTCGTCACGTTCATTACGTTGTTCCCAATTGTGAATCCCCTCGGCGATGCCCCGATATTTCTCAGCTTGACCCGGCGCTATCCGGAGTCGATCCAAAAGGTTCTCGCTCGCAAGATCGCGGTTTACGGCTTCGCGATCCTCGCGATCTCGTTCTTGATCGGCAGTGAAATCCTGGCTCTTCTCGGCGTTTCGCTGTTTGTGGTGCAGCTCGCAGGCGGACTCGTCGTGGCGGCCACGGGTTGGAGTCTATTGAATCAGCAAAGCGATGAGTCTTCTGAGAAAACCAATCCAGCGACGCTCGAAAACGCTCTGGAGCACGCCTTTTTCCCTTTGACACTCCCTCTGACTGTCGGCCCGGGCTGTATCTCCATCGCAATCACGTTGGGCGCACACTTAAGGCACCAGGCAGGCCCTGGTTTCGAGCACGGCTACCCGCGCCGATTCCTGGCGGCTTTGACGGCGATGGCCCTCACTTGCGTTTCGGTATACATCTGTTATGGCAACGCGGACCGTTTGGTGCAGGTACTTGGCAAGTCGGGCACAAACATCCTGATGCGTCTGTCCGCGTTTATCCTTCTGATAATCGGTGTGCAGATTATGTGGAATGGTCTGAGTATCGGCATATCGCAAATGGTTCACCACTGAGTGACCTTTACCCGGCCCGGTAAATATAAAGTTGATACACTAACGCGTGTCTGACCCAAACAAGCTGAAAGCAGTTCCCGATAGCCGGCCTGTTTCCTTGTGGATCGTCGTCATGGCGATTTTCCTCGTGGTTGTTCTGGCCCATTGGCCGTTGTTACGGCTGCCTTACTACTGGGATGAAGCCGGCTACTACATCCCCGCTGCCTATGACTTCTTCCGGACGGGTTCCCTCATTCCGTCCACCACCCTCTCGAACGCCCACCCTCCCTTGCCCTCTATTTACCTCGCCGCCTTCTGGAAGATGTTCGGCTTTTCGCCCCTGGCAACCCGTCTGGCTATGTCTTTGGTGGCATCGCTGGCGCTGACCGCGACCTGGAAGATCGCTCTTCTTAGCACTGGCAGACAGTCGGTCGCCGCAGCCAGCACCCTGTTGACTGGCATCTATCCAGTGTTCTTCGCGCAAAGTTCACTCGCGCATGCCGATATATTCGCTGCCGCGGCAACGCTCTGGGCCATTGCTTTTTTGCTGGAGATGGAATCCCGATTGTGGCTGGCCATCATCTGTTTTTCGCTAGCCGCACTTTCAAAAGAAACGGCCATCGTCACTCCGCTTGCCCTCGCGATATGGGAAGCGTGGCTTGGCATCCGATCTCGGGTTAAGAAAGACCTTGCCCGAGCGGCGATGCTCTGCCTGCCCACTCTGCCGCTTGCGCTCTGGTACCTCTACCACCGGTATCGCACAGGATTCGTCTTCGGCAACCCGGAATACCTGCGCTACAACGCCACGGCAACGCTCACGCCGCTGCGCGTGTTACTCGCTTTTGGGCATCGCGTGCTGCATATCACTGCTCACATGAATCTTTTTGTGCCGGTGCTCCTGATGTTCGCCTGTATGCTGTTGCCGCCGGTCAAGGAGGAAGACGGAACCACACGCCTCCGGATCTCGCTTGAGGTCCAGGCTCGTTTCTATGTCGTGATCCTAGCGAATCTCATATTTTTTTCGATCCTGGGAGGCGCGCTGCTCACCCGGTATTTATTGCCGCTGTATCCGCTGGTAATCCTGCTATGCGTAAACACCTTCCGCAGGCGCTTGCGACAATGGCCGACGCTCGTCGCCCTGAGCGCGACAGGATTCGTCGCCGGATTGTTTGTGAACCCGCCGTATCGCTTCGCGCCGGAAGACAATCTCGCCTACCGCGACGTGATTCGCCTGCATCAGACGGCCATAACGCAAATTCTTGAACGCTACCCGCACTCCACTGTGCTGACGGCGTGGCCCGCCACCGACGAGCTCTCCAAACCCGAGTTAGGCTACGTTGTGCAGCCTATCCCAGTCGTTGCCATCGATAATTTTTCCTTCCCGCAGATACAACAAGCCGCGCAGCTCAAGCAGCCCTACACCGCTGGCTTGATCTTCTCTACGAAATACGATCCACCCCATCTACCCTTTAGTCTCGGGCGCCGAAATGAAGATCTCGACACGCGTTTCTTCGACTTCCACCACGACCTCCCACCTAGTGTGATCGCCCGTCTGCTAGACGGAGCCGTCACATGGCAGGCGCAGCGCCAGGGACAGTGGGCAGCCGTGCTGCATTTTGATCGCCCGCAAGAGGCTAGACTGACCCGCCAATGAAATCAGAAGGGTGCTGCCAACTATAATCGTGCTTGTGCGGTTCTTGTTTCGATCTATGTTTCGGTTTCTCTCTCTTTCCCTGATCTCGCTCGTCCTTTTCTCAGGAATTGCATACCCTCAACCGGCCCTTGCCCCGTCCGCTGACCCATCCACCAACCCACCGATGCATGGACGGCTGTTATTGGTCCTTCCCTTTGAGAACCACACATCGCAGCCGAATCTGGACTGGATCGGCGAAGCCGCCGCCGACATTCTGAATCGCCGTATGGAAGCCGCGGGCTTTTTGAGCATCAGCCGGGTCGACCGCCTCTACGCGCTCGATCACTTAGGCCTTCCCCAGTCTTTCCGGCCATCGCGAGCCACCACGATTCGCATTGCCCAAACGCTCGATTCCGACTCCGTGATCATAGGATCCTATACCATCACCGGTGATCGGCTTTCGGCAACTGCTCAGGTTCTGGACGCCAAGGCGCTCAAAATCACTGCGCCCATCCAGCAGGAGGCCGATCTCAAAAACCTGCTCGATATCCTCAATAGCCTGGCCTGGCGCATTGCTCGTCAGCTCGACCCGTCCTACTCGGTAGCGGAACAGACCTTTCTCGCGGCAGACGCACCCCTGCGCGTCGATGCTTTCGAGAACTACATCAGGGGCACAATCGCTGAATCGCCAGCGGAGCGGGTTATACACCTGAAAGAGGCCGTTCGCCTTGCTCCCAGCTTCACGCCGGCATGGCTAGCCCTCGGCAAGGCGTATTTCGCCAATCAGGATTATGAGTCAGCGGCTGCGACCTTCGGCCGTTTGTCGAAAGACGACCCAAAGGCGCTTGAGGCCGATTTCTATCGGGGATTGGCCTTCTTCTACACGGCAAATTACATGAAGGCCGAAGACGCATTTGCCTTCGTTAGCATGCGCCTGCCCCTGCCCGAGGTGGTAAATAATCAGGCCGTCGCCGCCAGCCGCCGTGGACGAGACGGTGTTCCCCTCTTTCAGCAAGCGACAGCCGCCGATCCCAAGGACCCCGACTATCACTTCAACCTTGCGGTCGCTCTGCGGCGCCGCAACGACCTGCCGGGCGCTATACGTGAGATCGATCAGACAGTGAAGCTTCGGCCGCAAGACACTGAAGCACAGGCCTTTGCGAACGTCCTTAAGAACCCGGGATTAGTGAAGGTGAATCCCGATCGGGGCAAGGCCATCCAGGACGACACGCTACCCCTGGAGCGCATCAAGCGTACCTACGACGAAACCGGTTTCCGCCAGGCAGCGTTTGAACTGGAGCAGGTGCAGTCGACGCGACTTGCGTCTCTCCCTCCGGCAGAACGAGCCTCGGCCCTGGTGAACGAGGGAAATCAGTTCATGAGCAGCGGTCTCACCCTCGAAGCAGAGCGTGAATTCCAATCAGCGCTTCAGGCCAATCCCTCTTCCGCACTTGCGCACGCCGGTTTAGCTCAGGTTCGCGAGCGCAGCGGCGATACAAACGCCGCACGCCAGGAAGCACAGAAGTCTTTAGCCCTCTCGCCGAATGTGCCCGCTCACCTGATCCTGGCGCGGCTCGACCTTGCAACGAACCAGCTCAGCGAGGCTTCCAATGAAGTAGGTCACGCGCTGAAGCTCGAGCCTGCAAATGCAAATGCACGCGGCATGAAACAGGCGCTAGAATCACGAGGTCAGCAGGTTCCATGAGAAAGCGCGCTCACAGATCGGCGATTTGGCTGGTTACCGCGCTCGCCGTGGTTGTGGCTTTCCCTGCGTTTTCGCAAGCTTCCCCAGAGGTACCACAGCCACGCGCGCCGCAGGTTGTCGTCCTCCACCTGAACGACACGATTCAGCCCATCAGCGAGGAATATTTGACGCGGGGCCTTACTCTCGCCAACCAGATCCATGCCAGCGCGGTCCTCATTGAACTGAATACACCGGGAGGATTGCTCGACTCGACGCGTTCGATGGTGGGGAAGATCCTTGCGTCGCCGGTGCCGGTCATCGTTTATGTGGCACCGTCCGGCAGCCGCGCCGGCTCTGCCGGTTTCTTTCTACTGCAGGCTGCGGACATCGCCGCCATGGCTCCAGGGACTAATGCCGGTGCCGCACATCCCGTAATCGAAGGCGGACAGATGGATGCCCTGATGAAGCAGAAGCTGGAGAACGACACGACCGCGTTTCTACGGTCGTATGTCTCACTGCGTAATCGCAATCAAGGTGCCGCCCAGGATGCCGTACTCAACTCCAAGTCCTTCACAGAGCGCGAAGCCGAAGATCTTCACCTCATCGATATCGTTGCTGCGAGTAACCGCGCGCTGCTTGACGCGCTGGATGGCCGCTCCATCAAGCGCTTTAACGGCGACACTGTTACGCTTCACACCCGGAATGCGGAATTGGTTCCACTCGAGACGACCTTGCGCGAACGGCTCCTCGACCGTTTGATGAACCCGAATTTTGCGGTGCTGATCCTCGTCGTCGGCGGTCTCTTGATTTACCTTGAGTTCAACTCTCCGGGAACGATCGTTCCCGGAGCGCTGGGAACGGTGCTGGTGCTGACCGCCCTTTTCGCTCTGAATATGCTGCCCGTCCGCTATACGGCGCTGATGTTGCTCATCGCAGCATTTACGCTCTTGCTACTCGAGGCCAAATTTCCGAGTCACGGCGTGCTGGCAATCGCAGGCATCGTCGCGCTTATCTTTGGAACGCTCACCCTGGTGGCAGGACCGATCCCCGAGATGCGCGTGCGCGTGGCTACAGCTATTGCCTGCGGTCTGGCCTTTGGCCTCGTCACCGTATTTCTGGTCAGCATCGCCATCCGTGCGCACCGGAATAAGGCCGTCACGGGCCCTGATGCTCTCATTGGAAATATCGGCATTGCACAGCAGCCGCTCGTTCCGCGAGGCCAAATCCTCGTTCACGGAGAGATTTGGCTTGCCGAGTCTTCCCTTCCGGCCGGAACCGGCGACGAGGTCCGTGTCCGTTCCGTCGATGGTCTGACTTTGTTGGTAGACAGGATTCCCAAGATTACGGACACTGCTGATTAACCGCGATGGCGCCACGCCAGTGCGATACAATCGCTTGCGGGTGCAAGTCTCATGATTGGTGGAATTCCCGGACTGATCGTTATCCTGGTCCTTATCATCTACTTATTCAATTCCATCAAGATTCTTCGCGAGTACGAACGCGGTGTGATCTTCCGGCTGGGCCGCGTCCTGATGCCTCCGAAGGGCCCTGGAGTGATTCTGGTCTTTCGCCCCATCGATCAAATCGTTCGCGTATCGTTGCGGCAGGAGGTTCTTGAGGTCCCTCCGCAGGATGTTATTACGCGCGACAATGTCACCATTAAGGTGAATGCCGTCATTACCATGCGGGTACTTGAGCCGGCGAAGGCCGTCATTGAAGTGGCCAACTACGTTCACCAGACCTCCCAGTTTGCCCAGACCACCTTGCGCTCTGTTCTGGGCGAAGTGGAGTTGGATGGGCTACTTTCACACCGCGACGCACTCAACCAGCGCATCCAGTCCATCATCGACCAGCGCACCGAGCCTTGGGGGGTCAAGGTCGTCAGCGTCGAAGTAAAACAGGTTGACCTGCCCGAATCTATGACACGCGCCATGGCCAGGCAGGCGGAAGCGGAACGCGAGAAACGTTCAAAAATCATCAACGCCGAGGGCGAATTCGCCGCCGCACAACGCTTGGTTGAAGCCGGTAATCTACTGGCCCAGCAACCGATTACCCTGCAACTACGGTACTTGCAGACACTCACCGAAATCGGCACGGAAAAAAACACTACTGTGGTCTTCCCCCTGCCGGTCGAGTTCATCTCCCTGCTGGGAAGATTCGCCCCGCAGGTAAACCCCGCGTCACCGATTCAGCCAACGCCGCCACAAGAGCCAAAGTAGCGGGTTAAACGAGACTATGAGGTCTATTCAGGAGACGAACGAAGAGAAGGAAACCGATACCGAAATCACTCTCGGCATGCGATCCTTGCTAGGCGTTTTCTTTGGCCTGGTGCTCATCTGTGGGGTGTTTTTTGGCTTTGGATATTCGCTCGGACGCGGCAGCGCGCCGTCTCCAAAACCATCCTTGGGTGCGACCTCCGAAGGTTCGGCAGAAAAGGTGCCTTCGAAGCCTCTAGTGCAGCCACCTCTCACCTCCTCTTCCCGCGAAGAGGATTCGCCCGCCGCCGCGCCGTACACACCAGGGCCTGACGCAAGTGAAGCGGAGGCCACTCCCGCTCCAGCGCCGCGCAAACCTTCCGCGAGCATAGCCAAGCCGGTCACGCAGGAGCCGCCAGATGCAATCTCGTCTGTGCCGGCCAAGCACGCTCCAGCAATTGCTTCGTCTTCTGCCGCTCTACCGGTAACGAAGGCTTCATCAGCTGTCACCGCAGCTGCCACTGAGCCTGTCCCTGCTTCCGCTACTCCGACTGCAGCGTCAACAGCACGAACGTTCGCTACGGCGGCACCCGCCGTGCCAACCATGGTTCAGATCGCCGCCGTCTCACGCCAGGAAGATGCAGACGTTCTAGTGGCCGCACTCAAGAAGCGCGGATACAACGTGGTTGTGCGCAACGAACCCAAGGATGATCTGTTACACGTCCAGATCGGTCCCTTCGCGACTCGCGATGAAGCCAGGGCCACGCGCGCGAAACTGCTCGCAGACGGCTACAACGCCATCCTTAAGTAGCTGGGTCAACCCACATCCATTCCGGAAGCCCCGATTCAACCGCGCTTCTCACCGCAACCATCAGGTCTTCGCGCGTGGCATATTCCTTTGGATCGAGTGGCGCATGAAACGTCACATGCGCGGTGCCCGGATAAATCCGCATGCTGCCCTTTTTCATCATCGTCTCCGTGCCCCAGATTGAGACCGGAACCACAGGCGCTCCCGTTTCCATCGCGAGATAAAACGGGCCTTTCTTGAACGGCAGGAGCCGCCCATTCTGCGAGCGCGTCCCCTCCACAAACGACGTAATGTGTACGTCGGACGCGAGCACACGCGCTGCCAATGTTACGCTCTCCTTCGCGCTCTCCACGCGGCCATCGCGATCCACGGGAATAAAATCCCCCAGTTTCATCCCATATCCGAGTACCGGTAGCTTCGTTAGCGACCGTTTGACGAAGACAGATGTCCTTCCGGGCAGCAGCGGCAACAGTACCGGAGGATCGAGATTCGAGACGTGGTTAGAAAGAAAAATGTAGCGTTTCCCCGGCTGAGGCGGCACACGCCACACAACCTCAATGTGAATCCCGGCGGCACGCAGCCCGGCATGCATGATCCACATCGTCCATCCATACACGAAGCGGATATTGCGCGAAGCTAGCGTCCATGGAATACCCACGAGCGCGGCCGGTATCCCCAGAATCAGATAAACGAGGAGCAGGGTAAGTGCGGGCAGCATCGGCTCTAGCCTTTGCGCGGCGCAATGGGCTCGCGTAACCGCTGCGGCAACTTGTCGTAGATCCCGTCGAATCCGCCGTTCGAAAGAATCGCCACCACGTCGCCAAGCCGCAATTCAGGAGCAATGGCTTCGATAATTGCGCCCGCGTCTTTTAGCAGCAGAGCCTCGCGGCCCCCAGCTAGCAAGGCCCTCACGACTGCCTCCGGATGCAGTCTCTCGCTCTCGGGAATGCTCTCCTGCTTAAACACCCCTGCCATAACCACCCGGTCGGCGAGCGACAGGCTGTCCACCAGCTCGCGCTCAAATACATTGCGGCGCAGCGTGTTCGACCTCGGCTCGAGCACCGCCCAGAGCCGCGCGCCAGAATACGCCGCTCGCAGCGCCTTGAGGGTTTCCCGAATTGCCGTTGGATGATGCGCGAAGTCGTCGATGATCGTAATGCCGTTCACAATGGCCCGAACTTCAAGCCGCCGCTTCACACTTTGGAAGGTTGCCAGCGCCTGTGTGATGACCTCGACCGAAATGCCCTGGCCCGCGGCCAACGCTGCGGCGGCGGTAGCATTGAGCGCATTATGCGCTCCGGCCATCTTCATTGTGAATTCTGCCCACGGCTCACGCTTGCGAAGAACGCGCCAGCGCGCATTCGATTCTTGATGCTCCAAACCCTCGATTCGCCAGCAGGAATCGGCCTGGAATCCATAGCGTTCCACCTTGCAAAATGCGCGGCTGACACATTCGTCCACATTCGCGGATCCGTCAAATGCCACAACCCTCCCGCGTCCTGGCACAAGATTCACCAGCCGCTTGAACGCTGTCTTCACCGCATCGAGATCGCGGTAAATATCGGCGTGGTCAAACTCGACGTGGGTGAGAATAAGGGCATCTGGAAAGTAATGCATAAACTTCGGTCCCTTATCAAAGAAGGCCGTATCGTACTCGTCGCCTTCTAGAATGAAGGGCTGGCCTTCGCTCAGTTGAAAACTTGTCCCGAAGTTCTCCGCGACGCCGCCGATCAGAAACGAGGGCCGCAGCTCAGGCTGTTCTTTGGATGCCACCTCGTAAATCCAGGCCAGCATACTCGTGGTTGTCGTTTTGCCGTGTGTTCCCGCCACAACCAATGACTCGTGTTCCGGTAAAAATTCTTCATGGATGAGCTGAGCCAGCGATGTGAAAGGAATCTTCTGATCGAGCACATATTCAACCTCGATATTGCCCCGCGACATCGCATTGCCGACGACCACCAAATCCGGCCGTGTCTCTAGATTCTTCTCAGAAAACGGCTCGGCGACCGAAATATTCAGCCCTCGCAACAAGTCCGACATCGGAGGATATGCCGCCTGATCTGAACCGGTGATCCTATGCCCCTTCAACTGCAAGAGCCCGGCGAGGGACGCCATTGCCGTCCCGCAAATTCCAATCAGGTGAATATGCTTTTTACCTTGCATCTGCCTCAAATCCGCACCGCCGGTTCCAGATAGCGCAGCACCGGCTTATCTTCCAGAATCAATTCCGCTTCAATGCCTAGGGGCAGAGTCACGTTGCCGCGCGAAACATGTCCCGACCGCAAACCGATAGCAATTGGACCATCGAACCAGTCAAAGACTCGAAGAATAACCTGGTCAAGCAAGTCAGGGCGGGTTCCGGGAGAGCCACACTCCAGCATCTCACCAAAAATCAACCCGGTTACGCCATCGAACTTGCCCGCCAGCAGCATCTGGCGCAGCATTCGGTCTACCTGATAGGGTTTCGCCGCCACATCTTCGAGAAAAAGCAACTTGCCCTCGGTCTGTGGCGCAAAGCGCGTGCCCAGAGCGAAGGCAAGAATGCTCAAACATCCGCCATAAATTACGCTGCGTGCGCGGCCGGGCTGCAGAACCCGCAACCCCTCGTCAACCCCCGCGACCGCCAGGCCGCCGCTCAG
>CAYVSQ010000429.1:0-21316 GCA_964453815.1 uncultured Acidobacteriaceae bacterium | reverse complement strand
CGAGATACAAACGGCGGGCCGTCCTCACCCTCAACCAGCAGTCATTCCGCAGTCCGGGCTCAGACCGTGGATTGCGATCGATCTGGGAAAGTATCAAATTCGCATGGCGCAGTCGTTTGCCGAGCGCGAGGCGGCATGCCGGTTACGATTCAAAGTCTTCAACATCGAATTAGGCGAAGGATTGATTTCTTCATACTCGACGGGGATGGACCAGGACCAGTTCGATCTGTTTTGCGATCACCTTATTGTCGAGGACCGCTCGCGGAACGAGATAGTCGGAACCTACCGGATGCAGTCAGGAATCACCGCGGCTCACCATCTCGGCTACTATAGCGCGCAGGAATTCGACTTCGCGCCTTATGAGCCGATTCGGAACGAAGTGCTGGAACTGGGCCGCGCATCGATTGAACGGGATCATCGTTCGAGTGAAGTTCTTACACTGCTATGGCGGGGAATCGCACAATACTCGAAGTTCTACGGCCTGCGCTATCTCATCGGCTGCTCTTCACTGAATTCTCAGGACCCGGAAACCGGCTGGAGCATGTATCAGCAGCTATCGGCTTTTCTGACCGTTTCGGAGTTCTGCACCCGACCCCTGTCCTACTATGAGTTGCCGCCTGCCACGACGGGTTCCGAATGTGAAGTGAAAATACCGAAGCTGATAAAGACCTACATCGCGGTGGGAGCCAGGATTTGCGGCGCGCCCGCGTGGGATCGCGAGTTCGGCACCATCGATTTCCTGACCATGCTGGACCTCGCTCACCTTACTCCGGCTGCCAGGAGCCGTTTTCTGATTGATCCTCATCAGGAGCCATCGCATTCTGCGTAGCTTTTCAAGAGGGCATTGGGCCGCCTGGCTCATTCCGCGAGCCCCTATAATGCATTGCGGATGAGATCGCTTCGAATCCGACAAACTGCCAAAAGCGTCTTGCAAGGGCTCATATTAATCTCGAGCCTTCTCGATGTTCTGGGGCGCTTCGCTATCCTGCAACTCAGATATGGAAGATCCTTGAGCCTGAGACAGCGAGCGGACTGGCTTCACTCAGCCTGTAAAACTATTGTGGGGCGATTGTCGATGAGCGTATCCGCTTACGGCTCTCTGCCGGCAACCGGCCTTATCGTGTCGAACCATCTGAGCTATCTGGATATTCTGTTTTACGCGTCGCTCATGCCGTGTATCTTCGTTTCCAAGTCAGAGGTGCTTTCCTGGCCGCTCTTTGGAATATTGGCGCGGTGTGGGGGCACCATTTTCGTCGAACGGGATCGCATGCATAGCGTTGACGAGCCGGCTCGCAGGATGGCCGATGCTCTGACAACGGGCGTTCCGGTCGTGCTGTTTCCGGAAGGCACCAGCAGCGACGGCAGGACGGTCCTGCCTTTCCGGGCGGCGCTGTTCCAGCCGGCTATTGTTACTCAAACACGGATTCTTCCCGCGGCCATTTCTTATTTGCTCGCTGACGGTGTCGAAGCTGACCTTTGCTACTACGGAGAGATCACCTTTTTGCCTCACCTCTTCGGCGCGCTTGCGCGCGAGCGGGTCGAAGCGAAGATCAGCTTCGAAGGCGAGGCCCGCATCTATTCCGATCGCAAGATCGCTGCCAGCTCCGCCTGGCAAGATGTAGTCTCCCTGCGCGAAGCGGTTACTGCATGAGAAGGCCCACTCTTCAATTGTGGGTTGCCGTGCTGGCCGCAGACGACGGGGAGCCGGGTTCAGCATAGACGCGGACATAGTCCACGAGCATTTCCTGCGGAAATACTGACGTTGCATCGGGTGAGCCGGGCCATGATCCTCCCACCGCAACATTCAGGATGAAGAAGAACTTGCCAGAATCGAAAGGCCATACCGCCCCCTGCGGAAGGTTCGATGGCGTATAGGTCGCATACACATTCGTGGGGCTGTCCACGTAATACTGAAGCTTCTTCGGCGACCAGATAATTCCAAATGTATGGAAGGCATTGGCGAACTTCGTATTGTTGGGAAGGGTATAAGCAGTGCCAATTGCGGTGCCGGTGAACCCTGTTCCGTGGATCGAGCCGTAATTGGTCGAGGGCATCTTGCCGATGCTCTCCATGATGTCCATCTCCCCGCAGGCCGGCCAGTTCACCGTCGCGATGTTATCGCCCAGCATCCAGAAGGCGGGCCAGAAGCCTTGCCCCGCGGGCATCTTGATGCTGGCCTCGATTCGCCCGTACTCGAAGCTCTCCAACGTCTGACTCTTCATGCGCGCCGAGGTGTAGGTTCCACTGGCTGGCTGGCGGGCGACGATGTGCAGATAGCCGTCGCTGCCAACATAGGCGTTTGGTTTGTTCGGGTCGCAGGGAGCGCTGTTCGAACGATAGGCGCAGTAGGTTTCAAGTTCACTGTTGCCCCAGCCACCGCCTCCCGTGTCGTAGGTCCAGTTCTTCGGGTTTGGCGCACTCGGCGAGGCGGTCCCGTTGAACTCATCACTCCAGACGAGAGTTTCCTCGTTTGGGCTACTACCTCCAGACGCGCCGCTCTTGCTGATGACTGACAACCCGCTGCCGCATGCGGCTAAGAACCAACAAATCGATACGCAACTCAACCGCCGCGCGAACTTCACCATCGTTTGTCTGCACCTCTGCACTGTTTTTTTGTGATCTCTCGTTCGTTTCTCTACGCTTTCGATTCATCCGTGTCAATGACGTGCCAAGCCCCACGCCGCCGTAGATAATGAATTCAATGCGAACAGCGATTGAAAAGCTTCATTTGAGCGAGATTTCCCCTCACGTAGTCCAGTCTGAGATCCGATCCATGACGGTTGAGTGCGACCGGGTCGGGGGCGTGAACCTGGCCCAGGGGGTGTGCGACACGGAGCTTCCGGCTCCCGTGGCCGAGCGCGCTATCGAGGCGATCCGCGAGGGGTACAACATCTACACCCGGCTCGACGGTATTGCGCCGCTCCGCGAAGCAATCGCCCGCAAGCTGGCCCGAGACAACGGGCTTACCGTCGATCCTGAGTCGGAGGTGCTGGTGACGTCGGGCGCGACCGGGGGCTTCTATGCAGCGGCCCTGGCGCTGCTCGATCCGGAGGACGAGGTCATCCTTTTCGAGCCCTTCTACGGCTATCACCTGAACACACTGCTGGCCCTGCGGATCAAGCCGGTTGCGGTTTCACTGGCGCTGGGCGACTGGTCGCTCGACCTTGACCGTCTGCGGGAGGCAATTACGCCGAAGACGCGGGCTCTGGTCATCAACACTCCATCGAACCCATGCGGCAAGGTGTTTTCGCGAGCCGAACTCGAAGGGATCGCCGCGATCGCCGAGGAGCATGATCTTTTCGTCTTCACCGATGAAATTTACGAGTATTTTGTCTTCGATGGGACGGGGCATGTGAGCCCAGCGACCCTGCCGGGGATGGCGGAGCGGACGATTTCTATTTCGGGATTGTCGAAGACGTTCAGCATCACGGGCTGGCGGGTGGGCTACCTCACGGCCAACCAGCGGTGGCTGGGCCCCATCGGATATTTCCACGATCTGACCTATGTCTGCGCGCCGTCGCCCTTCCAGTACGGGGCGGCCGCAGGGTTGATGAAGCTGCCGGTATCCTTCTATACCGACATGGCAATCGAGTACCAAGCCAAGCGTGACCTGATGTCCTCGGCGCTGGTCGCTGCGGGACTGACTCCGTCGATCCCGGCAGGCGCGTATTATGTGCTGGCCGATGTTTCCTCGCTGCCGGGCGCGACGGCAAAGGAAAAAGCAAGGACGCTGCTGCGCGAGCGCGGGGTGGCCGCAGTGGCCGGAAGCGCTTTCTTCACCGGCGGCCGGGGCGAAAACCTGCTGCGGTTCTGCTTTGCCAAACGGGATGAGGATCTGCAGCGGGCGTGCGATCTGCTTCGGGGGACGGCTCGGGTGTGAGGCCCTCTCCTGCACGGATCCCTGTTCCCTGCTTCTACACGGCTGTCGCCAGATACACCCCGAACCATTCGCGATCGTCCGTCCAACATTGTGTCATACCGAATCCGGCGCTTTCGAGCAGCGACAGAACATCTTGTCCAGTGAATTTGTAACTGTTTTCGGTGTGAATTGTCTCGCCACGCGCGAACTTCACCTCAATATCGAGTGCCGCAATCACCACGCTCTGTGGGATCAGGCTCTCCAGGTGCATCTCGATCCGCGAATGTGCGTGGTTCCAGCGCGCCCGGTGCTGGAAGAGCCTTGGGTTGAACTTGGCGCCCAGTTCGCGATTGATCCGCGTCAGCACATTCCGGTTGAAGGCCGCCGTAACGCCCGCTTCATCGTCATAAGCGCGCACCAGTACCGAGCGCTCTTTTACCCGATCCGCGCCCAGCAGCAACCTGTCTCCCGGATCCAGGTGCCGCCGCACTTCGCACAACAAATGTGCAGCGTCGGCGGGCTCAAAATTTCCAATACTCGAGCCGATATAAAGCACCATCCGGCGCTTGCCATCCGCTGGGATCTCTTCCATCCCGCCCGTGTAATCCGCCACGCGCGAGGACACGTTGACACCCGGAATCTCCGCTTCAATGCGCTGTTTCCCTTCAGCCAGGGCGCTCTTGGAAACATCGATCGCCAGATAATCGACGTCACCCTGGCTGCGAACAGCCGCTTCGAGCAGCAGTCCCGTCTTTGTGGCCGTGCCCGCGCCCAGTTCAATCATCGTCAGCGACGAATGACCCGTTGCCACGCCCACAATTTCGTCCGCGTATTTCGCGAAAATGGATCGTTCCGTGCGGGTCAGGTAATATTCCGGCAATTCGGTGATCGCTTCGAACAGCCGCGACCCTTCTTCATCATAAAAAAGCCAGGGCGAAAGCGTCTTCGGCCGCGCTGTTAGACCCGCAAAAACCTCGGCGCCGACTGGAGTCTGCGCCGCCTCCGGCAGGGTGAGAATCGAGGAGAGACTATGCATAAGGGGGGACCTGAGTGCTCCTAAAAGTATTGGAAAGAATTAACGATTCGCGAGGCGCATGCCGCAAAACTGCCACCGCGTCGCCGGCGAGAAAAAGTTTCGGTACGTACTCCGAATATGAGATGCAGGTGTTACCGCCGAACCGCCCCGGAGCACCATCTGATTGCACATGAATTTGCCGTTGTACTCGCCCAGCGCACCCGGGAGAGCCGCGAAGCCCGGGTAACCGAGATACGCGCTCCCCGTCCACTCCCACACGTCTCCAAACATCTGTTGTAATCCGCCTTGTGTCCCGCTCGCTGTAGGATGCAGCATACCTGATTCGAGTAGATTACCCTCTGCTGGCAAAGCCGCCGCGGCGATCTCCCACTCCGCTTCCGCGGGCAGCCGCTTTCCTGCCCAGCGCGCAAAAGCGTCCGCCTCGAAGTAGCTCACATGGCACACCGGCGTAGCTAAAAGCGTTTTCAAGGCCACCGCTCCCCGCAGCGAAAACACTTGCCACTCGTCCTCTGCCTGGAACCAATACAGCGGAGCCCGCCACTCCTGTGCCTTGACCGTGTCCCATCCCTCCTGCAGCCAGAGTTCGGCCCGCTCGTAGCCTCCATCGCGCATAAAGTCCAGATACTCGCCGCATGTCACCAATCGCGAAGCCAGCTCGAACGGCGCCAGGAAGACCTTGTGCCTCGGCTGCTCATTGTCGAAGCAGAACCCTTCGCCACCATGACCAATCTCAACCAGGCCGCCCTCATGCCCAACCCAACTCCATGAACCCGCATTCGCTTCCCGCAATTCACCCGCTTTGTATGCCGGATGCAGAGGATTCGACCAGAATGCGTTCTTGATGTCGAAGGCCAGCAACTCCTGGTGCTGCTGCTCGTGGTGCAGACCCAGGACCACACGGCGTTCGATCTCTGCCGGCATGCCATTCTCAATCAGCCGCGCCATCGCGGCTTCCACATGGCGGCGATACTCCAGAATTTCCCCCAGCGAGGGTCGTGAAAACGAGCCGCGCAGGCTCTTGAGCGGCTGGTCGGAGACTCCGTTGTAGTAGCTGTTGAAAAGCCAGATGAAGTCTGGATGATACGGGCGGTAGTCGGGCAGAAACTCCGACAGGAGGAAGGTTTCGAAGAACCAGGTGGTGTGCGCCAAGTGCCACTTGGCGGGACTGGCTTCCGGACACGACTGCACCATCATGTCCTCGGGAGTAAGCGGCGCGCAGAGCTGTTCCGTCTGCTGCCGCACACTACAAAATTGCCGTCCCAACTCCGCCCCTGTTTCCAGTTTCAGACCCACAGACCGTTCCACTCCGGTGAGAGTACTCATCGACGCTCGATCCTCCTCTAGGTTAGAGAGCGGTCATCGTTTCATGTTGCCCGTGAGACTAACACTAGATGAACCGGCGCTGGGAGAAGTTACAGTCATTTTGCCATTTCCTCGATCGGCACCCGGTCCGCCCTGCGTCTTCCGTCTGTTTTTGGGCGTCTATCCTGCAAATCGAACTGTCGCCAGGCGGTTACCGGAAAGACTCGCGCCAGTCTAATTGAGAGATACTGATTTAGTCATGAAATCCCCATTGCGTGCATCGATTCTGCTTCTTGCCGCCGCCGTTTCCCTCCCTTTCGCATATGGGCAAAATGCGCCGCCACAAGGCCCCGCTCAGGGTCCAGGACAAGGCATGGGGGGAGTCTTCGCCGGCCACGGCGTCCGCGGAACCGTCACCGCTATCGCAGGGAACGACATCTCCGTAAAGACAGAAAAGGGCGACGTTTACAAGATTGAAACAGGTCCCAACACCCGCTTTCGCAAAGAGCGCGAGCAGGTAAAAATCTCTGACATCCACGTCGGCGACATGGTTGGAGCCGCAGGCGATCTCGACGACAAGGACAAAACCGTCGGTGCCGTGGTCGTCATGGTCATCGATAAAGAACAGTACGAAAAAGCCCGCGCCGACTTTGGCAAAACCTGGACCGCTGGCGCGATTCAATCCATCGATGAGACAAAAATCATCATCAAGCGCCCCGACAACGTCGTCCAGACCATCGTGGTCGACGAAAACACCTCCTTCCGCAAGCGTCGCGACAGCATTACCCTGGCAGACATCAAGGTCGGCGACAACGTAAACGCCCGAGGCGCTGTTCAGAACGGAAACTTCGTCGCCACTGTACTGAACGTTGGCGGACCTGGTGGTCCGGGTGGTCCCGGCGGCTTCGGGGGTGGCGGGGGAAGCCAAGGAGGCACCCATGCCCAATCTGCTCCTGCCAGTTCAAACCCGGCTCCCCCAAAGCAGTAATCTGCTCATTCTATGACGCGTCGTCGCATTTCGATCCTGCTCCTGCTGGTTGTGTCGCAACTCACCGCGTCCCATATTAGCCGTGCCCAGCAACCTGCCGAACCAGCGCCCATCCTGCAGCAACCCACCGCTCCACAGGTTGCCGCCCCACAGGTTGCTCCCCCTCAGACCGGGAGCGCGGTTCAGGCAGGCGGCGTCATCCATGGCACTGTCAAGTCTGGAACCATCCCCCTCCCGGGCGTCAGCATCACCGCCACCAACACGCTTACCGGCAAGAAATACTCAACCGCCAGCGACGCGCGCGGCAATTTCAGCATGAGCATACCGTCGAACGGCCGCTACGTCCTCCGCGCCGACCTCGCCGCCTTCGCTGCCACCACACAGGAAGCGCTACTCAACGCCGCATCGCACGACCAAAAGGTCGACTTTACTCTTACCTTGGCCTCGCGCGCAGTCCAGCAGGAGCAGCAAGAGCAGACTGCTGCCACCCGTCAATACTCAGGACGCGGCGCACAGAGTCTTTCTCTGGCCGACGCCGCTACCGGCCTCATCGAGGCTGCAGGAGGCTCGTCCACAGCAACAGCCGCGCTCCCCAGCCTTGCCTCCAACCCCGATGTCTCCACCGAATCAGTCGCCGTCGCAGGCCAGAATGGCTCTACCAACCCATTTGCGGGAATTAACTTCGGAGACGGGCCACCGCCCCCCGGAGAAGGCGGACCCGTCGGAGGTGGTGGCGGATTCGCCATTAGCGGTGGTCCCGGTGGCGGGGGCGGTGGCTTTGCTGGCGGAGGCGGAGGATTTGGTGGTGGCTTTGGCGGAGGCGGCGGTGGACGTGGTTTCGGAGGACGCGGCAACTTCCGCAACTTCAACCCCAACCAACCCCACGGAGCCATCTTCTGGAATGGCGGCAACTCCGCCTTGAACGCTCAGCCCTTTGCTCTACGGGGTCAGCCCCTCGAACAACCCGGCTATTCCTCCAACCGGTTCGGCCTCACCTTTATCGGTGCGCCATACATCCCGCACCTGATCACGCACGACACGAAGGATTTCCTCTTCTTCACGCTTTCCGGCCAGCGTTCGTCATCACCCTTTGACCAATATGGAACCGTCCCCTCCGACCTCGAGCGCGCGGGAAACTTTCAGGGCCTGACCACGCAGAACGGCACCCCTATCACCATCTACGACCCGACCACCGGGCAGCCGTTCCCCAATAACACCATCCCCGTCGGCCGGATCGCCTCACAGGCTACGGCGCTTCTGAACTATGTACCCGAGCAGAATCTGCCCGGCCAGTTTCAGAACTACCGCCGCCTCAGCACCGCCCAGACAAACACCACCACAGTCGGCGCACGCTACATTCATAACTTCGGCAGCGGCGGAAACAACGCGGCTCTGGGAAATTTCGTCCGCCAGCGCCTCGGCCAGAGTGGCAGCCCAGGGCTGCACCAGAATCTCAACATCAACTTCAATTACAGCCACTCCGCCTCCGACAATCTCACCCTCTTCCCCGACTTCGGCGGGAAGAACCAGACCACCCAGTATTCCGTGCAAACCGGCTATTCGATCAGCAAGGGCCGCCTCGCCAACACCCTCAACCTCAACTGGAATCGGACGAATGCCGAGACACGCAACTTCTTTACGAACTTGACCAACGTCGCCGATCAGATTGGTCTCAGCGGACTCCCCGCCGACCCCCTGCTGTACGGCTTGCCCAACGTTACCCTGAACCAGTTCAGCAGCCTCAGCGAGCAGCAGCCCGCCTTTCAGCTCAACCAGACCATCGCGCTCTCCGACACCCTTTCCTGGATTCACAAGAAGCACAATATGCGCTTCGGGGGGGACCTGCGCCGCGTTCACCTCGACCTGGTTGGCCTGACGAATTCCACCGGCACGTACATCTTCACTGGCGTTTATACTCAGGCGCCTGGCACGAGTGCCAATGTCCCCAGCGGATTGGCAACCACCGGCTCCTCGCTTGCCGACCTGCTCCTCGGCCTGCCTCAGCAGACCAGCCTGCAGGCACCGGAGCAGAAGTCCTATCTGCGCGAAAACGCGATCGATTTCTTTGCCCAAGACGACTGGCGCGCGCTGCCCACGCTCACGTTGAACTTCGGCCTGCGTTACGAGTACTACTCGCCTTACTCTGAGAAGTACGACCACTTGGCCACGCTCGACACCGGAAACAACTTCGCCTCGGTGGCCACGGTCACGCCCAACACCATCGGCCCTTACACTGGCTTTTTCCCGCGCACCCTCGTCTACCCAGATAGGAACAACTTTGCGCCCCGTATCGGAATTGCCTGGAGGGCCATGAAGGACACCGTTGTGCGCGCCGGCTACGGCATCAACTTCGCCAACGGCCAGTACGTAAAATTTGTTCAGGATTTTGCCTTCCAGCCGCCCTTCGCCAACGTTCAGACCAACGAGAATACCTCGACGACTACGACCCCCGTGACCCTCGCCAACGGCTTTCCTGGATCGCAGCCGGATGGCAACTACTCCGTCAACAAAAACTATCGGCTGCCCTACGTCCAGGTCTGGAACCTCGACATCCAGCGAACTCTGCCGCTGGGGATCGTCCTCAACGTCGGGTACAACGGATCGAAGGGCACCAAGCTGGACATCGTTAACGCCCCCGGGCGCACCCCCACCATGTCGCTGAGCGGCGTTCTCTACGACTATGAGAACTCCGTCGCCTTCTCAAACTTCAACGCTCTGGCCGTTCGCCTCCGCAAGCGCATGCAGGACGGCGTCGCACTTGGCGCAACCTACACCTACTCACACTCCATCGATAACGCCACCTCCATCGGCGGCAACGGAGGCACCTCTGCTGGCATTGCCCAAAACTGGCAGGACCTGCTCGCCGAAGAATCGAACTCGAGCTTCGACATCCGTCACAAACTGAACGGCGACTTCGTCTACGAACTGCCCTTCGGCCCTGACGCCCACTACCTTACCAGCGGGAATTTCCTCTCTCACGCGCTCAATGGCCTCTCCGTCTCCGGAACCTTCACCTTCGCCACCGGCGCCCCGCTCACCCCGCACTTTGAAGCCGAAGTTGCCGACGTAGCCCGCGGCAGCACCGGCTCCCTTCGTCCTGACCGAGTCCCGGGCGTCTCCCTGACCGCCGGCGGAGGTTCGCGTGACAACTGGTTCAACAAAGCGGCCTTTGCCGACCCGGCCGACGTCTACGGAACAGCCTCGCGCTTCTCTATCCCCGGCCCCGGAACCGTCTCCGTCAACATGTCGCTCTCAAAAACTCATCGCTTCTCGGAAATGCGCACCCTCGAAGTCCGCGCGACAGCCAATAATGTCTTCAACACCGTCCAATACTCAGGCGTCGACACGACCCTCGGCTCCGCAACCTACGGGCAGGTCATATCCACAGCCGCTATGCGCCAATTTACTTTTCTCTCGCGCTTCCGCTTCTAAGGAGACCCGAACATGACAAACCGTCTCCAGACACTCGGCCTGGCCGCAGCCATCACATTCGCCGCCATCTTTACGGTCCGCGCCCAGCAAGCGCCCCCGCAGCAGCCCGATCAGTCCTCCTTCACCCTGAAGGTCAACAGCGACATCGTGCTCACCAACGTCGTCGTGCGCGACAAAAAGACCGGCGACGTTGTCCGCGGCCTGACTGCCAAAGACTTCACTATCCTCGAGAACGGAAAGGCCCAGCAAATCTCCAGCTTCGACTTCGAGAGTGTCGACCAGGCCGCACCCCTCAACGAAGCCACCATCAACGGACAAACCGGCACAAGCATCTTCAACGCAAAAAACGGCGTTGCTAATCCCGAAGAGCTCCGCAATCATCGCCTCATCGTGATGTTCTTCGACCTGACATCCATGCAGGCCGAGGACCTGGAACGTTCGCAAGATGCGGCCCGCAACTACATCAACCGCCAGATGCAGCCCGCCGACCTGGTCGCCATCGCCTCGCTCGACACCTCTCTTTCGCTCGATCAGGACTTCACCCGGAACAAGCAACTCTTGCTCAACGCCGTCAATGCCTACTCCGGAGACCAGGGCTCGGGCTTCCAGGCTGGAGCCACGAGCACCACCAACCAGGTCGAAGACACGACCTCCTTCACCGCTGACGAACAGGAGTACAACGACCTCAACACCGACCGCGAGCTCTTCGCCATCGCGTCTATTTCGAAATCGCTCTCCTACATCACCGAGAAGAAATCAATGCTCTATTTCTCTGGCGGAATTCAGCGTGATGGCATCGAAAACCAGGCTTCTCTGCGCTCCGCCATTAACGCCGCTGTGCGCTCCAACCTGTCCATCTACAGTGTCGACACGCGCGGCCTTCAGGCCATCTCTCCACTTGGCGACGCCAGCACAGGCAGCCTGCGCGGCGCCAACGGATACAACGGCGCGGCTCTACAGAACAATCTCGACGCCAACTTCAACACTCAGGAAGTGATGGCAACGCTCTCATCAGACACCGGCGGCAAGGCCTTCTTCGACAGCAATGATTTTTCACCGGCCTTCGAGCGCATCCAGCGCGATACGTCTGCTTACTACGTCATCGGATTCCGTTCTACTGACACGCGACGCGACGGCCGCTACCGCAGGCTCACCATCAAACTCAATCGCCCTGACCTGAAGCTCGAATACCGCCCCGGCTACTACGCGCCCGCCGACTATCAGCACTCCACCAGGGAGGATCGCGAGCGCCAGCTTGAGGATCAGCTCGCCAGCGACCTGCCCGCGACCGACGTCGCCGTGTACATGGAGACGCTCTACTTCCGCACCGACGATACGCACTACTATGTGCCCGTTTCCATCGTCGTGCCCGGTTCGCAAATTCCCTTCGTCAAAGGCGGGGATAAGGACAAGGCCACGCTTGACATCATCGGCACCGTCAAAGACCCTGCCGGCCACAACATCGGCGAGGCCCGGGAAACCGTGAAGCTCTCCATCGATCAGGCGCAGCAGGTCCGCCAGAAGAATGTGCAATACTCCACCGGATTCACCCTGCCCATCGGCAAGTTCCATCTCAAATTCGTCGTGCGCGAGAACGAAACCGGTCGCATGGGCTCCTTCGAAACCGACATTAACGTCCCCGACCAGCGCAAAATCCCTCTCAAGATGAGCTCCGTCGTACTGGCCAGCCAGCGCATTCCAGCTGCGAAACACGCCGACAGCCCGCTCATCCACGATGGCGAGCAGCTCGTGCCCAACCTGCCACATGTCTTCCGTCAGGATCAGCACCTCTACTTCCTCTACGAGGTCTACGCCCCCTCGCACGCCACTCCGGCAGCCGACCCTGCTAAACCAGCCGACCCCGGCAAGGAAGCCAAAGCTGCAGCAAAAAATCCCAATGCGCCCGTCCGCGTCCTCACTAGCATTGAATTCCTGAACGGAACCACCAAAGCCTTCGAAACGCAGCTCGTCGAGGCCAACGCACTGAACGTCCCCACCCGCGACGCCATAGCCTTCCAATTCGATGTGCCTCTCACCAGCCTCAAGCCCGGCCTCTATACGTGTCAGATAAATGTGATCGACGACGCCGGAGGCAGCTTCAGCTTCCCCCGCACCGCCGTGCTCATCCGCGAGCCCGCGCAGGCGGCAGCTCCCCCTGCCTCACCCGCAACGCCCGCGCCGTCAACTCCGCAGCAGCCCTCAGCGCCTGGCACTGGACGCTAAAGCATTTCTCCTCTGGGAGGGACGATCCGTTACGAGAATGGGCCGGTGGCCTACTCAAGCCTTGTTTTTGTTGGCTTGAATGGGCCACCGGCCCTTCGCTTAACCACTCCCAACGAGCGAAAACCTCGCGTGCTGGGGCCCCCGGCGCGCACTCAGGATGGGGTACCCTTAAGCGTGTTCGGTCAAGGGTGGGCCATCCGCCATCGAGGAACCTGGAGAACCAGAAATGGATGAACATGCCAAACCGGAATCGCATCATGTCGGTGCCAGCGTAATGCCCGGTGGGGACTGTGAATTCGTGCTCTGGGCTCCAAAGCTCGAGACTGTAGAGCTGCACTTGCTGGGGCCCGAGGATCGGATCCTGGGAATGCAGCGTGGAGATGACGGCTACCACCGCGCTTCAGTACGCGTCCCGCAAGGAGGGCAATATCTCTATCGTCTGCCAGGTGGAGGCGAGTTTCCAGACCCGGCGTCCGGCTATCAGCCCGACGGTGTGCATGGACCCTCGGAAGTTTTCGATACCCGGTCCTTCGAGTGGAGTGATTCAGGGTGGATGGGGCGGGCGTTGGAAGACCACATCGTGTATGAGGCGCACGTCGGGACTTACACGCCCGAAGGGACATTCGACGCGATGATTCCTTATCTCCCGCAACTGCGGGACCTCGGAATAACTGCGATCGAAATCATGCCAGTGGCGCAGTTCCCCGGACGCCGCAACTGGGGTTACGACGGCGTTTACCCATTTGCAGTCCAGAACAGCTATGGAGGGCCAAGGGGGTTGCAAAAGCTTGTAGACAGCGCCCACCGGTATGGATTGGCGGTGGTGCTGGACGTTGTCTATAACCACCTTGGCCCAGAGGGGAATTACTTCGGCCAGTACGCTCCGTACTTCACGAACCGGTACGGCACACCCTGGGGCGCAGCGCTGAATTTTGATGGCCCCCAGAGCGATGAAGTGCGCCGTTTCTTCATAGAGAATGCGCTTTACTGGCTCCGGGATTTTCACATCGACGGCCTGAGGCTCGATGCTATACACGGCATATTCGATACGAGTGCCACTCCATTTCTTGCCCAGCTAGGGTCGGCGGCGGACTCACTGGCTCGAGAGACCGGACGGCACATCATCCTGATTGCGGAAAGCGACCTCAATGACGTGCGCGTGCTGAGAGCGCGCGAGCAAGGCGGATTCGGGCACGATGCCCAATGGAGCGACGATTTTCATCACGCTCTGCATGTCCTCCTCACCGGTGAGCAGGACGGTTACTACATGGATTTTGGCGGCATCCATCCTCTTTCGGTGACGCTGCAGGACGGGTGGTTCTTCTCAGGGCAGTATTCCCGGTATCGCCAGAGACACCATGGCAACTCGCCACGGGGTTTCGCGCCACACAGGTTCATCGTTTGCATCCAGAATCACGACCAGGTGGGCAATCGCGCGGAGGGTGAAAGACTCAGCCGGCTGGTGAGCTTTGATGGACTCAAATTGGCCGCCGGAGCTACTTTGCTTTCACCCTTCGTTCCCATGATGTTTATGGGTGAGGAGTATGGCGAGACCAGTCCATTTCTCTTCTTCAGCGACCATGGGGATCAACAACTGATAGAAGCGGTGCGGCGCGGGCGGCAGGAAGAGTATCGAATGTTCATGGGAACCCGGGAGATTGCCGATCCGCAGGCCGAGTCGACCTTCCTCGATTCAAAGCTGGACCACAGCCTGAACAGCAAGGAACCGCATCGAACTCTGCGCTCGTTTTACCAGCGCCTGCTGCAGTTCCGACGCCTGCATCTTCCATTCGACGATTTGCGTGTGCAGGCGGTCAGCCTTGAGGCTGAGAAATCTCTGGCGCTGCGCTATTCGAGCGATTCCAGTGAATTGCTGACCGTTTTCAACTTTTCCGATGTGCCTTGCTCGGTCGCAGTAGAGTGCCCGGCAGGCTTTTGGCAGAAGCAACTGGATTCTGCCGATGCAGAGTGGCACGGACCGGGAAACATTGCTCCGGAACGCCTGCAATCGGACGGACGAATCGCAATTACTGTCGCGGCGAGGTCTTTCGTGGTCTTTGAACATAGCAGCGAATGAACTGCATATGTGTTACTTCAGTGAGAAAATTGCCACCAGCAACATGATCGTGACGATCAAATGCGACCAGGTGAGAAGAATGATGTCGTCCGGACGCATGCCTTTGTCGGGCGTGATCCTGCGGTAAAACTCCGTCTTTGGCGCAGGGTCAGCTACAGGATCCGCAACGAAAAATACGCCGTTATCTTTCAGCTTCAACGCGTACTCGCACCTGATTACATATTTTTCGTTTCCTCTGTAGTTCCGTTCGGCAACTCTCAGGTATAACCGCGACAGAATCGCAAAGAGAATGATGCCCGCCCCATAGATGACGCGGGTCAAATGATCCGAATGCGACTTCAGGTTCGCGTAACTGTTGAAGATATAGACCATCAATCCAATCGAGGCCGTGGCAGCAACGTACGCTTGCACATGCCATGTCATGGTATGAGACTTGTGCGTCTCCAGGAGGCGGAGAATGACGTCGACCTTTTTGCCGTCTTTGCTATCGCCAACGTCTACATTGCTCTTGATCAGGTGGTACTGATATTCCTCGTCGGGGTCCGTTGACTGTTTCTCCAGACCCCATAAATGCCGCAAAACAGCCACTGGCGTTCTTCTCATCGCTGCTCCTTCAGGGCTTGGACTCCGTGGGGTGTGGTGCAATTTGAGCCGATTCGCATAACGCTTTCAGGCAGAAGAGATTTTTTGATAGGCGTGGCAGCACGATTGTCACTCAGCATGTGCCGCTTTGCAAGAAACAACGTTTGGACAGGTTGCAGAGTCGATTTGGAGTTCAGCTATCTTCGCGGTGCTTAATTTTTTGCCCGCCGCCACTTCCAGAACCGTCGCGCATAAATGCCAAGGTTAAAGACGCAGACCGTCACGCCGAAACCCGTGACCAACCACGCCGGAAGATCCGGGTAGATTGTCGCGCTCAGATAATGCATCAGAAAGCCGCCTGTCCATGTCTGTATTGGGGTATACATTCCAGCTCTGGCCGCGAGCCATTGTTCGGCCAGGGTCAGCGGACACGGCCATGGGCCAACCTCAACGATGATTCCCCAGATCAGCGACAGCACATGGAATGTCGTCAACCAGGGACGCCCACGCGTCCACAGCGCTCCCAGAATCGCCCAGATGATCCAGACCAGATGGAGAACGAGCGCCGCCGCCGCAAGGGCTTCCATAACGCGATCTTAGGTCCGTCTTGGTTCGTCGTGTAAAGTACCTTCGAGGTACAGCAGTGACTCCCCAAATCCCGATAGCTCGTCTACTCCAACCGTTCCTGTGGATCGTCACTCTGGCTCTTACCATCCCTGCCCATGGAGCAGACCGCGGCTTCGTTCGCACCAGTGGACCATTGCTCGTCGATGGCCAAGGCCACACGCTGAACCTCCGTGGCACCAGCCTCGGCAACTGGATGGCCCCCGAAGGTTATATGTTCCGCTTAGAGAAGGGACCGCAGTCGGGACGTGAGATTGATGCTCTGGTAAGTGAACTGATCGGTCCGGTCGCGGCCACACAGTTCTGGCATGACTACCGCGAGCATTCCATCACTCGCGCCGACATTCAGTTCCTCCACAGCGTGGGATTCAACTCTCTCCGCATCCCCATCGACTACCGCTTCTTCACTCCCAGCAACGATGAGGGCTTCACGCTGCTCGATCGCGCCATCGGCTGGGCGCAGGAGGCCGGCCTGTATATTGTGATCGACATGCACGCCGCCCCCTGCGGCCAGACCGGCACGAACATCGACAACAGCTGGGGATATCCCTGGCTCTTCGAAAGCCCAGAATGCCAGCAGCAAACCATCGACATCTGGAAACGCATCGCCAGCCATTACCGTGATTCGAAAACCGTTCTCGGTTACGATCTTCTCAACGAGCCGATCCCGCATTTCCCGCAGCTTCAAATCTATAACGCCCGGCTCGAGCCTCTTTACCGCCGCATCGTCGCCGGCATCCGTGAGGTCGATCCCCACCACGTCGTCATCCTCGGCGGAGCCCAGTGGGATACCAACTTCAATGTCTTCGGGCCGCCCTTTGACTCGAACGTGATGTACACCTTCCACAAATACTGGATGGCTCCCGAGCAGGCCGCCATTCAGCCCTATCTCGACTTTCGGGAGCGCTACCACGTGCCTATCTGGCTGGGCGAATCCGGAGAGAACACCGATGACTGGGTGAGCCAATTCAGGCAGCTGCTCGAAAAAAATCAGGTCGGATGGGCCTTCTGGCCGTACAAGAAAATGGAAGCCACATCCGCTCCTGTCACCTTCAAGCGTCCTCGCTACTGGGACGAGATCGTCGCTTTCGCCCAGAACCGCGCCGGAACCGGCGACGCCGAAAAGCAGATTGCCCGCCGTCCTCCGATGGACCACATCCACGCTGCCTTTGACGACCTGCTCGAGAACATCAGGTTCGAAAACTGTACGCAGAACGCCGGCTATCTGAAGGCTCTCGGCCTAACGCCAGTCAGCTGAGCGCTCGCTACTTGTCCATATCTTCGAGCGCAAACCTGCCCAGCACGATGGGGCGTGAGGTCGGCGGCTTGGTGCTGGCCACATCCACCGGATACGGCTGCTGTCCATAGGTCGGAAAGCCCCAGATCTTCCCCGTCCGCAGGTCCACTGCCACCTTGCCGTAGATCTGGCTGGTTCCGTCCGGCGCGCGCAGCATATATACGCCCGGCTCAAAATACAGCGGATAATCCGCCATAACTTGCGCCTGCGCGGACCGCGGGGTGACAAAAGGTTCGACCGCGATCGCCAGCAGCGCTATCGCAATTACCAGCAGCAGGACATTGGTTGTATTCTTCATTTCGCTCCTTCGTTCGCGGGGATCGGTGTCACAAATCTAGACCGTCTACTTCTATAGACGATAGAAACATCGTGCTGTCCGGCCACAAACCGGACCATGAGAGCCGAACAGCACACGGGAGAATCATGGCCGAAGACAACCCGACCACACCCCCTCGCCAGCGTGTCCCGATTCCCGTTGGATACCGCCAGGGCATCATCACCGCTATCACCGTGCTGCTCGGCTTCTCGCTTCTTTTCTTCCGCTACTTTGACTTCGAGCTGCCCGGCGAGTGGACCATTTCCTCGGTCACCGCCGCGATCCTCATGGCTCTGTCAATCCTCCTACAATTCGTCGCACTGTGGAGATCGCTGCAAATCAAGGACGACGACGAAACTGAGTACGGTATCACCCTCCGCTGGTTTCTCTCATCTGCGGTAATTCTCCTCGTGAGCCTTGCGCTGGCTGGCCTTTCCATCACCCATATCATTAACTTCTGAGGTTCGATTCTCAGTGCGGCGTGACAGCGCCCCAAACCCTCCGGCAGAATGGTCGTACTGCTCTCCTGCAAGAGAAACCATAAGGATTCTACGGTGAAGCAATTCTTCTACGAGCTTTGTGCAGTGTGTGTTGCCTGCAGCCTTCCACTTTCCGCCTTCGCGCAATCTCAACCCCAGCCGGCCACACACGCACCCCAGTTCTCCACCATTCTCTACGGAGCCGCCTATTACAACGAGTACAACCCTTACGAACGCCTCGACAAAGACGTTGCCCTCATGCAGCAGGCTGGCCTCACCGTCGTGCGCATGGGGGAATCTACGTGGAGCCTTTGGGAGCCCGAGGACGGCCACTTCGAATACGCTTGGATGGATCGCGTCGTCGACGCCATGGGTAAAGTCGGGATCAAGGTCATCATGGGCACGCCCACCTACTCCATCCCTACCTGGATGTACCACGAGCATCCCGAGGTCCTCGCTCGCCCCTTAGGTGGCGCGCAGACCTTCTATGGCATGCGCCAGAACATGGACCTCGACAGCCCCGTCTACCGCTATTACGCGCAACGGCTCATCCGCAACATGGTCGAGCACTATCGCAACAACCCCACCGTCATCGGTTGGCAGATCGATAACGAAACCCACTCCTACGACGCCTCCAACCATGAAGTCTTTACTGGCTTCGTAGATCACCTGAAGAAAAAGTTCGGCACCACGGACGCTTTGAACAAAGCCTGGGGACTCAACTACTGGGGTCAGGACGTCAACGGCTGGGAGAACATGCCCACCCGCGACGGCACCATCAGCACCGGCTACAAGCTCGAGTGGTCGCGCTGGCAGCAGATGCGCGTCACCGACTTCCTCGCCTGGCAGGCCGCCCTGGTACGCGAATATCGTCGGCCCGATCAGTTCGTCATGCAGGACTTCGCCGGAGCCATGCATACCGACGTCAACGAATTCGCGATCGCCAAACACCTCGACGTCGCCGGAGCCAATCCCTACCACGGCACGCAAGACCACATGGACGGAGCGGCGCAGGCGCTCGTCGGCGATTACATCCGCTCACTCCAGCACCGGAACTACCTCGTGACCGAAACCAATGCCCAGACCATCGGGTGGGATTCCGCATTCCAGTATCCGCCGTTCGACGGCCAGATCCGGCTCGACGTCTACACCCACGTCTCCAGCGGAGCCAACATGGTCGAGTACTGGCATTGGTCTTCGATCCCTTCCGGACAGGAGGTCTACTGGAAAGGCGTGCTCGGCCACGATTTCGAGCCCAACCGCGCCTTCGCCGAGGTCTCACGCACGGCGCATGAGCTTCAGAAGATCGGCCCGCAGCTGGTGAACATGAAGATCAACAACCAGGTGGCGATTCTGTACAGCCTGGACTCGTGGAATGGCCTGAACTTCATGCCCTTCGCGCATCAGGCAGCCGTGGCGTGGCACTCCGACACGACTACGGCGGACTATGTCGGCCTCGTGCGTCAGTTCCACCACGCGCTCTACAACGCCAATGTGGGCGTCGACTTTGTCTTCCCTGAAGATCCGGACTTCTCACGCTACAAAGTGCTCATCGTCCCCGTGCTCTACGTCGCCGACGACGCTCTGCTCCAGAAAATCTCTGACTACGTCAAGCAGGGCGGCCACGTACTCATGACCTTCAAGAGCGGATTCACCAACGAGTACAACGCCGTTCGCCCAGTGCGCGCTCCAGGACCTTTGCGCGAAGCAGCCGGCTTCAGCTACCAGGAATTTTCCAATCTTGAAAAGCCACTGCCTCTCAAGGGCGATCCCTTCCACGCCGGGGATGAGAACAAAGTCATGTATTGGGCCGAATTCCTTATGCCCGAACACGCCCAGCCACTCGCCACCTACGACCATCCCTTTTTCGGCCAATGGCCCGCGATCACTCAGAACCAGTACGGCTCTGGCACGCTCACCTATGAGGGAACAGTCCTCTCCGACACCCTGCAAAAGACCATAGTCCTCGACGTGCTCCGCCAGGCAGGACTCACCAGCACAGCCCAGCAACTGCCCCCTGCCGTACGCGAGAAGGACGGTGTGAATCCATCAGGAAAGAACATCCACTACTACCTCAACTATTCGAGCGCTCCTCAAACCTTTGCATATTCGCACGCCGCGGGCTCCGACCTGCTCACTGGAAAGGCCATTGCCTCGTCCGATCAGGTCACCCTGGCGCCCTGGGATCTGGCCATCATCCAGGAACGTTAATAGGAGCGCTAAGAGGAGCCAACAATTTCCACTGAAATGCATCCGTTGTGGATTCCCAATAGAACTGTGGCTGACCTGCTCCCTGTCATCGTCCGCCGACTCGTTGCGACCACGGTGCTGATAGCCGTCTCTGCTCCTGCTGCGCGGGCGCAAGCACCGCAGCAGCGCTTCCACGAAACTCACCCGGCCATGGGCACCGTGTTCACTATCGATCTCTATGCCAACAACCAGGCCTCCGCCGAACAGGCCATGAACCTCGGCTTCGACGAGATCGATCGCATCGAAGCTCTCCTGAGCAACTACCGCCCCTCGAGCGAGCTCATGCGCATCAGCCGCGAGGCCGCCAACAGCCCCGTCACCACCGACCCCGAAACCTTTCAGTTCCTCGAACGCTCCCTTTACTGGAGCCGCCAGTCCGACGGTGCATTCGACATTACAGTCGGCCCGCTTCTCCGCGCCTGGGGATTCTTCTTCCACCAGGGCCGCGTCCCCTCCGACACCGAGCTCGCGGCTCTCCGCGAAAAAATTGGATGGCGGCATGTCCTCCTGAACGCAGAAACCCGAACGGTCGCCTTCACCCCTGCGCAGCCCATGGATCTCGACCCCGGCAGCATTGGCAAAGGCTTCGCTGTGGATCGCGTCGCCGCCCTGCTGCGTGAACAGGGCGTTACTTCGGCCCTCATCTCCGCCGGCGGAAGTACTCTGTACGCCATCGGCGCGCCCCCCGGAAGCGCGGGATGGCCCGTGAACGTTCCAGATCCACGGCACCTGGATTCACGAGAGGCCGGCGCGATCGCCAGCACCATCCTGCTAAAGGACTCGTCGCTCTCTACAGGAGGCTGCACCGAGAAATTCTTCATGAAGGACGGTCACCGCTACTGCCATATCTT
>CAYVSQ010000428.1:0-5179 GCA_964453815.1 uncultured Acidobacteriaceae bacterium | reverse complement strand
CACGCCCCAGCCTGGCCAGCTTGGCGGCATCAATCCGGTCATTCTTGCGCCGGCGCCGCTTTGATCCTTCCATCCGTCGCGTATTGGCAACCAACACTTCATGTCCAAGTCCGGCGATCACTTCCCGTATCCACGCTGAATGCGTTCCGACTTCGATAACCACACGCGACATCGCCAGGCCTTGAAAGAACTCTCCAACTTCCTGCCGCCTTGTCCGAAACTGGCCCTCGCGAAGCGTCTCACCACCTAAACCCAAAATGCAGTAGTTGCTCCACTGATCTCCAAGATCCACTCCCACGGTCAGACGATCCAGGTTCGGACGCACCGCATCGCGCTCGTCTCCTGCTGATTCAGCAGCCGGAACGCTCTTCACTTCCAACTGTTGCTTCAGTTGTGAAACCAGCTTCGTCATCACTTCTCGTGAATCCCGCCGCTCCTCCACTCGCGAGTTCCTGCGCTTCATCGGGGATTCACTCTTCTTCACAGAATTGCTATGCTTTTTCACGGGTCGGCCTCCATCCTTCGAGATTGCACCTTTGAGTGCGTTGATCTACGCCAGCTTAGCGCTGGCGTAGATCGGGGTCGACCTTCTCATTCCATCTACACGGAAGAGTGGTTGCTACGACAGCCAGCAAGAGCAGAGATCTTGAAGACATCCGCACTTTCCGCTTGCGATGTCAAACGCTTGTCCACTAAGGAACGCCGCAATTGGATGCGAAAAAGTCAATAAGTCTAGGCCTGTGGGCAAGGGTCATGATGGCTACGACGCGGCACCCGGAAGCAGGGCACCAAAACCCCATTTTCACACCATTGAGAAAGTACGCGAGTGTAAATTCAAGGGCTTTGAGTTTGGGGTTTTCCACTTAGGTTATTGATTTTACTGAAATCGGGCAGCCTGCTAGACCGAGTTCCGACGCGCACATATCGTGTGTAGCAAATCGGGGATTTAAGACTTACTGCACAATCCATAGTTTGCTGCACAATCTACTGCACAAAACCAACCTACTGTACCCGATTTCCACCGAAACTGTGCAATCCGTCCCCACTTAAACTACTGAAACCAAATAGAGCCGCCAATATCGCGTGATTTTCAAGACCGCCTGTTTCAACCACTCACACATCCCTCCGCGAGTGACATCAGTAGCTTAACACTACTTATAGGCTGACAAAATAGGGGCATCTTGCCTGCCTCTAGCCAACCTGTTTTGCGATTAGATTAAGAGCATGTAACTAAACGACTCAAATGTCGCCAGAGACCCTTTTCTGGACCGTGAGCGAATTGTCGACTGCGAACAATTCGCGTTCCTTCAACTTTTGAAACGAGACCGACTACTGACCTCTGTGAAACTGCGCCTCTTGATTTTGTCGGTGAAGCACGAATGGCATTCGAGTGAGGCCTTTGTCCTGGCCTCGCCGATTGCACCGCAAGAGCAATCGCGTAACTAAGCCGGTTCTGCGTTATACTCCCGGCGATCGTGAATTCCACAAAACGGAGCCGCTCATGTCCGCCCCCGTACCCCAGCAATTCACCGATATTCACGCCAAAGCTCTGGCCATCAATCTGGAGGCTTCCTGCTACGGAACGTTTGCCGAGATTGGCGCCGGTCAGGAAGTGGCGCGTTGGTTTCTGAGCGCTGGCGCGGCTTCGGGAACGGTCGCGCAAGCCATCTCGGCCTACGACAAGACCGTCAGCGACGACACGTATGGCGCTGGCACGCGCTACGTCTCCAAGGAACGCCTCCTGGCCATGCTCGACCACGAATATCAGCTTCTCCTTGCCCGGCTCGCTGAAGCTCGCGGTGCCAGCACTCGATTTTTCGTTTTTGCGGACACTGTCGCCACCCGGAATTATCAAGGAACCAACGAGCAACACGGCTGGCTCGGTGTCCGGTTCCAAGCCGAACCCGATCGCCAGCCTAATCAGATTCTTCTCCATATCAATCTCAGGGATCCCACTGCACAGCTCCAGCAGCAGGCCATTGGCACGCTCGGCGTGAATCTGATCTATGCCGCCTATCACCAGCGGTCTTCACCAGGAGGCTTTCTGGCTGGCCTTTTCGACGATTTATCCCGTGAACGGCTCGAAATCGACGTTCTCGAACTGGCTGGCCCCGTTTTCGCCGATGCAGATTCCCGCCTCTGGTGCCTGGACTTGCTCCGCACCGGCATGTGCCATGCCCTGGTCTTCGACTCCAAGGCTCAAGTGGTTGAACCGGCCACCCCCCTTCACAAGCGGCCCCTCATCGTGCAGCGTACTTTAGGCGGCCACCCCGGCCCATCTGCCGCCGAAGCCTTTCAGGCCGCTCGACAACAGTTCATGGCTGAAGGCATTCACCCCGACCATGAACCTTTAGCCATCCTCGAAGTCACCACGCACAATCTCGCGGGCTCGGTTGCCTCTGATACTGCGGAAGTGCTAGCCCTGATCGAACAGCTTGCCTCTCTTGGCACTGTTGTTGTCACTGATTACCTGGAGGGCTACCAGGTTCTGAATTACTTTCGCCGTTACACCGCTGCGCCCATCCGGGTGATGATCTGGATCTCTATGTTTCTTCAGGGCATGGAAGATAAAGTGTATCTGTCCTTGCCCGGCGCTGTGTTGGAAAGCTTCGGCCGATTGCTCCTTACCGACGTGACTGTCTATGTCGCACCCATGCGCAAGGAATCGTTGGTGGCCGCGCTCGGCGGCCTGCCGGAAGGACTTTTGCGGGAGTCCCCCGACCATGATCTCCTGTCCCTTGACGATTTCCTTCCCAAGCCGCCTCTGGACCACCTCTTCCGCTATCTTCGCGCCGCAGGCCGCATCGTTTCACTGGAAGAAACGCAGGCCAAAACCTGATAAATATTGGCAATCGTCCTTTAGGTCGCTCAGTGAATCGAAAAACTATAGAAAGAAATAACGCCACCAATGCTGGACGCTCGCCTGTCTTGTGAATGGACAGTGAGGTGAGTGGGGACAGTTATCAAGGACCTACCTTCTGCGGTCCCGGTTGAGAAGAAGCATCCACCTATGGCTGCGTAGTCGGCCTTGCATTCCGCTTTTATGCGTACCTGTAAACTCCTCCAACAATTGTCGCCCTCATTACTAAGGCCGTTTTTTGGCTGCGGGAGTGAGCTTGCGCAGGACAAACTCCTGGATGAGGCCGTTGGCCATGTCGGCGGCAACGTCAGTTCCGAAAGTCGAAAACACCAATCCCACGCCGCGATTCGCATCCGGATAATAAGTATTGGCGATGGCACCCGAGGCCAGATACCCCCCCAGGCTTGAATAATTCGGCTGGTAGTGCCCGTTATCTCCTTTGCAGACGAAGGGATTCTGCAGGGCGTGCAGGAAGCGCTCCTTGTTGCTATGTTCGGGGCCCATATAGAAGTAGCGCGGATCCTGATGCAGGAGAGTGGGGAGGACGGCGCCGCCGATCATGATGTCGGTGAAGCCGTTCGCATAGTGTGCACCCCAGCGCTGGCCATAACCCTTCCAACCCTGCTGGAAGTCGGGGGTGTCGGCAGCCTGATCGATGCCAGCCAGGAAGGCGGAGCCGAGGAATGTGACGGGATCCGACATAACCTTGAAAGCGAGCCGGTACTTCAGCTTGGGCGTGAGGGGGACGAATTCTTTCTCGTAGCTCACGTAGAAATTGGGGATGAAGCCCAGGACGCGCTGAGTCTCCGCTATTTTCACCTGCTCTCTTGCGATCTCCTCAGTAGAGATCGCTTTTACCGTGGTTACCGCCACTGCAATCCGCAGCTGGATGCTTGTCAGCTCCAGATGTTGACCTGGTTTGAGGGTGATTTCGGGCGAGGTCCAGTCTGCGAATCCGCTGGCACTGACGGTGAGGTGGTAGGTCACTCCCGGCTTGAGATGGCCGATTTGAAGGGAACCGTTGTCATCGGTGACGAAGTGCTGGCGATCGGCGGGAGAAGAGCCCACGAGAACGACGTTGGCGGCGGGAATAATGCCGCCATTCACATCGCTCACTGTGCCGGTGATGGTTCCAGTCTGCGGTTGGGGCGCGGAAACTTGCGCTACCGCGGCGGCGACAGATGCAAAAAGCATAAGAAGACTCAGGCATTGCTTAAGACTCATTCAGGAGGGGTCCTCGAAAATAGGACGACGTAACGGGCGGGTCAGGTTCAAAAATCGCAGTGGTGAGGACAGAAAATGCTGATGCCGGCTTGACAATTGCCGAGGGTAAGCAAGCAAGTTGGCTGTCCGATCCAGTGGAATGTGGTGAGCGAAGGGCGATTGTAAACGAATACCCAATATTCTGAGCTTAACAGGAGGATGAACGTAAGTCAGCCTAATCGGCCTTGCATTCCGATTTTATGCGGGCATGTAACTCCTTCAGCAAATGTCGCGTGTAGATGCCGGTTGCAACGAATCTTGTTCGCTGATGAATCATTTCGAGAAGAATCTCCTCGCCGCTTTTGTCGATCACGGTAACGTCGCTAAGGTCGACAACACGGGACCTGTCCGAACATCGATCGAGCGACACCCGCCAGTTTGCTCTGAGTTCGGAGGCAAAGTCTCCAGTTAACTGGCCCTGAAGAATCCACTTTTCTTCTGCCGGGCTCTCTTCTACCGTGATCCTTAACATGGCATTTTCAGCGACAAAATCGCAGAAATTTTGTCCACCCTTCCCAAAAACTCCGGGTTTGCAAAACATCAGGAAAGTTTATAGACGGCTCAAAATCATGCCAGACGCATGTATAGCCCACAGGCAATCCAGTTGCCAGAGGACGGTTCTATTGGTCTTTTCCCGGATTATGAATTAAAAGGAGTTATGCTAACTTCATTGGAAGGTTCCATGACTAGCACCTGCGAGTTGCCTGCCTGCCAACTGGCACTCCCGTCAATATGTTGGCACCTCTAGTGACGAAGAGGGCGCGAGATTCCAAGCTTCCGCATGCGGAATTGCAACGTAGGTCGTTTCATCCCTAACCTAGCGGCCGCACCGTTTGGACCGGAGAAAACCCAGTTTGACTGCTCCAGGACATGGAGGATATGCCGTCTCTCCATTTCCTCCAGGGTCATCATGCCGTTGCTGCCTTCGCTTTCTGTAAGTCGAGGCTTCAGATCTGAAATCGGTACCTTGAGCTCTTTTCCCGACGACAGTATGACAGCACGCTCGATTACATTCTGGAGCTCGCGAATATTTCCAGGCCACGGATATCGGATGAG
>CAYVSQ010000427.1:0-6224 GCA_964453815.1 uncultured Acidobacteriaceae bacterium | reverse complement strand
CCCCTGCACCCCATCCCCTCAACCAAACTAAAGTGTCAGGGATGTCCTCGGTCTAAACTGTCAGGGATCTCCCCGGCTGCACAGTAGTTCCAGATGCTAAGCTGAACGCTTTGGGGGACTCAAGTGCTTCCCCCAATCCGGACAAACTCATTCCGTCACATTTTGTTGTTATCGTCACCAGGCATCGCTGACCTCTCCTGGGGCGAACTCTTGTTCCTATTTCGTCCCGATGAACCCATTGGCAAGAAGCCAGCCTTGAAAGAGATCAGGCCAGGTGCTTACATTTCCGGTATTGGTTTTGCGTATGCCGAAACCGTGTCCTACCCCAGCAAAAATGTGCAATTCCGCCGACACGCCGGCTCGTTTCATCTGCAGGTAAAGTTGCGGCAGGTCTTCGGAAATATCCTGGCGATCATTCGCACCACAGGCGAGAAATGCCGCGGGAGTCTCCTTCGAGAGATGCAGGTCGTGAGGAATTGCCGGATAGAGAAGCGCCTGAAACGCAGGTCTCGAACTCTGTCGATCGATCGGATCAGTCGCCGTCTGATTGCCCGCGTCGAAACGATCGCCAGTCAGCGCTGCCAGTTCTCCTCCCGCGGAAAATCCGATTACGCCGATGCGGTCTGGATGGATGCTCCACTCAGATGCGCGGCTGCGTATGAGACGAAGAGCACGCTGGACATCCTGCAACTCAGTGCCTTCGACGGTATAAGTGGAACCGGGCTCGCGGGCGAGCCGGTACTTAAGGACAAAGGCCGCGATCCCATGGCCACTCATCCATTCTGCAACTGCATAGCCTTCATGATCCATCCACAACTCGCGGTGCCCACCGCCGGGAATGACGAGAATCGCTGCTCCAGTTGCCGTGCCTGGCGGCGGAAGATACACGGTAATTGAAGGTCGATGAACACTCGAAATGACGTGATCGGCCTCGGGAGTGATCCTCACCGCCTCTGGCGGAGCGTTAGCGGCAGCTCCAGGCGCGCCATTTGGCCACAGAAAGATGGCCGGATGTTGAGCTGCGGCCAATGCACAGGATGTAAGCAGAACGGCTGCCAGGCATGCGATCCAACGCAAAGATACTTTGCTATGCATTCGCACCTCGATATTTTCATGCGTTTATCAGAACACAATCTTGAAGACGCTCCGAATTCCTACGTGCGGCGAAGGGCAAATTATCCGCAAATAATCCCCAACCTGCCGCCACCGACCGACATCTGAAAGGCTGAGGTTCTCTTTCCATGCGAACTGATATTGTTCCGGGCGCAAGCTTCCACGACTACGAACTTACCGACCACACTGCGACGCGCCGCAAGCTCTCCGACCTGCAGGGCGAGCATCCAATGGTCCTGGTGCTCAGCCGGGGAGGCTTCTGCCCCAAGGATCGCCGTCAGGCCGAAGGGCTCGTCCAACTCCATCGTGAGCTCGAGGTTTCCTACTGCCGGCTGGTAACCATCAGCACCGACAACATCACCCTGACCAACGAGTATCGCACCGGTGTGGGCGCTCACTGGCCTTTCCTGTCGGATGCCGGACGCGTCGTGCAGAAAGACCTTGATATTGCCGAGTACACCGATCCGAAAAACAATCCGATGATCCCCCATGTCATCGTGCTTGAACCCGGCCTTGTCATCTACAAGATTTACAACGGTTATTGGTTCCTCGGACGTCCGACTTTGGAAGAGCTTCGCCAGGACCTCCGCGCTGTAACGATGAAGTGCCGTCCCGATTGGGACATTACGACTCCGGATCTCAGAGCCGCATGGAAGGAGGGTCGGAAAGACCTTTTCTATCCTTACGGCAAGACCTACGCGCAGACTCTCGGTGAGCAGGACTGAAAACGCGACGGCCCAGTGTGGCCAGCGGGATCAATGAGAGGCTGCGGTTGCGACCTCCCGGCCGCCAATCCGCCCAGATCAAGGGCCCCAAGGACCCGAAGAATTAACGGGCTGGGGTTGTCGCTATTAGTAGCATTTACTTGCTGCGGGGTCATGTCCTGCAGCGCGGCCGCGGCGCCTACCTAGCCTGTGAAAAATCCTGTCCGCCTTGACCGATTTGACCTGCGCTATCGACTTTCATCGAAATAAGCGGCGCAGGCACGATCATCGCGCACGATTGACGTGGAGAAGGTCGCTAACGCCCCATGCCATCTCCACAGAGTCGCCTTCTACCTGGGTCTCCGCCAAGACTTCCTCCATTTGCTGTTGCCAGGACGACAACTGAAACCCGAATGTCGTGAGGAATTTCTTGCAGGAGAGAAGCGAATTTTTCGGCCGCCGCGCAAAAGAAGGGTTTTCTGCCGTCAAGATCGGAATGACGACGGGTTTCTCCCGTTGAAATGTGGCGGACAGGATAGCCGAGGCGAATCCGTGCCATGAGGTCGCTCCCGCCGCAGTCAGGTGGTAGATTCCGGTGGGAAAGTGCGTCTTCCGAGAGTTGGCATACATACGAACCAGCCGCTCCGTGGCGCGGGCTACCGATTTTGCCGAAGTGGGCGCCCCAACATGGTCGCTTGCGACCTGCAGCTCGTCACTCTGTGTTGCCAGCCGAAGAATTGAGCACAGAAAACTCTCACCCTGCGCGCTATAGATCCAACCCACACGGAGGATCAGGGCCCGGGCAAAACTCGAAGCAATTCCTTCCTCCCCGGCCACTTTGGAAGCACCATACACGTTCAGCGGCGATGTCGGATCCGTTTCCGTGTACGGTTCCGTTTTGCTGCCATCAAAGACGTGGTCCGTTGAATAGTGGATAAGGAGCGAGTCGAGCCGGTGAGCTTCTTCAGCCAATATCACCGGAGCAATCGCATTGATCGCGAAACATGCGTCCCAGTTTCGTTCCGCGGCATCGACATCGCTGAAAGCAGTCGCATTCACGATGACATTCGGCTTTGCGTCCCGCACGAATCGCCGTATTTCCTGCTCATTGGTCAGATCGAGTTCCCGGCTTCCGGTCGAAATGACTTCAGCCGCGCCCTTGCCGAGCTTACGGAACTCTGTGCCTACCTGCCCATTTGAGCCAGTCAATAAAATACGCATTACTTAATGCCCCAGTGACTCGCAAAGGATCGAGCCTGAATATGAACAGTGAATCGATTGAGGAGTCTTCAACTAGGGTCCTGCAATGCTTTCCAACGGCTTTAGAGAGCTAATGGCCCGAGCCCTCTGGTTCTCGAGTGTGCCTGCTGCGCTATGATCCTGTGCCGCGCAGAACTACCTCCGCGGTCCGTACCAGAATTTTCAGATCCATCCAGAAATTCCAGTTCTCAACGTACGCTAGGTCGAGTGCCACGTACTGATCGAACGATGGATCATGCCTTGCGCGCACCTGCCAAAGGCCCGTGAGGCCAGGCAGCACTTCAAGCCGGCGATAGTGCTTCAGCTCGTAGCGAGCGACTTCGGTTGCCAGCGGTGGACGAGGTCCCACCAGGCTCATGTCGCCCCAGAGGACATTAAAGAGCTGCGGCAATTCGTCGAGACTGAACTTTCGCAAAATTCTGCCCAAGGGTGTCACGCGAGGATCGTTCTTGATCTTAAAGAGTATGCCGTCCCGCTCATTCGATGACGCCAGGGACGCTTTCAAGCGATCCGCGCCCACCTTCATTGTTCTGAACTTCCAGAGTCGAAATACCCTGCCCTTCTTCCCGATCCGGTCAGAGACATAGAAAGCGGGACCTGGCGAGGTGAGCTTAATAGCTATGCCTATCACCAGAAAGAGAGGGGCAAGAAAGATCAACAGCAGGAGCGAAAGAACGGTATCGACAACCCGTTTGAGCAGGCAGGCGAGAGCCTTGTCATCCCGCCGATGAATGGCGATGACGGGAAAGTCTCCCAAGTAAAAAATGGGCGTCTCCGGAGCCATGTCTTCATAAAGGCCGGGGATAGCGAGGATCTCAACATCCAAATCCCTGGCCATCTCAACCAACTCCACTACCTGAGATGTGTCGCAGCTCCCGGCGATAATGACTTCATCGATGAAGTGCTGGCGGACCAGAGAGCGAAGCTGGTGCAGGTTTCCGATTGCTTCTTTCGATTCGTCGTGCGCGGAAATGTCTCCGGGAAGCTCGACGAAGCCCTTGAAGACACGCCCCAGGCGGCGATTCTTGAATATCTGCTTTCGCACAGCTTCGCCAACATGGCTGCCGCCCAGAATGAGGACGTTCTTCGTTCCCAGCCCCTTCTCGTAATTCCTATGCGAGGAGTAGCGCCACAACCCGCGCGACATGCAGAGAAACGCTGTTGAGAAGCCAACCAGGGAAATGACAACGGATCTGGGAACGGTCGCGTTGTGGGTCATATACATCGCGCCGCACAGCAAGAGTCCGGCATTGAGACAGGCCTGAACTGTCCTGCGCTGCTCGTGAAGTATGGACTGCGTCTGGAGCCGGCCATAGAGCCCGTCGTGCGAGTTCAGTACCAGGAGCACCGCGATGAACCACACCAGGTAGCCAATCTCCAGCACTGCCGGGCCGCCTGAGAGCAACTGTTGCAGGCTGCCCCAGTTTCCACGCGTTTGACCTAGGCTGAGATGAAGCGCCAGGTACAGTGCCACCATAACTGCAACCACGTCGGAAACCATCATCAGTGCGGCTGTGACTGAGGACTGGCTTGCCAACCGCTTCTTGACAAATACTGAATTGCCGCTGGTCGCTCTCCCTGAGGAGGGCTCGACGACCTTTGGACCGAAGACAGAAGTGACTCCTAAATTTGCGCCCATTGATATGGTGTCCCCACCGTAAATACTTCCGAGTCCTATGCTCGAGATAAGACTCAAAGAGAGATAGCCGGAGGCTATCCAGCGTGCCATCGCATGGGGGTCGCTTCGCCAGGAGGAAGCAGAGCGATATGCGGGATTTCCGAAGTCCGGGCCCACAACCCTGTCGGTTGCCTGCGACACCGACGTCCGATATGGAGGCAACGATTCGGCCAGGCTTCACACATGCCACTCGATAAATGGAGTGACGCTACCAAGGGGTTGATGAAATGTCTCTGAACTACTAACGAAACCAGAATCAGGGCAAAAGCAAATCAGCGTTACAACATCTCGTTTCTCATGAACTTCCAACGACTTTTACTGGGTCTTCAAGCAGCTTCTTTACTGACTCGTTGAAGTTAACAGGTGGCTCTGTATACCACCATCCCCAATTGGTAATCTTTGAAAAATTAGTAGGAACTCCAGAAAAGGTTACCTTTACACATTACCAATAGGGTAGAGGAATAGCGGCGACCCTTGACCCGCTGCGACTCTGATCGTCGATAATCCCTGCATGGCCGATTCCGCCTCTAACGCGCTCCATTCGCTCATCCGCGACTTCCGCTACAGCATCCGCACGCTGGCGCGCACGCCCGGCTTTTCGATCATCGCCATCCTCGTCATGGCGCTCGGCATCGGCTCTGCCGTTGCTCTTTTCACGGTCGTGCATTCCGTCCTGCTAAAACCGCTGCCCCTTCCTGACGCCGACCGCCTGGTCAGGCTGTACGAGGCTGACACCAAGCTCAAGTTCAATGACAACACTGTCGCCGGAGGCACGTTCCACAGCTGGAATCAGGAGAACAGAACGTTTGAGCACATCGCCATCAGCACGGAGGATGACTACAATCTCTCGTCAAACGGCGGCCAGCTCCCGGAACGCATTCGGGGGCAGATAAGCTCCTGGGCTGCTCTGCCACTGCTCGGTGTGCAGCCCGCGTATGGCAGGCTTTTCACAGCCGACGATGACAAGCCCGGAGCGAATGAATCCACCGTGCTCACTTGGGGATTCTGGAAGCGGCGCTTCGGAGGCAATCCCGACGTCGTCGGCCAAACCATCCTACTCGACTCCAAACCGTTCACTGTGATCGGCATTCTGCCCGCATGGTTCACCTATCCGAATCCGCGTACGCAGTTGTGGACGCCGGTCTATCCTGAAGCACCTGCCCAGATGATGGAGTCCCATGACGCGCACAACTTCACCGTCATCGGCAAGCTCAAGCCCGGCGTGCCATTGTCTGCGGCACAAGCTGATTTGAGCAACATCTCCTCGCAGGTGCGCAAACAGTTGCCCGAGGGTCCTGTCTTCGATGCGGCAAACATCCGTCGCCTGCTCGACTCGGAAACGTATCAGGTCAGGACCCTGCTCTACGCGCTCTTTGCGGCTACCGCATGCCTGCTGCTCATCGCCTGCCTAAACATCGCGAATCTGCTCGTTGCCCGCTCTGCCTCAAGGCGCAAAGAGTCGGCCATAC
>CAYVSQ010000426.1:0-12279 GCA_964453815.1 uncultured Acidobacteriaceae bacterium | reverse complement strand
AGTCTGGCTCGCATCCAGACCGATCCGTGTGCGCGTGGAATGGTAATAGTCATAAGCCCTCCGCGATATCGAACATTTTCAGGTTTCTTTCCAACCCCGGTACCATTACAGAAGCCTGGAACTCTCCTTCAACGGCATCCGAAAATTGTCCGCACAATCACTTCTGCAAAGGAGCCTGAGGCGCTCTCAAAGTAATCCTGCAAGTCCAAAGCTTTTCTTCCCGGATAGGCTTTTGTCGCAACGTAATGCGCCTGGCCAAAGGGCCCCCTCACGAGTGGCAGGTGTAACGCTTCTCAATCGATCGAGTGCTTCGGCTTTTCGCCCTACTCTGAAGATCGCTTCAGCAGTAAGTGCCGGCCATGCATCATAAGAACCCGTCGACCCATGATCCGGCCTCGTAGATAATTTCGGCCGTCTTTGGGAGGGGCGTGGACGCTGAGACTAAAACCAGGCGAGACGGTGTCGTTCGCGACGTCTCATTGAGCATTCATCTTAGTTGCTTTTAGTGTCGGGATGAAACACTCGCGAAAACTGCACCTGTAATAATCAGGCATCGGCGATTTGGAGTCTTTAGCCTGGAGGCATCGAGCCATATAGAATCATTGCGGATGCGTTACCTCGTCCGGCTAAAGAATCCGTCGTGTGGAATATAGGTTTGCAGTGAGGAGATTCTCCGTAACCAAGGCCCTCATCCTTTCGATGCTGTTCGGAGAAACATTATGCCTGCTCTCTTATCCGCAAAATATCGCCAGCGAAACAGGTTGCAATGAAGCGCATAGCACGGCTCGCAGCCTGGCCGAGACCGGAGATCCAACTCAAGCTGCTGTTCGATTGGCCCGCATCTTTGCTAGGTGCCCGAGCTACGAGAATGGACGCGATCTTGCAGATGCCGAAATTGGCTCAGGCCAATACATGAGCGCTATAACGCTTCTGCAGATGTTGATAGAGCAACAAAACCGCGCTGAACTCCATAGCATGCTTGGCAAAGCGGAAGCAGCACAAAAAAACTACAAGGCTGCGGCGATTGAATACCAGAAGGCCGCAGAGATGGAGCCCAACGAAGCCAGCATTTTTGACTACGGCATGGCTTTGTTCCACCTCGATCACAATTCAGCAATTACGATCCTCCGCTATGGAGTCCAAAAGTATCCGCAATCAGTAGAGCTTCATGTGGGACTGGGAACGGTCCTTTATGCGGACGGGAAGTCGCTCGAAGGCGCTGAACTCCTCTGCGATGCTGAAGAATTGAATCCCTCCGATCCGCACCCCATGGAGATACTCGCTGATACTGAAACCGTGCCGCCGACAATCGCATCCAGAGTCACATCGCTACTTGCTGCGCTTCACGAAAAATACCAGAACGACGGTCTGATCCTGTTTGATTACACTATGGCCCAGTCAGGCCGATGGTCGAACGACAAAGACGCTGTGCCTCCACACTTCACCGAGTCTCTGAAGACTGCACTACATTTAAATCCCCAGTTGCCTCAAGCCTATTACCAGTTAAGCCTGGTTTCGGCTCAACAACGAAATTATCCAGAAGAGATCCAGTTCCTGAAAAAGGCCGTTGCTTTGAATCCTGGGAATGAGGAATATCACTATCGGCTCGCATTCGCTTACAGGGACTCAGGAGACATGACGAAATTTCGTGAAGAGCTAAATGAGTTTCAGAAACTGCACGATGCAAGCTCCAATGTTCAATAGAGCTTCCCAGCGGACTATATTGCCTAATATATCTCGCATTGCGCTTTGCGACATTTTGTGGAGCGTTCTGTTTTCTAATCTTCTGACAGTATCCCTGGTGGGTCAGCGATTCGAGCGCCGGCCCTCGTCAACAGCTCCGACGGTCTCCCAACTCCGCCATGATCACTCTCAGGCCAGCGGCTCAACCATCGAGTTCGAAAATGTCATAAAGAGTTCCGGGATCACCTTCATACTCAGAAACTCAATTAGTCCGCAGCGATTCTCCATTGAAACCATGGCCGGAGGAGTGGCGGTATTTGATTACAACAATGATGGACTGCTCGACGTCTTTTTCACAAATGGCGCAGCCATTCCCTCTCTTGAAAAGACCGGCCCTGAATATTACAACCGCCTGTATCGAAATAATGGCGACGGAACATTCACCGATGTTACAGAAAAGGCAGGCCTAGAGGGAGTCGGCTATTCCATGGGCGTAGCGGCCGGAGACTATGACAATGACGGCTTCGTGGATTTGTATGTTACTGGGGTAAATCGAAACCAGTTATTTCACAATAACGGCAATGGCACATTTACCGATGTTACGGATAAAGCAGGAGTAAACGGCGTAGTCCCGAATCTTGGCAAAGCCTGGGCTGTTACAGCGGGCTGGCTCGATTATAACAATGATGGCCTGCTCGATCTGTTTGTTGTGAATTACCTTGATTACAGTATCCGGACTGCGAAGCAGTGCCGCTTTGAAGCATTCCCAGTCTATTGCTCGCCCGATGACTTTCGGGGAACACCTAATATCCTCTATCGCAACAATGGAGATGGCACCTTTAATGATGTGTCGGAGCCTTCGCATATTTCTCGATATGCAGGGAAGGCTATGGGTGTCGCGTTTGCTGATTATGACAACGACGGGCTAACGGACATTTTTGTATCAAACGATACTTTCCCCAACTTCCTCCTTCACAACAACGGCGATGGCACATTTACCGATACAGCAATGGTTGCCGGCGTTGCATACACAGAGAGCGGCAAAGTAGTGGCTGGGATGGGCGCAGAATTCCGCGACCTGAACAACGACGGCAAGCCCGACATCTTCCATACGGCAATGTTCGGCGATGCTTTTCCCCTATATAAAAATATTGGTGGCGGCCAATTTGAAGACTCAACCTCGAAGACAGGGCTTACAGCCTTCACCAACCGGCTTACCGGCTGGGGGATTGGCGCCTTTGATTTTGATAACGACGGATACAAAGATTTGTTCACTGCCAATTCTGCGATCCTGGATAACTCCATGGAAGTCGAGCAGCGGCCATTTGCTCTAGCCAATAGCCTGTTCCGCAACAAAGGCGCTCTCATCTTCGAAGACTTGAGCGCAAAGGCTGGAGCAGATTTCGCAGTCCCTGCCGCGCATCGGGGCGCGGCATTCGGCGATTTTAACAACGACGGCAAGATTGATATTGTGGTGACTGTGCTGAACGGGCCGCCGCAGCTGCTTATCAACCGTTCGGCGACGCAGAACCACTGGATCATCCTAAAGTTGGTCGGAACCAGATCGAACCGCGACGGCCTGGGAACGAAGATCAAGATCACAACAGCTCGTGGGAGCCAGTATAACCAAGCAACCACGGCAGTCGGCTATAACTCTTCAAGCGATAAGCGGGTGCATTTCGGACTCGGCGAGAGCAAGATTATCGATCGGATCGAGGTGCTGTGGCCAAGCGGCAAGCGGCAGGTACTGACCGGCGTCAAAGTAGATCAAATTCTTACAATCAAAGAAGCTTCACAATAGCCCTTTACAGCGCGCATCTCTCAGCAGGGCGGCAGGCATATCGGACGCATTTCTGACGAACGCTGCTATCTGTTTCAGCAGGCAGTTTTTAGTGAGGATTCGAGTCAATCAACACACCGCTTTCAGGCGCCAAACGGGTTGCGAGACGCCCACCGCCTACCGCAAAGTCTTCCGGACCCAGACAGAACTCCAGGTCACTGCTTTCCAGAATGGTGGAAGCTCAAGAGAAATATGCCGCGAATGATCGGCGCCATCGCGCAAACCTTCTTCCAGATTTCCAGCCAGCAGATAAATCTTTTTCTCCTCCGTTCTCCACGCCGCGACAGTGGTGGTCTGGTCGTCGCAGCTCGGAGTGCATCGCCCGTGGCGAGTTGCTACGTCAGGGTTAAGGCGGCCAGGGTATATGGCGGCGCCGCTGCCGCCAAGAACCCTCTCACAGTGGTTGGCAACATCTCCCAGGGATGGCAGGTGGATGCCATGCCGAAAGATTGGACGGTCCTGACTGATTCAACACGAGCGCAGGCACATGTTCGACCCTTCGCGGCGCCGTTCGATGGTCAAGTACCTCCAATAGGGCTATCGGGCGAGCCAACGGCACGCATGCTGCGTTCTGGATCAGGGACGTTCGACATATCGCACATGATCATTATGCTTTCAAAAAAGACGTTTCACTGTGCGAACCTGAGCTCTATCGCCCCACTATCTCCAACAGGCTCTTCTCGCTGCCTGGCCACGCCTTCGTGCCTTCATGCGTCAACTCGCCGTTCTGGTCATCCCAGCGCAGCGTAGTGATCTGCCGGTCGCCATTTTCATATGCGTAGGTCGTGCCATCGTCGTTGTAGAGCGTGAATTCAGCGTTCGCTCCCGGGTACACCTTGATCTTCTGCAGGGGCTGCATATCCCGCGTGCTTTCCACTGGTACGCCAAGCGGCAGGATCGAGCCGGCCCTGACGAAGACCGGGATGGTATCGATCGGGGCCTGCACAGTGATGGTCTGTCCGCCGTGCATCTTCTCATTGGTCCAGTAGTTGTACCAGTCGGTTCCTGCGGGTAGGTATACCTCGCGTGTCGTCGCGCCTTGCTGTGCTACTGGAGCCACCAGTAGCGCCGGGCCGAACATGTACTCGTCGCGGATGTCGGCGACCTTTTCGTCGGCTGGAAAATCCATGAATAGCGCCCGCATGAACGGGGCGCCCGTCTGATGTGTGAACCATCCTAGAGAGTAGGTGTAGGGCATCAGCGTGTAGCGCAACCTCAGGTATTTTTCGAGAATCGGCTCGGCCTGTGGTCCATAGCTCCACACCTCGTTGTATTTGCGGGTGCCATGCGTGCGCATGGTGGGCAAGAATGTTCCGTACTCGAACCACCGTACATACAGCTCGGGATAGTCGTCGTAGTGCCCGACGTTGTCGCGTGCGCCGGAAGGATCGATGAGCGGTGGGTGCGCCGGAGTGTGCAGGTAGGGCAAGTCCTGCCAGCCGCCAATGTCGTTGCCCGTGTACGCAATGCCCGAGGCGGCAATGTTCAGCCCGGTCGGGATCTGCCGTCGTAGCGTGTCCCACGTAGGCGAGATATCCGACGACCAGAAGATGGTGCCGTTGCGTTGAGCACCTAGATATGCATCGCGCGACAAGATCAGCGCGCGGTTCTTCGCGCCGGGACGCACGCCATCCCGTCGCATTCCGTCATAGATGGCTGCAGTGTGAAAGAGGGAATACACGTTGAAATAACGAGTACCTGGCCCGATGCTGAAGTATGCTCCATCAGGAGGAAGGTCAGGCTCGGTCTCATCGGCCCAGAAGTAGTCGAAGCCCTTCGAGGCGATGTTGTCATGGATCAGGTTCCACCACCATTTCGCGGCGTCGGGGTTAGTGGTGTCGATGTCTGACCCGGCCTTATCGTATGGGAGGCCGTCGACCGGCTTGCCCTCAGCGGGATTGTCGGGCGTGACCGGAACGCCGTTCGCATAGTGTTCGAACCAGCCTTTGCCGAGCAGGAGGTCGTAGTAGCGCGAGCCGGGCGCAAAACGCGGCCACACGCTGATCATGGTTTCGATGTTCTCGGCGTGCAGCTCTTTGTTCATTGCCGCCGGGTCAGGCCAAAGCTCCGGATCGAAATCGTACTCTCCCATCTTGGTGTAATAGAACCAGTCGACGACGAGGATATCTAGCGGCAGATGGCGCTGGCGGTAGCCCTTGGCCACCGCTAGCAGCTCAGCCTGAGAGCGGTAGCGCTGCTTGCACTGGATGAAGCCATAGGCGGCCTTAGGCAGCATAGGCGTCGCGCCAGTCAGTAGGCGATAGCCGCCGTAGATTTCGTCCGTCGTCTTTCCTGCAATCACGAAGAATGACACGCGTTTGCCAAGTGTTGAAGTCCATTTCGTGTGACCGTCAAAGGCGGGGGAGATCGTGGTCGACGACGGATTGTCCCACACGATGCCATAGCCCTTATTTGTAACCACGAAAGGCACACAGTAACTTGGAGAAGCCGGAGCGAGATAGTTCGCTGTGCAAGTGATGGGCCGCTGCCAGTGGTCGAGATAGCCTTCCTGGTTCTCGCCGAGTCCATAGTAATGCTCGTCCTCCGCCGCGCGGAAGGTTGCGCCCACAGTGTAGAGCGGCAAGTCTTCCGGCTTAATGCCGCGCGCATTTTTGAGCGTGTCGTCTTTCTGGTTTAGCTCTGCCATCTGCCAGCCGTCCATCTCGACGAGTAGAGAGCCATTCGGCAGCGTAACCGACACATGCGCTCCAGCTGTCGACCCCGAGAAGAACTTCGCCGTATCTGGCAATTTTTCGTTCGGGTCACGTTTGTATGCCGGGGCTACAGTCACCGTCATGCGGTCGCTCGTGTAGGTGTCCGCCCCGCTCTTGACCACGGCGTGGACCCAGCCAGTCTCGTCCGGCTTGGCAACAAATCCGTACCCCGGCCCGGCTTCTGCTTCCTTGGCGATGTTGCTCAGCGTGACACGAACAACATTGGGTGCATAGGCCTCGATTGCAATCGTCTGCCCGTTCCGATCGAGCGGCATGGTTTGTGCAAGAGCAACTGTGGCAGTAGAAAGGAGCAGTAGAACAGGAGATAAACGAGACATTCGATCCTCAGATTCCCGGCGGACGGGAGCAAATTTGAACATACAACAGATTAGACTTCACCATGAGGCATAAAGAGTATTTGTAGTTAAACCGACAGATAACATTAAGGATTTACTTGGAACACTTTACATGGCAACACACCTACATGTTTGCGTCTGAACGGACCACTCCTCTACGGCCCGACTTTCAGCTGGTCTCCAAGGTCGTTCTTGTCCTGTTGGTTATAGACTTTGTATTCACGCCGGTTCCAAGAAGGTTGGACCGGGGCTATGGAACGCGGGTAACGACAGCAAGCAGTTCGAAGAGCTGACAACTTGCAACCCTGGCGGCAGCGATTCCCCGAAGCTGCGGAGCGCGTCCGACCGTTCGGGCGGGACGCACTTTGAGAGAAGCTGGATGGTCTCTTCGGCGATCCCAAGCGCCATTAACCGGGAGATTGCCTGCTCGCGAATCACATCATCGATGTCACGCGAGCGATCGTCGGTACGCCTCGCAATCAGTACGACGGCGGAGCCTGTGACCGCCGTGAACGTGGATAAGTCCAGCAGCGCTTTCAGCCACTCGCCGGCAATTTCAGCCGCCACCACAGAGTGCAGCGGCCCGTACAGGGGAATGCGGGCACCGAGTCGGCCGAGTGACCAAAGCCAAATTGCGTTTTCAGGTTCTTTTCTGATCTTCGCCACCAGTTCATCGCCAAGCAAAGCACGGGTGCTGCCTAGCAAGTGTTCAAGGCTCGCAATCAGGCGCCACTGCTCGTACTCGAGTTGCCGGTTCACGCGGCCCTTCTTTTTGCGGCTGGCATGGCTAGAATACGTGCGATAGAGCGCCTGCTGCTCGCTGGCATTGATGCCGCCTGCGATCCGACGCAACAGCACCAGCATTTCGACCTGACATCGTAGATCGTCCGCGAAGACGAGTTTGTTCAACCCGATTGCCCGCAGATTATTAGTGCGCACATCATCGCCGGGGACACCGAACCCCGGCCGCAAACACAAGCCGTAGAGATTGAGCCAACGGACCTCATGGTTGGGAGACTTTTTGCGTCCGGCGGCAACCTCGATGAGCACATCGCCGAACCTGCGTATAGTCGAGATTGGCCATAAGTCCCTCTTCGCGCCCAGCGCCACTTCCATTTGGCTCGCAAGAGTCTCAGGTGCCAGAGTGTCGCCGTCGGCCGTTGGGCCCCCAAAAACACGGCGGATCAGGTGTGCAGCGGATTCGACAGTCGTATCGGAAGTCGTAACCATCGATGATCGTGTCGGTACGGATTTTGGTTGCCCAGTGTCGAGTTGCTGGGCTTGTGCCTCTTCGCCGCGCAGATCGAATTGCAACCGCCAACGATGCAGCGTGTCCCGCGATTCACACCAAAGTTCAAGCGTGCCAACCTCCGTGAAACTGACTCTAAGGCCGACAGTCAGGTACACCTCGCGTAATCTCTTGCCGTAGCGTAATAAGGTCACCAACGGAGCATGACGATGTATATGCTCTTCGTCTAACGCAGCGACTTCGCCGTGCGCGTCGTGTCGAGTGCGCGAACTGTACAAAGTGAACGACACCGGTCGGTTAGCCAGTACCGAGAATTCGTGGTTTAGCAGCGGAAGCGTAGTGCCCTCGTCGACGCCGGCAGGCAAGACACAGATCCCCCGCAGACCACTGTCCGAGGGCAACCCGATGTAGTACGTGCGCGCGCTGCCTGCCCTGACGCGCGAGCCAGTGCCGCGCCCTACCCGTCCGTAGTAGACCGCCCCCCGAGCGACCGCACTTTCTACCTCCTCGTTGTTGAGTATCCTGGGACGCCAGCCGCTTTTGGCTCCCCCGAACCAGGCGGACATGGCCTCGACAATCCTCTCGCGAGTCACCGCCGGCGCAAAGAAGCCGCCGTTGAATAGCACGGCAGCGGGTTGAGCCATTCGGTGGTTCGCGGACGAAGCGTCCATGGCATCAGCCGCTTGCGTCAGAAATGCGGCAAGGTGCATGGTGATGGCAGGATCTACGGCGTAGGGCAGGCCAAGTTCGCGCAGCGCCGTTGGTCGTCCATGCGCCGGCATCTCATGAGGTGCAGTGATTGGCAGGAACCCGGCTGTCAGAATCTGGAGGACTTCCTCGCGCGTCAGGTCAACGCTGAGTGTCTGTCCGACGACGGCACGGCCGCTACCCAGGACCGTGACCGGCATTCGCTCCAGAGACGAATCACTCAGTAGACGCTCTTTTGCGGTACAACAGACACGGCGTAACGCATAGCGCTGTCGCAGCGTTAGCTTGACGTCGTTGAGCTTTTCTTCCGCGCGGCGGGCCAGTGCGAAATCGACATTGTCGCCGCCGAGTAGAAGGTGCTCGCCGATGGCGGTGCGCTCAAACTGACACTCGCCATTGACAAGACGGACACGGACCAGGCTGAAATCGGTTGTGCCGCCACCGATGTCGCAGATCAGAATCAGTTCGCCATCGCGGAGGTCTTCACGTTTTCCCGCCGGCGCCAGTCGATTCGCCGCGATCCACGCATAAAACGCCGCTAACGGTTCTTCGAGCAGAGTGAGTTTGTCGAGTCCGGCGCGGCGGGCAGCTTCAACCGTTAGTTCACGTGCATCCTCATCGAACGAAGCTGGAACAGTGAGGACGATTTCCTGATGCTCAAAGCGCGTCTCGGCATCAGAGCCCATTGCGCCGTTCCAGGCGTCACGCAGATGCATGAGGTAGCGCGCCGATGCTTCAACTGGGGAGATCATCGGCTGCTGCGGTTCAGCCTGTGCCGGCAGGATGTTGGCGCGACGATTCACGCCCGGATAGGAGAGCCATGACTTGGCGGATGACACCTGGCGACTCGGTGCAAGCGCTCCCATTTCGCGCGCAAGCAGCCCCGTGACCATCGGCGGATCCTCATCCCAGGTGGCGCTCACGGCTCCGGCAGACAGCTCATCCTCGGTGGGGAAATAAAGAAAAGAAGGCAGTGCAGGTATTGTGCGGACTTCCCCATGCCCGGCCAACTGCGGTACGGGGAACACATGAAGGGAGGAGTCCGCATCAAGTGCTTTCTCAGTATCGAAGTACGCCACGACAGAGTTTGTCGTGCCCAGATCGATGCCGATCAGATAACGGGAAGGCACCGACGAACTCACCTTCTGGTCTTTTCGCGGATGTTCAGCTCAAGCTTCCAGCGCTGCTTGCCGTCACGAGATACACACCAGACCTCGAGCGTACCGAGTTCGGTAACGCGCGTCTCGAGCCGCACCGGTACAACCGTTCCCTGCTGGCCATCCAATTTGAGGGTGACCTCCAGCGGGCCGAGCTCCTCGATGTCGTCACCCCAGTCTTCCAACAGGCTGCCGATTTTGTCCTGCTTTCGAACGCTGGAATTCAGGAAACGAAACTCGGCTGGTTCGCCGACGACGAGGCCAAACTCTCTGTTTGGAATCGTGGCTTCGGTGCCTTCTTCCATCCCAAAGGGAACCACGCAGAGCGCCTTGAGCGGAGCTTCCATGCCGGGCACCGCCGGCATTGCGCTTTCAATTCCGATGTAATACGTGCGCGAGGCGCCACTGCGAATGCGCACACCACGCCCGCGCCGCGCCTTCCCGTAATAGGCAGCACCGCGCGCTACCGCGTGTTCCAGATCGGGAGCCTCGAGGGTTTTTTGTGCCCCGAGCGCGTCCAATCCCTCTTCTCTTAACCAGCTGTTCAGCACCTCAACCACCCGGTCGCGCAGTACCGCCGCTTTCATCACTCCGCCGTTGAACAGGATGTGCGTGGGACACGCCAGTCCGCTGCGGCCGCGCCGGATGATCGCCGCCTCGGGGCTGTTGCGAACTTGCTCAGACAGAAACCGAGCGAGGTGTTTCGTGATGGCTGGATCAGCTGCATACGGCAGGCCCAACTCCTGAAAGCCAACACGGCGCTGCCGCGCCGGCAACTCCCCGCTTGCGACCTCGGGGAAGAAACCCTTGACCAGGACCTGATCGAGGTCTTCGCGTGTGAGCTCGGTCTTGATCGTACCGCCGATAAGCTTCGTCCCCTTGCCCAGCAACGTGATCGGGCAACTCTGCGTCTTGGGCGACGTGAAGAGCTTTTCCTTAGCCATGCGGCACTGATGCCACAGGCCGTGCAATTGCCAGGTATCGACGCGGTTGCCGGAGGCTTCAAGGCGTTGCTGCAGAACACGCGCTAGAGCGAGGTCCATGTTGTCGCCGCCCAGTAGAATGTGGTCGCCAACAGCCACTCGTTTCAGTGTCAGTTCACCGTTCTCTTCAGAAACCGTGATGAGGCTGAAATCCGTGGTGCCACCGCCAACGTCGCACACCAGGACGAGGTCGCCGACTTTGATTCGGCTGCGCCAGCCATCGCCGTGGCTTTCCAGCCACGCGTAAAAGGCTGCCTGCGGCTCTTCCAGCAAGGTGACGTGCTGAAAACCGGCCTGTTCGGCGGCGCGCCTGGTCAACTCGCGCGCTTCTTCGTCGAATGAAGCGGGCACCGTGAGCAGAACGTCCTGTTCCGCAAGCGCGAACTCCCCTTGCCCTCCTGCCTGACCGCTGTCCCACGCGGTTCGCAAGTGTTTCAAGAACTGCGATGACGCTTCGACCGGCGATAGCTTAGGCACCTCCTCGGGGCCCTGCCAGGGCAAGACCGGTGCCGTGCGGTCCACCCCAGCATAAGAAAGCCAGGATTTTGCTGAGGAGACTAGGCGGATTGGACTCTCCGCGCCGCGTTTGCGTGCGAGTTCCCCAATCACGAACTTTGGCTCGGGATCCCATGGCAAGGCGGTGCTGCCATTCGGGAAATCAAATTCGCCCGGGATGTAAAGAAACGATGGCAGTAACGTGCGTTCCGCCACTTCGCCCGGATACACCAGCTGCGGAATACCGCAGAGCTCGATGCGGCTTTCCTCTTCGGCGGCAGTGGCGTCGCATCGTGCCAGCGCCGAATTGGTCGTCCCCAGGTCGATGCCAATGATGTATTTGGCCGCCAACGAACATCTCCTTTTCAAACCCCATCATCTGTTGAGCAGATGTGGTTCAACCGTTACGAGAGTTCGACCTCGGCCGGCGCAACCACCATCCGGCCGTCGGCCTGCGGCAACGGGGGTAGATTCACTTCCTTCACGCGCCAGCCTTTATGCCGTAACACACCGCGAACTGGCGGCTGTCCCGTCACGTTGCCGATCAATTTGATGGCTGCTGGATCAAAGCCCGCTTGCACCGTTACCGATTGATCTTGTTCCGAATCCAGAATCGGCTCCAGCTTTACGTAATGGTCGAGCCCCTGTCGGCAAGTGTCGTGGATTGTGCGGACAGCGGCTCCAAGCTGAGTGTCAGGATAGCCGGAGACGTCCTCTGCCAGGAAGTCTATGAGCCGCCCATCGCGTTGTAGCAGCGCAAGCATCTGTACGGCACGATCGAATGCTTCCGGGGCCGGCCGTTCAATTTCCTTCAGGCGAGAGACGGAAGGTGTGGCAGTTGCAGGCGCTTGCGGAACCGGACCGGAAGCCTTGACCAATATCTGCGCGATGTCGTTGGGAATTTCTGCGTGGAACAGGATCGAAAGGAAACACCGAAAGGCAAAAACTACTCGTTTCCAGAATCCGTTCATAGTCACTCCGGACGATCAGAAAAATCTATTAGAAAAATTGGGCGCCGCGTTCGGAGTCAGATCCGAGCAGTTCGCATGCACTATGATACTAAGACGATTCGGGCTGACCTTGCCCCGCGCAAA
>CAYVSQ010000425.1:0-5487 GCA_964453815.1 uncultured Acidobacteriaceae bacterium | reverse complement strand
GAGATCAGCGCCCCCACGCCCGCCGCGCTCATCAGAAAGCCCAGGGTATACGGCCCGCCCTGCAGCACCTCAGCCGCGAAGACCGGCATCAGAACCACATGCGCCATCCCCATCAGGCTTAACGTGGCGAACAGGAGCAGAATGCTGCGCACGGGTACGGACGTCGAAACATACTGCCAGCCCTCGCGCAACTGCTCGAGCATCGACATCGTCGCCCGTTTCACATCCGGCACATGAACCCGCATCAGCAGGAGCGAAATGATCACTGCGATGTAGCTCACGCCATCGACGAGGAAACACCAGCCCTCGTTGGTCGCCGCGATCACCAGACCTGCCAGAGACGGACCGATTAGTCGCGCCAGATTTACCATCGAAGAGTTGATGGCGATGGCATTCGGCAGATCTCCTCGGTCCTCGACCATCTGCACCATGAACGCCTGACGCCCGGGCATTTCGAAGGCGTTGATCGCACCCTGAAAGGCGCTCAGCGCCAGCACTTCACGGATCGTTATCCGGTGCGTGAGCGTGAGCCACGCAAGCGCCAGCGACCGCACCATCGCCAGAGCCTGGGTCCACACCAACACCTGGCGACGGTCCAGCCGATCGACTAGCACGCCCGCGAAGGGAGCCAGAAGAAGCATCGGAATCTGCCCGACGAAGCTCACCGCACCCAGCAGCAGCGCGGATTTCGTGAGCCGGTAGACCAGCCACGCGGTCGCGATGCGCGTCATCCACTTGCCGATCAGCGAAATACTCTTGCCACCAAGAAACAGCCTGAAGTTACGGTGCCGCAGCGCCCCGCCACGCGTGGAAGTAATCAGGGTGTGTTAGTGCGTCGTTGCTTCTTAGTTCTTCAGGAAATTTCTCAGAGGGATCCGTGGTCATCGGCCTTCATTTGGAGTCGATTCAGTTCCATTCTGCGAGGATGACATCTGCCGCCCGGTGTGACGGGTCAGGGAGCAAGACCCTCCCGAACGCTGATGCCGAGCGTGCGCATCTTGCGGTAGAGATGGCTGCGTTCGAGTCCCAGCGATTCTGCTGCCCGGCTTATGTTCCCATGGCATTCATCGATTTTCTTGAGAATGTATTCGCGTTCGTAGGCCTCTCGCGCCTGCTGCAGTGTGCTGAAGTCCTCGTTGCGTCTGCCCGCCGCACGGTGGACCAGCATGGGAAGATGCCTCCGGTCGATGCGGTGGGCCTGCGGATTGAGAATGAGCACTCGCTCTAAAATATTCTTCAACTCGCGCACATTTCCCGGCCAGGGATAATGCTTTAGCAGATCGAGCGCATCCTCGCCGATCTCCACACGCGGGCGGCCATACTCGCGGCCGAAGACGCGCAGGAATTCACGAGCGAGTGAGGGAATATCCTCTTTGCGCTCGCGCAAGGGCGGCACAAAAAATGGGATTACGTTCAACCGATAGAAGAGATCTTCGCGAAAATTTCCCTTGGCGGTTTCGTCTTCAAGGTTTTTGTTGGTGGCGGCGATGACGCGGACATCTACGCTGATGGCCTGCATTGCACCCACCGGCACGAAGCTCTGTTCATCGAGGGCACGCAGAACCTTGGCTTGAGTCTTAAGGCTCATATCGCCCACTTCGTCGAGAAATAGTGTTCCGCCATTGGCCCGCTCGAAAGTGCCGCGCTTCTCCGCTGGGCCGCCGGGGATGGCGCTGTTTCTATAGCCAAACAGTTCGCTTTCGATGAAGTCCTCGGGGATTGCCGCGCAGTTCAGCTCAATGAACACACGGTCGCGGCGCGGGCTCTCTGCGTGTATAGCGCGCGCTATAAGCTCCTTGCCTGAACCGGATTCCCCAAAGATGAGAACCCGACCATTTGTCGGCGCCATGAGTTTGATTTGCTGGCGCAGCGCCTTCGCCGGAACGCTCTCCCCAGTGATCGTGGTCTCGAGCGCAACCTGCCGCTTATACTCCAGGTTCTCGTTGCGCAGGCGCTTGGCCTCAATCGCATTCTTCACCACGATGAGACTGCGTTCAAGTAGCAAAGGCTTCTCGAGGAAGTCAAAAGCGCCGAGCTTCGTGGCTTTGACCGCAGTTTCGATCGTCGCGTGTCCCGAGATCACGATGACTTCCGGTTTATCTTCCGTCTCCAGCGATCGGAGATCTTTGAGGACATCCAGACCGTCCCGGTCAGGAAGCCAGATATCGAGCAGTAGAACGTCGTACGGCGTATCTCGAAGCAAAACAACTGCCTCTGCTCCGCTGGCAGTGCTCGACACCGCATAGCCTTCCTCTCGCAGAATCTCCTCGAGTAATTCGCGGATCTCCGCTTCATCGTCGACGATGAGGATGCGGTTCATTTGCTCGCGTCCGTGGGCAGGGAGAGCGCGAGATCCGTCTTGTGTCCGTTCGCTGGGTGACCGTTTGCCGCGCTGCCGTTTTCAGCTAGGGGCAGTTCGAGGATGAATCGCGCTCCCGCAGGCGAGTTATTTTCGGCGCGAATCGCCCCATGGTGTTCCTGGACGATCTTTGCCGCGATGGCGAGTCCAAGGCCTGTCCCACGCTGCTTGGTGGAAACATAGGGGAGGAAAAGCCGCTCCCGCATTTCACCGGTCAGCCCATGTCCTGTATCGGCCAGCACAAGCTCCGCCATTCCGTGATTTTCGCTCAGGCAGGTTTCGATGGAGAGCACGCGCAGAAGGCTGTTCTGCATGGCCTCCGCAGCGTTGTCGATGAGATTGGCCAGGGCCCGCGTGAGCGCCTGCGCGTCGGCCATCACAGGCGGCAGCTCATGTGCCAGCCGTTGTTCAATTCGAATATTTTCAAGGCGGCCGTGAAAAAGCATTACAGCACTCTCAACGATGGCGTTCAGGTCAGCCGGCTTTGGCTGTGCGGCGGGGAACTCGGCGAGCACGGCGAACTGGTCGACGAGAGTGCTCATCGACTCCACGGAGGAAAGAATCACATCGACGCATCGGCGCATCACACCGGGCGATTCCGGGAGGTTGCGATCCATGTGGCGGCGGATTCTCTCGGCCGATAACGCGATGGGCGTCAGAGGGTTCTTGATCTCATGCGCGACCCGCTGTGCGACTTCCTTCCAGGCAAGCTGGCGTTGCGCGCGCAAAAATTCCGTCACATCCTCGAGGACCAGAATAGAGCCGCGCTTGTTGGCTCCCAGGTCGAGCACGGAGGTAGTGGCAGTCAGGCTTCGCGTGCCCGGGGAGGCCGGCATCTCGAATTCCGTTGACGCGGTGCCCATGCGTTGGGCGCGACGCTCTAGCAGAATAAGCTCCGCCACGACATCCGCCGCAAATAGCGATGCCAGTGGAATGCCCGTGAGATCGCGAAGCTGATGAGGCGTAACAAGGTTGAGAAAGGCGCGGTTCGCCTGCAGGATCGAACGCTCGGAGTCGAGAGTCACTACCCCGCTCGGGATGGTCTCGAGAATAGTTTCAAGTTCCTTGCGACGAGCTTCCAGGGTGAGGTTGGCCGCGGACAGCTGGCTGGTGGAGGTTTCGGCGAGCCTGCGGCTTTGCTCCAGATCGGACGCCATGTGATTGAAGGACCGGACCAACTCGCCCAACTCTTCCGTCGCGGAGACTGTGACACGCTGGTCGTACTGGCCCTCAGCAATTTCGTTCATGGCGTCGGCCAAGGCTTCCACAGGTCGCGTGATCTGTTTGGAGAGGTATAGGGCCAGCCAGCTGCTGGCAAAAAATACCAATGCTGTAAGTAACAGCAATAGTAGCAAATAGGTACTGCGGATACTGCGGCGTTCACGGTAGAGGGTCCAATACTGCGTGGTTCCGCTGCGAATTTGCTCCACCGTGGAACTAAGTCCGGCAGGCATGGGAAGGCCGACAACGACCAGGCCGCCGTCTCCAATCGTGGCATCGCCTACTGCATATTGGCTATCACCTATCGAAAGAATCGGCTCGTCCGTACGTTGTGCCGCCTTGAGCACGGCCGCGGTGAAATCTTCGAATCGATTGCTCTTGTTTCCTTCATCGTCATCGAGCCATGCGTGCACAATGGCCGGTTGCGAAGATTGAGGCAATTGGTATTGCTCCACAGGGACGCCATCCCGGTAGATGACAGCGAAGCCTCCTTGCAAGGTGATGCGGTGGGTGCGTATTTCATCGAGCAGCCTGGGACGATCGGCGCTCTCATAGTGCTGTGCAAATGATTGTGAGCGGGCGAGCGACTCTGCTTCAGCCCGCGCATTCAGGCTCACGTAGTGCGCGAGCTCACTTGCGATGCGCGTTGAGTTGTCACGCAGTTCGGCAACAGGCTGCGAGAACCAGCGATCAATAGAGCGGTTCATCAGCAGGAAACTGAACAGGAACATGCAGAGCGCCGGCGCGAAAGAAATAAGCAGCGCGCCGATCAGCATGCGGGAGCGCAGCCGGGAGCCGAGGACTCGACTCCGCTGGTCGGCGAACATTTTGAGAATGTTGCGCAGCAGAAGCAGCAGCAGGGTGACAAAGAGCAGAAAGACGATGACCGAGAGCGCAGTAAAGACAAATATCTCGCCGGTTGAACTGGGGTGCAGGAAGCTGAGTTTGAAGGCGTTGAGCGCGCTCAGCAGCAAAACGAGAAGAAGAGTTGCCGCAGCGAGCACAGCAACTGATGTACGCCGGTATTTTGATTCGGCCAAAACGTACTCCTGCCGAACGATTATAGGCCTGAGCCGTGTGGCAGTTTTGCGAAGGAATCCGAGCAGCCGAAGCTCCGAATGTGGCATCATAAGTCCCGTTATGAAATTCAACCGAGTCTCCGCGTCTATTCTTCCGCTCGCCCTGGCAGGCCTGCTTCTTGCCGGTGGCTGCAAGAAACAGCCAGAGCAGGCCAGCAATGAAGCTCCGGCAGCGGCACCGGCACCGACCTCCGCACCAGCATCAGCGCCATCAAGTGCAGCCGCACCGGCAGCAGTAGCTCCGGCCGCGACTCCTGAGGCTGCGCCACCACCGCCGGTTGAAGCTCCAGGGGCAGCGGCAGCCCCAGCCACGGCTCCTGCCCCGGCTCCCGCCCAACCCCCACCTCCACCGCCACCTCCACCACCGATAGTGATTCCCGCGGGAACGCATATCGCAGTCTCGATTAGCCAGGATCTGGGTTCGAAGATCAGCCAGGCCGGGGATACTTTTACTGCGACCGTAGCCTCGCCGGTGAGAGTGGGAGGCCAGACAGTGATCAAGGCGGGCTCCACCGCGAGGGGGACGGTCACGGACGCTAAGGCGCTGGGCCGCTTCAAGGGCGGGGCGGAACTCGATCTCCGGCTGGATACGGTGCGTGCTAATGGCGCGACTTACCAGATCGCATCGAGCACCATAGAACGTGCCGAGAAGGGTAAAGGCAAACGGACCGCTGGCTTTATCGGCGGTGGTGGTGGCGCTGGCGCGCTCATCGGCGGACTGGCGGGCGGTGGAAAAGGCGCCCTCATCGGCGGCTTGGTCGGCGCGGGCGCAGGTACAGCAGGCGCGGCTTTTACGGGCAACAAAGACATTGTTATCCCGGCCGAGAC
>CAYVSQ010000424.1:0-17257 GCA_964453815.1 uncultured Acidobacteriaceae bacterium | reverse complement strand
CGCCATCGGATGGGGCATCCGTGCAGTAGATGGAATCCATCTTTGAGCCGGAGCTGGCCGCGAGCACCATGCGATTTCCGCCGCCGCCTGGCTGCTGACCGAGAATGGATGTGCTGCTGAACTGGTAACTCCCGCAGCTCGAACCATCCGTAAGATGCCATGTCCACATGGCCGTGTCAGGCAAGAGTAGGGTGATGCCGATGCGCGCGGCCACGCTCGCGGTGCTGCCGAGCCTGATCTCCTGTGACATTTTTTGCGGACCGCCGAGCCCGCTGGCATCGCAGACTCCACCACCCGCGGCGATGACGGCGGCGATGCATGCATTGATCTTCACACTGGCGTCTCCTCCAGGATAGCCGGCGGCCTTATACATGCTCTGCGCATTCGCCGGAACGAGACCATGCACCGCGCAAAGCAACAATCCGACGGCCAGACACACAAGTTGTCTCATTTAATCCTCACCTTTCGGATTGTGTGCTGGGCGGGATTCCCGGATTGATGCCATCCTTTGCTTAGTCTTCATGCTGGGCGGTTCTCCGGGTGCGCACATCCCATATCTGTTGCAGAAAGATGGCGCTGATGGTCACGACGAGCGCATGGATTTCGAAGCGGAAGCGCATGTTTTCGCCCACCTCAGCGAGATTCCCGACAAGAAATGCGTAGATAACGGTCACCATCATCACAGAGATGACGCGCCGTCGATCCAACTCCCCACTCCACAGCCAGCGCGAGCCCAGCGAAATCAGCGATGCCAGCAGGACGCCGTACAACGCCACCGCGCCCATGCAGAGATTCCTGATGCGGAACTTCTGCGGAGGCAGTAGCGCGTAGGCTTCCGGGGGCAGGCCAAAAATATTACAGCAAACGCGGCTCACAGCCCGGTCGAGGGACGCCAGGCGCTCGTACTGGACCAGGGTATCCCCGCCCTCTCCCATGTAGTAGTAGGTAGAAGGCTCGAAGTAGATGATCGTTGCGCGACCGACATTCAATACGTAAGACCTTGGATCATGGCGCAGCAGAAAGGAGACATCTTTCGCCTCGGCGTCATGCATTCTTAGCATGGCAAGCGAGTTCCAGTTGGTCCAGCCCGTATCGCCCTTGGTGACGCTATCCAGTTCGGGAACACCTCTGGGAGGCGCTGGCCATTGTTGTTGCAGCCAGGCTGGGAACTCCCGTTCAGTCTTGCCTGACTCCTTCGGTCTCGGCGCAAAAGTAGGTAGCAGGCCCTGCTGAACCCACGGTTCAATTCGCTGCTGATCGGCAGGATATTTCCAATGTTTCGACATACTGAAGGGCGCCCAGGTGGAAGAGACAAAATGATGAAAGAGTACGTAGTTTTTTGCCGGCCAGACCAGAGTCAATAGCACTCCCGCTATTCCCAATGTGGCAATGTGTCGCCTGTTTGCGGGCAGAGTCCAAAACAGCGTGCCAAGTATCGCCACCAGCCAGACCGGCTGGTATGAAGAACGAACCAATGTAAGTGCCACTGCGCAGCCAATCAGCGCAAGCAACATAGTCGTGGAGCGGCTCTTTACATAGAAGACCAGAGCCAGTGTGAGCAGGCAGTTCAGGGCGTAGACCGGCACGGTGTAGGACGGATCGAATTCGAAGAGAATCGCCGCTGGGTTCAGCAGCAGGATAAGACTAACCACTAGGCTGAACAGCGGCGCCACGCCGAGTTTCGTGAGCGCCAGATAGATAGCGATTGGCGCGCTGAGTCCAAGTAGCAATTGCAATGCCAGAATAATACCGCCATAATGTGTGGCGCTAAGCTTTTCTGCGACTCCGACGATTGCGTTGTATAGCGGCGGCTGCGCATGGAGATAAAGGAGCCCGCGCAACAAATGGTGGTGCAGAATATCGAGGTCCAGCAGCTGCCAATACCAGGGCAAATCCCGGCTTAATACTCGCAGGCCAGCTATGTAGGCCAGCCCGCGCGTGGCAACAAAAGCAAGTATGAGAATAACCAGGTGCAGGCAGCGTTGCCTTGACAGCGAAGGTTGCTGCATCGGCAAATTTGAAACTGCCTGTTTATTTTCGACAGTGATTACGCTCATACCTTTACCAGATGACGCCGGAGTTTTATTCCGCGATTCGGTTTGAAGCTTAGCCTTGACCCAGTCCATTCAAAGGCTCGAGCCCTTCCTTCCGGGCTACTGACTGCATCTTTGGCTCCCCACTTGCGTACCCGTAGATCTGCAGCAGCCGCTCATAGTTCACCTCGGGCGTATGCGTTGCTAAATAGTAGTCCCGAGCATTCTGGCGCATCTGCTCAACTGCTTCCGGGTGAGCTGCATACCATTCAAGAGCGCTCGACAGTCCTGCGTGATCACCAGGGGGATAGAGCAGACCAGTTTCCCTCGCTCGAATAGTGACGGCAGTATTGCCGATTGCGGCTGCGATGACAGGTAGACCCATGGAAAACGCTTCAATCACGACCATCGGATCGCCCTCGTACCAGAGAGAGGTCAAAAAGAGCACCCTCGCCTCTTTCATGTAAGTCACGATCTCTTCATGCCTGACGAATCCCTTCAGCCGCAATCTGCTACCTGGGCGGGAGGCTGCCTCCTCGATAGCGGGGCGCATCGGACCTTCCCCTAGCAGCACAACATCCATGCAGAGCGAGCCCGCTTGATCAGCATCGATAAGCGTCTGCAAGCCCTTCTCCGGGCTCAGACGCCCCACAAAGAGCGCGTAATTGCCATCGCCTCTACCTATGCCGCGATCAACGACAAAGTTTGGTTTGACGAAAATTCTTTCCGGGGGAATGCGAAAACTGCCGAGTTTATCCGCAGCGAACTGCGTCAGCGCGATATATGCAGAGATGCTCGAGGTCCACGTGCCTATCTCTGCGTGAAGAGCCATGCCAAAGCCGGAAATTGCGCTCCCGAGCCGACTCGAACGATAACACCCGTGCTTGACTCCGGGCAGAAACGAACGGGCCGAGAGACATTCCTCGCACACTTGGCCTTCGCGGAAAAGCGTGGATGCCGCACACACAATCCGATAATTGTGCAGCGTGTGCACCACGGGAACTTGCGCTTCCGCACAAGCGATGAATACGGAGGGAGAGAGGGAAGGAAAGAAGTTGTGTACGTGCACCAGGTCCGGGCGATAACTCCCCAGCACCTTCCGCATCTTCTTCTTGCCATCCAGGGAATAGACCGACTGCACTGCGGCCGCTACCCTGCTGAAGGCATCCTGAATGTGGTCATTGTCCACTTGGAGCAGGTCAACCTGGTGACCGTGCGAGCGAAGCAGCCACTCTTCAGCTGCGACGACGGTATCCTCGCCGCCCTTCTGCTGATATCTATTATGGACAATCAATATCCGCATGGATGCCGGTGTGCCGCGGGGAAACAATCGATACCGCTACGCCGGATATCGAATCGGCGCATCGAATGGGAAATTCTTCCTCTATGACCCAAACTGCGATGTCCCTTCAATCTCCGCGTGTGCAGCTGAATAACTTCCGCCTGTAGTGGAATCATGTGTCGGCCGTAGCCTATCAGGGATGACGACCCGCAGGACCGAGGGCAGGTCGCTCACGATTAGTTGGATGGTGCCAGCGCCCAGCACTAACAAGAGCCAATCCATGGGAAGACGAAAGCGAATTCTGGAAAAAAAGACAGCGGAGAATAGGGCGCTGATGAAATAGAGACCCGTGAGACATATCTCATCTTGGGACATGGGAAACCTAGGAAATAACATGATCCTGGCAAACAGGAGAAACAACAACGGCCCATAAGTAGCGATCATGATGACTTGACGCCAGGAATTATTTTCATCCGACAAGGGAGTGCTACGATCGTTAGCCGTAGTCTTGTCAGCGAAGGCGAAATAATGGATAAGTTTCGCCTCGTAAAGGTGCAATGCCTCTCGGGGATGCTTCTTCATCCATTGCTTTGCGGAATCCGTATAGTACTTGTTTCGTTGCGGCTCGGACATCTGATGGCCGAGAACTGTGTATCTGGAGATATCAACCGACGAAGTGGAATCTCCGGTCGCATTCTCGGAATTCCCAATCAACAGATTCACGCCGCCGTTGGTCGCGATGAACACAGGAGTATGAAACGCAATGTAATTTCGAAGCGACCATCCCCCGAGAATAATAACGAGAGGAGCTACGAACGGAATAAGCACCCGTCGAAAGTCGCGACGTCGCCAGAATAGCCATAGGCAAAGCACGCCAGCTAGGACGAGAAACGTCGGAATAGTCAAAATCAAGAGCGCCCACACCGTTCCGGCACAAAACGCCTTTGGCGCCGTGAGCTGCCGTTTGTCGAGCAAGATCCAGACCCCGCATAGCAAGAGTGCGGCACCCAGCGTCTGCGGAAACAAAACAGTAGAGGTATAAAGGAAGACGGGATAAACGAAACTCAACATGACAGCGATGGCCGCCGTTGCGCTGGAGCCCACCCTGCGCGCGAGCAGAAACACGAACAGCTGGCAAATGACTAACAGACTTGCGTTAAACAACCTTAATGCCGTGTTGGAACCCCGGAACAATTCTGGTATCGCAAGAAACCAGACATACCCCGGCGGCCGTGAGGCCGTGGGTTCAAACCCATTCATGGTGAAGGCATGCCGCTGGACGAGATTTGTTGCAAGCTGAGCGTAGTCCTTTTCATCCTGATAACGAAATTGCGCGCCCGCATGGATGGCGATCACAATGCTCGCTAACATGGAAGCGGCCATCACGGCGACTGCAATTTTCCAGCTGTGCTTTGCCAACCATTGCATGGCTAAATTCCTATACATCAGAGATTCGTGGGTCGAAGCCGCCACACCCGTGGCTTTTGCTTATTGACATCGTTCAGCTTCTAATTCACGGAGCAAAAGGGGATCAGCCAAAAAGAGACTCGCTCACTGGAAGTTTCCCTTCCGGCCGAAAGCGAGAAATCCTTAATGCTTGAAGCGTCACCAGGAATAGGTACGCAGGATTGAGATAAAGATAACGGCGCCAGAGTCGCTGAGGCTCTGAGATCAATCGAAACAGCCATTCCAGGCCCGCCTGTCCCATCCAATCCGGAGCTTCCTCGGTCAATCCGGCCAGGAATGGGAAGGCAGCTCCCACTGCGAGGATCGGCATGCAAAGAGCGTCCCGAAACTCATAAGCGAAGGTCTCCTGACGCGGACAGCCAAGGCCAACCAAAGTGATCGCGGCGCCGGACGAACGTATCCTCTCGGCCAACTCAGTCTTTTCTGAAGGCGTGAGCCGACGAAATTTAGACGGTTCGGCGCCGGCTATTATGATTCCAGGAAACTCATGGCGAAGCCTAAGAGTCAGTTCGTCAAGGATTTCTGGAGTACTCCCATACAAGTAGATAGGTAGCCTTTCAGACGCAGCCCTGGCACATACCTTCCGCGTGAGACTTGGACCACGCACTCGGTCCGAAAGACGCGTAGAGTGAAGCCAGTTTAAGACCCACCGCACGGGCTGACCGTCGGGCACCAAGACATCAAAATGATTCAGCCGGAACTTGTGCTCGCTATCGAGCACTCCTGTCATGACGCCATGAACTGCGAGGGCCGAGATGATCGAAGCTCGCCGTTCTTTTGCCGCTTGGACTATAAGCTCAATCGCGGCCTCATAATCGATAGCGTTGATCATAACGCCGACGACGTTTTTCTTGCCTAGATTGACCATGCTGCTTTCCACCTTTCGGCGCTGAGCGCAAAGATCTCTTGCAGGATTTGCGGCACGTCGTATAGTTGCTTCCAATTGGGATAGTGTTCCCGGAACCGAGAACGATCGCTGATCCACCATATGTGGTCGCCGCGACGGTTATCATCTACGTATTTCCAGTTAACAACATTACCGGTTATCTCCTGGCACAACTCAATTGCCTCCAGCATCGAGCAGTTACTATCGCGGCCTCCGCCCATGTTGTAGACTTCGCCGGAACGCGGGCTCTTGAAGAACTCATGAAAGGCTCGCACCAGGTCAGCGCTATGAATGTTGTCGCGCACCTGCTTTCCCTTATAGCCAAACACCGAGTAAGGGGTTTCGGTAGCAGCGCATTTCATTAGATAGGCAAGAAAGCCGTGAAGCTGAGTCCCAGAATGGTTAGGCCCCGTAAGGCAACCACCTCTAAAACAGGCTGTCTTCATCCCAAAATATCGCCCATACTCCTGAACTAAGACGTCCGCCGCGACTTTCGATGCTCCGAATAAACTATGTGTCGTATGATCGATCGACATCGTTTCCGGGATGCCTTTGGCGTGATACGGATGATCTGCGTCAATTTCCCAGCGCATCTCCCTCTCCACGAGAGGAAGGTGGTTTGGCGTATCTCCGTACACCTTATTCGTAGAAGTAAAGATAAATGCCGCGTCTGGAGCATAGCGCCGTGTTGACTCGAGAATGACTGACGTCCCGTTTGCATTCACGGTGAAGTCCGTAAATGGCTCTTTGGCCGCCCAGTCATGAGACGGTTGCGCAGCGGTATGGATTACAAGGTCAATTGAACCCTCATATATCTGGAAAATAGACGATATTTCCGCATAATCTCGAATATCTGCTTCGTAATGCCGATAGTCGTCGATCTCTTCGATCAGTCTTTCCTTTACCCAATGTGTGGAGGCTTCCTGACCAAAAAACCGCGCGCGCATTCCATTGTCGATGCCAACAACAGTCATGCCCAGCGCGGCAAAGTAGGACGCCGCCTCCGAACCGATCAGTCCTGCAGATCCCGTTATGATCGCAACACTCACGATGATTGCCTCCGCGTTATTAGTCGGTGTGATATAACGATTAGCTTCGACACTAGAGATGAATGTAAGGGGAAGTTGTTAATTTTGCGTAGTGCCATACAGTGTTCACTAACGCTGACTAAATACAACCAATTTTGCAAGCCACTCTGTGACGAGAGTCATAGTCGATTAGATGCATAATTAGATATCAGCGTTTGCAGCGATGTGAACAGAGTTTCGCTGGCCCACAGAGTGGCTTGTTCACGTCAGCTTCCGAGATCAGAGTGTAGTCTTGCGCAAATGTGACGAAGTGATAGGCAGCAGGTGTTTACGCTTATGCAAGGTTGTGTCGTAGTTGCGGCTGCAGCAGGCATCAGCTATTCGCAGGGTGCGCCACTGAGCAGTTAGAGAAGCGGAATCCTCCAAAGAGAATCATGAGCGCCATCATACCGGCCAAATAGGCTTAAGAACCAAAAGATCTTATGCGGATCGCCGGTTGATCGCGACTACAACTGGTATACCAAGAATATCGACAACCTGGTTAGTGGAGTGGAATGATGGATCCAGGTAATCTGCCGCGTATGTTATGCAAAGGCTGAGTATCAGCGCTATGCCGAATGCCAGAGCCACGGCGTATAGTGGTCCGTGAACGGGCAATACAGCCATTGCCGGGGGTACAGCTATTGCTACATTTTCGATCCTGGTTCTATCGAGTGCGTCGGAAGTGCGTTCCTGTTCCCTCTTAGAGAGGTATAGTAGGTAGTTTTGCTCATTCGCCTTGGCCTCGCGCTGTAAATCAGCGAGCTGCAGGGACTGGTTACCCAACTTGACCATGTCAGCTTGCATGTCACTTATGCTCTGTTTATTGGCTAAGAGGCTGGCCCGGTGAGCTGCCAGATCACCTCTAGTTTTTGACAGATCCTCCCGCAGCAGTTCGAAGGTTGGATCCCTATCCGTCTCCCGGTTGACATAGTGAGCCTTCTGGGCATCCGCAATCGCTGCCTGTATCTGGGCGACCTCCTGATTTGCTTCCTTCACAAGGGGATAGTTTGGATCGTATTTTAGAAGCAACTGAGTTCGCTTCGTCTGAGCAGCCAGCAGAGAACTTCCCAACTCCTGCAATAGAATATTGGAAGCGTTGGTTTCTTCTTTTGTTGCCGACCTTTGCGGCGTGACCGCCATTTGCGCCAGATCGCTACTGATACGCTTTTCATCGCCAGCAATCGCCTGCTCTGTGGTGTGCAACTGCCCGATATCGTTGGCCAGTTGTAGCGCAAGGTCGGTGCGCTGCTCATCCGGGTCAGCTGCATTCTCCTTTTCACCAAAGTCGCGCAAGCGGGCCTCTGAGCGATCGAGCGCGTCCTTGTAGCTCTGAGCCTGTTGGGCGAAAAAGTCAGATGAACCCGCGGGACGGTGGACTGTGGCGTGCTTCTCTAGGTAGAGATCGCCGAGGCTTTTGAGCACACCGTAGGATATGGCTGGATTCGAGGAGCTATAGGTAACCTCGATGAGATTCGTTTTCGTTGGGGTCTCAACCTTTAACTTACGAGCAAGACCCCGCACTGCTCGCGCGATGCGATCTTCTTCGGTCTGCCTGGGACGAATTAAGTCAAAAATGGAAAATCCCTTCTGATTCTGTAATCCGTTAGCCAAAACGACCTTCCGCAATAAATCACTGCTCTGTAGCAGTTCCGCTTCGGAGTTAACTTCTTCATCAGTCAAGGGAGGAGTGGCACCCAGCATCTGGTTCGTGGACTGGGTGGTAACCAGTGGGTCCATACGCTCGCGGCTAACCAGGATAGAAATGTGAGATTCGTACGAACCACCGGCCAATAGGCTCAGCCCCACCAGGATCGCGAAGATTGACAGGAAACTAATTATCAGCAGACGCTTGCGGCGAAAAAGGGGAGTGACGATAGCCCGCAGGGAAATGGAATCGTCTTTTTCCTTGACCGTCGGTGTAGGTTTTGTATCACGCATGTTTTCCGTCCTTCCATACCAAATGGCCGGTTATGTAAATGAGCTTTGCTTAGAAAGTAGGAAAGTAGGCGCCCATATTAAAGGCGTAGGGCACATACTTGCGGAAATGTGTAATAGCTTTCTCAGGCACAAAGACCATATCGCCGGGCTTGAGCGTTGCATCCTCATCAAGATGCCTGCCGTTCAGAATGTCCTTCAGGTTGAACTTTTTGACTTCGAACATATCCTGGGAAGTTCGATGAAAGAGAAGGACTTGCGTTTTGGCTGTTGCCGCTAGTCCTCCCGCGACGGCTATGCCCTCCGCCAAAGAGATATTCTCCCTGAGTTCATACTGACCGGGCTTACCCACCTGACCGGAGACGGTAAAGAAGGGCTTTTGATAATCCTCAAGATCCACATTGATGATCGGGTCGTGAAGTATTCCCGAATATGCCTTCTGCAGGGCGTCGACCACTTCCGGAACCGTCATACCCTGAATGTGCAGGCTTCCCGCCGTCTGTAAATTAATGTACCCGTCAGGTTGCACAGTAACTGTCTGGTTGAGTTCCGGAGAAAGCGGAAAGGATAACAGCAGCGCGTCCTGGTTTTGAATCTTATACCTTGGATAGCGTTGCTGTAGCTGCGGTTGAGACGAACCTGTTGAGACTGCCAGAGATGCCTGCGTAGCGCCTCCAGACGAGGAGGTCGAATTCTGAGCATCCAGTGTTGGCACAGCCAGGCAGCAGGTGACCGCCAGGCAGACCGACAATACAGAATATAGATTTGAGCGAAGCATATTACCTCGAATCCGATCGATGAAGCGTGTCATTTGGATTAATCGTTACGCGAATGATGGATGGTACAGGGGCGGATAGCCGGTACTCTTTTTTTAGCTGCCTCGCACAAGAGTCTTAGCAGCACGCCTTCCAAAGTAAGAAATCTTGCTCCAACTGTTCAAGTCGCCGCGACGTAGTCTTCTCCAGGCAGTAATGAACACACCTCCCCGAAGGAGCATCCATTTGCGTCTCCGCAGCGCCATTTCCGTGGTAGTGTCGTCGCGCCACGAGAACGTCGCAGGCTCAGCCGCACGAACCGGGGGCAACCCGAATGACATGATGTAAACGATGCGCGCGCCTCCAGAGTTATTGGGCGTAGAAGCGTGCAGTGTTCTGGGAAGATGAATGGTGCATCCACCGAGAGGAAGCGACGCCTTAACTGCGGTGGATGGATCAAAATCTGCGATGCATTCCAATGATATTGAGCCGCCGTCCCGTCTTGTCTGCCGATGCCCGAGGACCTTTCCCCCGTGAGACTCCGGAATAAACATCAGACAGCCTGATTTCTCATCGACGTCCTGCAAGGCAACCCATATTGTTACCTCTTTATATTCGAATTGAGGATCGCGAAATGCGTCATCCTGATGCCACGGAGTTGGTTCACCACTACCCGCCCGCTTGAGGATTGCGAGATCCAATACAAAGGCGGCCTCCTCGCCCAATATCTGCTTTGCCATTTCGAGTGCATTCAGGAAGGTGTCGGTACGATGCAATTCCGGAGCGTAGTTGACGGGGAGAAGGATTTGCGGGGAGTTGGCCTGCTTATCCTCATCTTTTTTTGCGGCGAGATCCCCATAGGCTCCTTCCTTCCACCCGGCCCTTTCTGCGAAGAGCCTCTCCAAAGTCGCCCTGATCTTTAAAGCCTCCTCGTTCGACGTGATTCTTGGCACCCTTAGAAACCCGTCACGATTTACGGAGTCAATTTGTTCGTCTGTTAACTGCAGGGTTGCTGTGGTCACAAAGCTTCTCCGATCCTGAAAATATGAAGCCCCACGAGATCTGTAAGAATAGAGGAGACAACCAGCGCGCTTTGTTTATCTAATTGATCCGATTACCGCATCTTAGTTTCGCCTAGCGCTACTGAATCCAGTTTGTCGCGCCGAAGATACTCGAGACCCTTGATGCCTAAATCTCTGAAGTATCCCGTATGAACCTCTGTCACGCGTGAAAATACAAAAGCTCCCGCGATGGCAACAAACATTGCGCCAAACACTATCGACCAATTCCATAGATGGTCTGGGATCATTTTCCACCCTGTACCAAAGTAGTGGGTCATCGCCGCACCGTAAAGATTCAGGATAGGAATGTGAACACAATAGAGCGAGAAAGAGAACGCTGCCAGACTATAGTTCAGCTTGCCCCATTTCAACGGTCTTAGGGTTTTACTAAACCTCATGGTCGTTAGAAGATTCGCGAAGGCGCATGCAACCAGAAGATCAACGCCCAGCTGGTCTATAGGGTGGTTTGTCTCAAGCGTGCGGCGAACAAATAGCCTTGTCATCAAAACAGTGGCGAGAAACAGGGCTGTTGACCAAGGGATGGATCGAATGACCGGCCGCTTCGCTCCTGCCACGGCAATCCCCAGAAGCCAAATCAGCATGTAGGGCCCGACCATTGACGACGGGCCACGGAAAGAGATTGTCAGGACAGCTAACACCGATATCGCAAGTAAAGTAAGAATTACACGGTTTAGTTTCGCAGCCGCGCACCAGCCGAACAGCAGCAGCGGCCAGGTCACGTAGTACCAAAACTCGTTGGAAAGGGACCACAAAGCTCCGTCTTCACCGTACGTGTGACAGAACCCGTTTTGAAGATAAGCGGCGTTGCATAGCAGAGTCGACGGCTGCATTGTGCCCAAGGTATCTGCTGGGTACACTCCGGTAGCAAGGCCGTGGAGACCGAAGATTCCGATAAGGTTCAAGACTGCAATCACTAAGAAAGCCGGATAAAGAACTATTCCCAGCCTGGTCACGCGCTTGACCAGGTACACTGGTACGTCAATGGCCCCCTTGCGCTGCATCTCCCGCAGCAAGCCGCCGCCTACAAGATAGCCGCTCAATACAAAGAAGATCATCACTGCCTGATGAGCAAACCCTGCAAAGAAGGCAAACGTGTAGAAGTCAAGGCCGCGATGCGCCGGACTTATGTCCATGATCTGGACTAGAAATCGGTTTTGCGTGTGCGCCAATAGGACCGAGAATGCGGCGGTCCAACGAAAGAAGTCGAGCCAGTATGAAAACGCACTATCGCTTGCATGAATTAGTTTTGGGTTAGCCTCTTCCACGCCAGGATGTACACCGGCAAGCATCATCATTTCTCCTAGCGGGGGCCCACCAAGGGCGAAACGAGTTTTAAGCTGGCTAATGTTCCGGGAAAGACAGTCATCCGGCGTATCTCGAGTGTGTTCCTGAGCGGCTTGATTTAGATCAGCTTAGAGATCTTCCGCGGAACTGGCTGCGTGTGTTTATTTAAGACAGCGGCCAAAATTGGAATATTCGATGAGCGGAGGCTGGATACGGCTGCCGCGGCTGGTTCCCTGCGCGTGGAACCAGCCTCCAGAACTAATACCAGGCCATCCGCGAGTTGACCGAGAATGATGGCCTCCGCAAAGCTCTCCAACGGGGGAGCATCGACGATGACAAATTCGAAGGCATTTCGCAGCTCAATCAGCCTGCTCTTGAGATTCTCCGAAGTAAGCAGGCTGGGCGAGTCCGCATCCAGAGCGCCGGCGGAAAGAATCCAAAGGTTTTCCTGGGCCAAAGGCTTGCAGAAGATCGTGATTGCCTCTTCACTGATAAGGGCGTCCGCCAAGCCATAATCGTTTGTCATATTGGAAGTGCTCGCTAATGCGGGCGAGCGAAAATTTCCTTCCAACATGCAAACGGGGCGGCGCACAACTCGTGCCAATGTCTCCGCGACCGAAGCACAGATCTGGCTGCATCCCGAGCCGTGTTCAACACCGGCAAAGACAACCACGTGAGGTGGCTTCTGTGCCTGCATCAGGAAGATCCGTTGAACCAGGTTCAGCGCTTCATCATGAAACGGAGTACGCGCTCCGGAACCCTCGCGGCTTTTTGCGGTTGTTGAAACGTGACCCAAGCTTCTATGGGAGACAGTTTCCTGACCCACTTGTAATGGCTGCATCAATTCGACATGTCCGCTCATTTTTTTGGCTTCCTCTGCTCGAGTAGTAGCGCTATTCAATTTGTAACGATTCTTGTTTCGGTATGGCTAACGGCGTTATAAGACCTTTTGTCCATCCCTACACTTCCGTGAAGACCGACTCATTGCGAAATTGGAGAAATACTCCGTTGTGCGTCATAGCTGGGTACTAACGCTCCGGACAAGTGCTCTGACCTGCAAGTATCCTCAGCGATACGATATCCACGATTTGTTTCCGATGGGCTTCCGATCGCTTCCACATCGCTCTCGGAGACTGTGGTCGCCAGAGAGCGATGAAGGACCTCAATCGAAATAACGATTTGGGACTTTGAACCAATGCGTACAAGCGTGCCTTCAACTCCGGCCAATGCTCCGCGAACCACCCGCACACGATCCCCCTGCTTGAGAAACGGATGAGGCGAGAGCTCGGCTCCGCTTGTGACCAGATTCGATATACCTTCGATCTCTGAATCCTGGATCGAAATAGGCCCCATCCGATCTCCAACGAATCTGACCACACCCGGAGCCTTGAGAACTTCCAGCTTCAGGCGGCTCCATGGATCGATATGAACAAATAGATATCCAGGGAACAGGGGGGTGCTTACCGATTGCATGCGATCGCTCCAACGGCGTCTTTCAGTCTGCAATGGAAGGAAATGCGCGATTCCGAGAGCATCCAGCGTACTTGCTGCTACCTTCTCCTGCCTCGACCGCGTGGAGACCGCATACCAGCGGATTCTCGAATCCGATTCATTTGATCGATAGTCCATGTGATGACAGCGCCTCAATCCGGAAATGGTTGGCTACATCTCAGACAGCTGAAACATAGCTTCGCCCTTTCGGTCCCAAGATCGAACTTTGATCTCATACGGGGCCGGCGAATGAAAATGCAGTGCGACGACGATTAGCAAGTAACTAGTTGCTACCGTTCGTCGATGAAGAGTGCTACTTTTGTTTGTCCAGACCTGCTGCTCTTAGAGCCTCAGCTGCATTCATGAATCCGATTCCACTGAGCAAGACGGGATCGGGGGCATCCGCCTGCTCGCTTCACGCCCACGAAAGCTTTCACGTACTCGTCAGCGCTCGCCAAAACTTCTGTAGCCGATCTATTCCTCTGCCGGACCACTATGCCTCTCATGCAATCCGCAGTTCGCCGTTACGATAAATGCGGCTAAAATCAGCAATCCGATTCGTGCATCGGGTCCCACTGGCGGACAAATGCTGCTCATCATCAACGCCCAGACCCCCTACGTCCGTGAACTCGCGTGTTCCAGCGTTCCCAGGTGAGATGCATAAAAACGCGATTTAGCATAAAAAAACCGTAATTCTTAAGGAATTAAGATCTTCAGTACAAAATGCATTCAACTACTTCAGCCAAATACATCCGTGAAGTAGAGCGTACTTCACGGATGTGCGACTGACAAGTAGCCGATAGTTTGAAAATCGAGTGAGAAGCTTTGCTCTATTATTTATGTTTCATCTCTATGAGAGAGACCCGATCCGCCCGGGTAGCCGTCTAGTTTGAAGGAGTTTAATCAGGAGGAGTGTCAGAGGAATGTCAGAAGAATGTAAGGTTCAAGCCACTTGACATGAGGCGCAGCTCGTGGCGAGCCGAACCTCGACTTGCGTTTTTCTTCGGTCGGAGCTGTGGCTTGGAGTTAGTGGCTGTATTCTAGTAGTGCACAGAGCACGCTTGGCAACGACACCCTGATGAGGTACCCATGAAAACGCTTCTCATCTACCTGGCTCTATGGGCTGGTCAAATGAATACGCTGCAAGAGAAGCAAATAGTGCACCTGGCCCCAAACCACGAAAGCATCGATGCTACGTTTGGCGGCGAATTACTGGAGCTTGTCAACGCGCCCGCAGTGATCCAGCTGCCGGCAATGCCGCCCAAGACGGACTCCACAGGAAAGCCATGGATAGTCGACGTGAAGAACCTGGGACCTGGCGTAGTCACCGTGCAAGGTAAGGGTCAGTTCAGCGTGAAGATCAATATCGGCCAGACCGTGCATATCTTTTCAAACGGTGCGGCGTACTCCTTAAAACGGTAAAGACTCCCAGGCTACCGGCCGTCTGTTTGACAGTGGCAATCCATCGTTCTAGGCCTATAAACCTATGTGACTAAACAAATCAAATTGTTTTATTTACCTCTCCACACACGAAGCTTTAGAAAGCCTGACTTCACGCTTGCTGAAATCAGGCGCCCGTGCCGCGGATGACTACGTTCGCGGTGCGAATCAGGATCTTTAGATCCAGCCAGAAGCTCCAGTTTTCGACGTAGGCGGTGTCGAGTGCAATGTATTTGGCGAAGGAGGAATCCTGGCGCGCCTGGATCTGCCACAGGCCGGTTAGTCCAGGCAGCACTTCCAGGCGGCGAAAGTGCTCCAGCTCATACTTCTCCACTTCGCTCGCGATCGGCGGACGTGGACCGACGATGCTCATTTCGCCCCGCAGTACATTGAAAAACTGCGGTAGCTCGTCCAGGCTGTACTTGCGCAGGAAGCGGCCCACCGGGGTCACCCGCGGATCGTTGCTTACCTTGAAGAGAATACCGTCGCGCTCGTTCATGGCCGCCAGGTTCTTCTTCAGCTGCTCGGCATCCTTGACCATGGTGCGGAACTTGAAACAGGGGAAAACCCGGCCGCGCTTCCCGATCCGTTCCGAGACAAAGAAGATCGGGCCATCGCTGTTCAGCCGGATGAGCAGCGAAATGATAACCATCAGGGGGAAGACGACGGTGAGTGCCAGCAGCGAGAGGGCGATATCGACGATCCTCTTCAGCACCAGAGCGATGGTGCGCGGATCGCGGCGATGCAGGGAGACCACGGGGAAAACACCCAGGTATTCAATGGGGGAATTGGCCGTCAGCTCTCCGTAGTACCCGGAAATGGAACGAATGTCGATATCCAGTTCGCGCGCCTCTTCGACAAGACGGATGGCTTCCTCGGTGGCGCAAGGCTCGGCAATCACGATCTCGTCGATAAAATGCAGGCGGGTCAGTTGCCGGATGCGATCCAGACCACCCAGGATCTGGTTCTCCGGCACCTCACGGTGTGCCTTGTAATCCGGCGCCAGAAGAAAGCCGCGCAGCTTATAACCCAATCGGTAGTCTTTAGCGATGTGCTGGCCGAGAGCATGGCTGAGGTGATTCGTGCCCAGAATGACGACATTTCGCGTCTCCAGTCCGCGCTCGTACTGCCGATAACGCGCCAGTCTCCAGACCGCCCTGCGGATCGAAAGGGAAACGATGGTGCTCAGAATAAGCAGCAAAACCAGAGCCCGGGAGATGCTCAGGCTATTTGTCATGTACAGGCCGCCGCAGAGCAGAAGGCCGGCATTGAGACACGCCTGCACGATAAGGCGAATCTCATGGGCCCCCGTGCCCAGCGGGATGGGCGAATAGAGCCCATAGCGCCGCGCAACGAGAATGAACGCCAGAATGAAGCAAAGGAGATAGGCCATCCCAACGGGCGCGCTGGTGACGTCATGCGGAAAGCCGGAGAATCGAGCCGTCTTGTCGAAAAGGATGGCGCGCAAGACCAGCGCGATGCCGAATGCCAGCAGGATGGCCAAAGCATCGTTCAGCATCATGAGCAGCGAAGCGGCCATCGAAGGCCCTACCGCGCTGCCCGCACGCGATCGCTTGCGTACTGGCAAGCCTGTCGCCGGCTCAACTGCCGCACCCGTTTTCCGAATGAATTCCGAAGTAGCCATTACCGTCCCAAAACCCGTAGTTCAGGAACCTTATCCACAGCCTGGAGTACTTCCAACGAGCACAATCAGAAAGTACGGTACAGGTGAGGGTCTAGAAATACGACAAGGGCTTCAACTCGAGCCCAATGCACTAATGGGTTGCAAACCGTTACGGTAGCTTACGGAAGAGTACATGCTCTTTGCGAACGCAAAGAGCATGTACTACGCTCACTATACCATGATTGAAAAATCCAGAATAGCTATCCTAAGAGACTGGAGGCATTCATCTCTGCTTCCCAAGCCCGAAGAATGATCAACCAGTAACAAATGCCACCGTCATGGTGCCAAATAACCCTCTCGGCTAGACTGAACACATGGCAGCGGATTTTCGCACCTTGATTGCTGACATTATCGAGCACGAAGCGCGTCCAGTCGACAAATACGGTCATCAGCCACGCTTGTACGAATTGACGCGGAAAATTGGGGAAGAGTTGACTTACGATGACGACATCGTCTGGGTCGCCGCCTGGCTTCATGATATTGGAGTCTTCGTCGGTAACCGGCCTGAGGATCATGACGAGCTTCTGCGTTGGGACCACGTGAAATATGCCTGCGACCGTACGACAGCCCTCCTGAGCGAGGCGGGATTTCAGAGCGACAAGATTCCTGCGGTCCTCAATGCAATTCGCACCCATCAGCCGCAGAATGATCCACAAACGATCGAAGCTACTATCCTGCGTGACGCCGACATTCTCGAACAGTTGGGCGCGATCGGCATCATGCGGGCGGCCTCGAAGGTGGGCCGTGACACCCGTTACGCTCGCTTTAGCGATATAGTGCCCGTCTTGAAGAAGGCCCTGACAGATCTCCCTCCAAAACTGCGCCTCAAGCGAGCGCAAGAGCTTTCC
>CAYVSQ010000423.1:0-3634 GCA_964453815.1 uncultured Acidobacteriaceae bacterium | reverse complement strand
TTCGATAGCTCTGCATTCAATTTCACCTTCTCATTCGGAGCCGGCCTCGATCTCTTCCGAACCCCAACCCGCGCCATGCGCTTCGAATACCGCGTGCAGCACCTCTCAAACGCTTATATAGGCACAACAAACCCTGGGATCGACTCGCAGATGATCCATCTCGGGTACTCGTGGGGTCGATAGCCTCCTACTCCGCCGTCTTTACCTCAATAGAAACCAGACTATGCACCGATCGTGCTGGGCGCTTGTCCTCGGTGACCACAAGCCGGAATGGGCCACTCTTCGCATCGAGGGGCTTGCCGCCCATCTGATCGGCGACCAGCACTTCTCCGGGATGAAATTCCGGGTCGACCTCGGCTAGCGCCAGCACGACTTTGTATCCATCCGATCCAGTAGCGATCACGTAGTCTAAAAGCGCCTTGCCATGCAGATCTTTTCCATGCGGCGTGCCCAGCTCCGACAGCAGGTCGATCAGAAGCACGCCGGAGTAGGTTTCGTCGGCATTCGTGTGTGGATTGTGGAGAGTCACGGTTTTGTGCTGGAGAGGCTTGAGCATATCGAGCGTCCACATGCGCGAATGGTTCGCGTCGATGGTCACTTTGAGTTCAGTGGAATTCGGCGCCCTTTCGCCGACCGCTATTCCTTCACGGACCTGGGCATACGCGGGTGTCAGGATTAGATCGAAAGCGCGGACGGAAGGGCCCCCTCCGCTGCCCACTTGTAAGGCGACTGGAATGGTCGTTGCCGCCTGCACGTTGATCTGCCGCCGTAGAATTCGAAAGCCCGGACTTGAGACAGACACGTAGTAAATCCCCGGCGTTAACGCGACTTTGACAATCCCGCTTTCGTTGGCGACCGACTGGACGGAATCCGGAGGAGTCGGTGAGGAATTGATTACAACAAGGGCATGGGGAATGACAGCCCCGGTTTGGTCGCTGACTTGCAGTGTGATGAGAACAGACTCAGACACCTGAGCCGGCAAGGTCCGGGAAGTGGGAATCAGCCCTGCTGCCATTAAGAGAACGCATAAGGATGGATAGATTCGCAGCTTCATCGGCCCTCTCATCCACAAGCATCGTATACTGTTCGCATGTCGATCGTGCGCAACATTGCCGCCATCAGCAAAGGCATGAGCATCACCTTCGGGGAAATGTTCAAGCCGACCGAGGTCGAGAACTATCCCGATGGCCCCGGCCCCAACCGTGGCGCGGTTCTGCAGGAACGCTTCCGCGGCGCGCACGTGCTGCAGCGTGATGAGAACGGCTTGGAGAAGTGCGTCGCCTGTTTCCTTTGCGCGGCTGCCTGCCCGGCGAACTGCATTTATATTGAAGCCGCCGAGAATACCGCGGAACAGCGCATCTCCAGCGCGGAGCGCTATGCGAAGGTCTACAACATCGACTACAACCGCTGCATCTTTTGCGGATACTGCGTGGAGGCCTGCCCAACCGACGCCATTACGCACGGCCACGGCTTCGAGCTCGCCAGTCTGAATGCCACCACGATGGTCATGCGCAAGGAAGACATGCTCGTTCCCAGGGTTGGCATGCCGGGCGAACTGGCCGCTCACTCCGACTCGGTAAAGTAGCCTCCCTCATTCCCGATCACTGCGACCCCGCCTGCCGCTGAGCATCTAAAAAGGTGAGGTTGCTATGAAAAAACCTTGGCTGCTTGGGGCATTCGCTTTCCTTCTTTTGGCCGCCCTCACTTTGCCTGCCCAGACGATCACCGAAGACGCGGCACGCTATGTTTCTCCATCGCAAATTGCTCGAACCGGACAGGCCCCCGGGATGAGAGTTCAACTTCTCAGCGACCAAGGTGGCCAGAAGGATTACTCCGTCATCTTCAGCACCGGCGACGACGCCTACACAGGTCTGTATGAATTCGCTGAGAAATACCATGTCACCAGCGCCCACTTCACCGCCATCGGAGCCATCAGCGGCGCGACTCTCGGCTGGTTCGACCCGAGCCGAAAAATGTACAAACTCATGCCGTTCAGCGGGCAGATGGAAGTCGCCGCCATGGTCGGTGATATTGCCCTCTATCAGGGCAAGCCCGTCATTCACACCCATGCGGTCCTCGGGTTGCCCGACGGCACTACACGCGCCGGTCACGTGGCCGCCATGGCCGTTCGTCCTACACTTGAGGTTTTTGTGATCGTTGATCCGGCCAGTTTGCAGCGGCAATTCGACCCCGCGACCGATCTCACGTTGATTACTCCCGCTGGTCAATAGGCATCGGCACCCAACGCATCATTGCGTAACAGAAAGGTACATTTGTCCAGGGATGGGCTTCTGCGGCGTTTTGATCATCGGATACTTTCGAAGGAAGGCTTACTTGCCGACGGCATCATCGAGACCGGGCAGGAGCACCGACACCGCAGCGCCAAGCCTCCTCGCCCCCTCGAAAAGACCGCAGATTGTTACTCTCTGGTAATCTAAAACGCGCATGAACACACAGGCCCCGACTATCCTGCACATCTGTTCCCGCGACGTCATCCTCGGCCTGCGGGATCAGATCTTCCGGCTCCATGGCTATGAGGTCGACTCCACACTGTCCCTTGACGAAGGCTTGAAGTTTGCCCAGGCCCGCAAGTATTCGCTCGTCATCATCGATGTCGAAGGCGATGGGCGCATTCCCGCCGCTGAAAGGCTCTGCACTGAAATCAAGACCCACCGTTCGGATCAGGAAGTCGTATTCATCTGCAACTACCGCGTCTCCGTCCAGACTGATTGCCCCGATGAGATCATCCGCAGCGAGTTCAACCCTCGAGCAATGGTCGACGGCATTCAAGCGATCCTTGAAGGCAAATAGGACGAGGCACTGCTGCACTCTCCCCTTTCGTCAGTAGCCGTTTTCAGCTTGAGCCTCAGTGAATTCCGAAGCTTGGATAGCTCAGAAGTTCAAGCGCAGCGACATCTGAATCTGCCGGGGGCTGCCGATGGTATGTTTCACCACCCCCAAGCCCGTCGGACAGCTGTAGAACGTGCCGGCCGGTGCGTTGTTGGCCTGGCATTGTGCCGGGGACGGAGCCACTTCGCTGGAGGGGGTAAGGAATGGTGCGTTGTTGTATGCGAGGTTTTGCGTGACGTTATTGGAGGGAATATCAAAGCTCGATGTATTGGTTACGTTATAGACATCGAACGTATATTTCAGGTTGTATCGCTCCTTGATCATTAACGTTTTGACCAGAGAAGCATCGGTGCGCTTCTGGGCCGACTGACGAAAGATGTTGCGCTGACCGGTGGTGAATGTGGTCTCGAAGTTATCGCCGTTGGGAACGCCATTAGTCCCGGGCGACAGCAGCGGGAGGGTAAAGCAGGAAGCTTTCAGGGCAGCGCCGCCTCCGGTAGCGCTGTTATAGAACGCGCCGGAGTGGCCGGTCACGGCGCTCTTCGCCGTACACCCGGGAGCCAGCGGAACGATGGGGTTAGTGATGCCATTGAAGGTGCTGTAGAAAATACTGCCCACGGCGCCGGAGTAATCGATGATGCTATACGGCTGTCCGCTTTGGATAATCCCGATGCCGTGTAGCGACCAGTCGTTCAGAATTTTGCCGGTAAACGAGCTCCGGTCAAACATTTGCGGCAGGTAAAAGCCATAGGTGAAGTTCAGCACGTGGGTGCGATCGAAATCG
>CAYVSQ010000422.1:0-2564 GCA_964453815.1 uncultured Acidobacteriaceae bacterium | reverse complement strand
CCGAGCCGGGCATAATGATCCGCGACCAACTTGTTGCGATTTGTCGGCAGGTACATGCCGCGCAAGGTTCGGATTCCGGCAGCACGTGCGTGCTTCAATATCTCCTGCAACGCCATATATTCCACTTTTCGGCCCAGAACGCGGCAGCTCATCAGCCAGGTGTCAATCTCCCACATTCCATCTTGAGCAGGCCGACAAATGATAACGCTGATCATGCCGTTGTCGCCGAACATGTCCGCAAGCCGGACTTGGAGGGTGAAAACCTCTGGATTGCTTTCCGCCTCGCCGACCTCCGGATCGGTGTATCGGCGCGTTGTCAGGTTGTACTGATTTGATTTGTTGATTAGCTGAACGATACGCGCCCTTCCAGTCGCGTCAAAGGGCTGAAAAGTAATCGTCATATCCAGAGATGCCAAATAGGCGTCTACACCACCGACCTGCTTTTGCAAATTGGCACGCTTGGCGTTGTCTTGGTAAAAGCCAGCACGCTTAAGATCTTCGTTGGCAAATGCCACAGCCTCAAAGTAACCACCCGCTGCGAGCGTTCTCGCGTAGAAGGCTGGGTCATCCGGTAATTCCGGAACTGCCACTTGAGGAAGCAACTGACGTACTAATCCCCGCTCCACAGGATTGTCGTCGAGAAACACCATCGAGTCCAAGCCCAACGACAGTTCCTCGGCGATGGCTTGAATGTTGGTGGCCTTGTCGTTCCAGTTGGCCTGGAATACGGCTATATGCTCTAGCCTTAGCAACATTTCCGGGTGCTTCTCAAATGGTGCGCGGGCGACCTCGTCGGTGTTTTTTGAGGACACAGCCAGGACGATTCCCCGTTGGCGCAAGTCGAGAGCCAGTCGCTGTACTGCAAGATGCGCCTCCCCGGTGGCGTCCCCTTGTGCAACCTTGATCCCCTCCAGGCCATCATCTCCGATCACCCCACCCCAGACTGTGTTGTCGAGGTCGAGAACCAGAACTTTACCGCTCTTGCCGCGAATGGCTGCAACCGTACGGCCAACGTGATCTGCGTACAGTGGAATGAGCTCGTCGGAAAAGGCGAACTTGCCCATATTCCACAACTGCGGGTCATGCCAGTTGACAGCTCCTACCGTTTCGGCAAGCCCGGCGACATCCAGCAGCACATCGCCAGAGTCAAGCACAAATTCGGCCAATTCTCGGTTAACGGCGCCGATAAGGCTTCTCATGGTTCCCGGCAACGCGCGATCTAAGCTGCCAAAGAGCGGCTCCACTGGTGGAGCAAACGTTTGAAAGATGCAAACAGCATTTGAATTGCATTTAATACCATTGCGAAGGGCCTGCAAGTAACCAATGGCCCCTTGCACAGTTGCAGACGAAGTCTCCGGGTCGCCGATCGAGAGTTTCAATGGCAAAGCACGATAGTCGAGTGCTATAAGTACGGCATCCGGCTTCGAACTGTTAACTTTGGAATCCGGAGTCAAAGCCTCCTGAGCCACTTGGTCGTACGATGGTTGAATTACATCAAGGGCTATGCCACGCCGCGCCGCACTCGCCACCAGCGCTGGCAAAATCAGATCGATCGTCGAGTTGCTTAGAATCGCCAGCCGGAACGACACTAGCGGATCCAGAGATTTTCCCTCTGACTGCGCTCTGGCGATTACTTTGGCCAACTTTGTCAACTGGTTCAAGTCCAATGCGTGTAACGCCAGCGACTGCAATTCGCGGCCGATTGGACCTGCAGAATTCCCCAATGACTTCAACCTCGCAGAGAAGTCTTGCGGCGCCCGCGGAAGCCATTGCAATTCCGAATATAGTGAGATCATTAGCGAGATTCCGTCCCTGACTCTTGGCACACTGAAGGTTCAGTCGGTTCATTTACCCGCAGTAAATTGCTGGGACAATTCCTCTAGCAAGTTGAATTCCCTGTGCCCATACCGACAATACATAGAACGCGTCATTGACTCCCAACGGTCCTTTGATATCCGCCAGCAAGAGATTTTGCTTTAGGCCCGCGCTTTGATTACCTTCACCAAGTCGCCCACATTTTCCAGTTTGCCGATCTCTGAGGTAGAAAACTTGATCTTGAATGCTTTTTCGACAGTTAGTATCAGGCGAATGTGGGCGAGACTATCCCAGTCGTCTACGTCTTTGGCTGAAAGTTCAGGCGTCACCGTTATCGAATCATCATCAAAGACATTCTCGAATATCTCCGCTAGCCGGGCGTAGATCTGCGGTTCGTCCATTACGAAGGATCTCCTCAAGCGACGCGCAAAGAGTGATTTTCGGTCTGAAGCAGATTGTAGCGCAGGCAGACGGAACCGACGCCTGAATAACCCCATTGCGGCCATGCTCTTGGTCTAACCGGACTGCCGACCAGCGAAAGCCAATGAAGTGAGCAATTTCAACCGCATCGGAGGGCCTGATTCGGTCTGTTAGAACCGTACAAACGCTCCGATCACTGTAGAGTCTCCCAAGTCGGTCTGTTATTTTGGAGAAATCCTCACAGTTCGGACTCTAAGGAGAGCTCATTTGCCGCAATCAGGTGCGCAGAATCAAGGCCGAATATGGGATGTCGCCATAATAGGTGCTGG
>CAYVSQ010000421.1:0-4147 GCA_964453815.1 uncultured Acidobacteriaceae bacterium | reverse complement strand
GAGCCCGTTTGCGGAAATCCCGCAGTGGCTCGACGAGATCGCGCCGTGGAATACCGTCGATCCAGCGGATATTGCCATGCTTCGCCGCGGATTTGCCGTGGTCTCAGCCGAGATTGAAGCGCTGCGGCTTTCCGAGCAACCCCTGCACGGCGACGCGCACAAGAAGAATCTCCTGAAAACCCGCAAAGGCCTCGTATGGACGGATTTTGAGGATGCCTGTTGTGGGCCGATCGAGTGGGACCTCGCCTGCTTCGTGCGCACATCTCTTGAGCCCGGAGAGGTCGCCATGGCGAGCTACGGCGGCCAGTTGGATCCAGCTCGCCTGAAGCCGTTTTTCGCAGCCCGCGATCTTCAGGGAGCAGCATGGGGCGCAATAATGTCCACACGTTTTCCCGATCGTAAGGAGCGCGCAACAGAGTGGATGGCTATAGCCCGCTCCCGGTATGGTTAGAACTGGTCTCATGCATAGTTTTTGGGCTTCGGAAGCCTGAGCCCGCTTCAATGTGGGTCTCACACGTGGCCTCAGCAGCGGCGAGAGATTTATGAGACCAGTTCCAGGGTTCCTAAACGAAACGCCCTGTAGCTAAGGCTGATTCCTCGCCGAGTTTCTGCCCTGTCTTCCACACCAATTGGGCGTATTCTCATCAGCATGGTGCGGATGACGGTGCTGGCCAGCGGTTCCCGGGGCAACAGCACCGTTATCTCCAGCACACGCACGCGAATTCTTGTGGATGCAGGCGTGTCCTGTCGCGAACTTTTCAAGCGTATGCTGGCCGCGGGTGAAGATCCCCGGACCCTCGATGCGATTCTTGTGACCCATGAGCACCAGGATCATGTGCAGGGGCTGGCGGTGGCAGCGCGCAAGCTGGGCATCCCGGTCTATTTCACCGAGTCAACCCATCGCGCCTGGATTCGCTGGATTACACCGCGCAAACGCATGACGTATGCCGACTGGCTGGCCGAGCGAAAGCAGCAGGCGGCGCAGGCGGCCGCGCCCGTAAATCCTGACATTGAAGACCCCGAAGCGTTCGAAGAGGAGCAGGAGACTCTCTGCTCGGACGAAATGAAGGTCAAGGCGGACCCTGCCACGCTGCCGGGAGTCGAATACTTTTCGGCGGGGCAGGCGTTTTCCGTGGGAGACATTGCGGTCATTCCGTTCACCATTCCGCATGACGCCGCCGACCCTGTCGGCTTCGTTTTTGAGGCGGAGGGAGTGAGGATTGGACTGGCGACCGATCTCGGCTACATACCTTCCCATGCGGCCATGCGCCTTCGCAAGTGTGACGTTCTGATGCTCGAGTCGAATCACGACCTGGATATGCTGCGTGACGGGCCGTACCCATGGTCGGTGAAGCAGCGAGTCATGTCGCGGGTGGGGCATCTTTCGAATCACGCCGCCGCGGAATTTCTGGAGAATGGCTACGACGGCCAGGCCGCATATGTGATCCTGGCGCATTTGTCGGAAAGCAACAACCTTCCCGAGCTCGCACGGATTTCTGCGGAGCGCGCCTTACGGGATCGAATGAGCTTGCTGGGTAACCGGTTGTTACTTGCGACTCAGGACGGGCCAATGGCATCTATTGTTCTGTAGGCGAAGTGATTTATACTAGGACTAACGCCACCCGCACGCGCTGAATTATCGAATTGTCTGGAAAATTTCCGGACAAATGGTAATATTTGGCAAGCTGGGGCACAGGAATCGCGAGTAACGATGGCAGAGTGCACCGATCAGGTCGTGGGCGACATTCTTTCGAGTTGGCGCTACGATATTTCCGGAATTTCCCCGGAGATGCGTACCGACTACGAAGAGCACCTTCGACTCTGTGACCATTGTCGGCGTCGTCAGCGTCTTCACCGGACTATCGACGTTACCCTCATCGGAATCAGTACCCTCTCTATCCTTGCGTTCGTCTTTGCGCTGGCGGTCATTCATCACCTAGAGCCATTGCGCAACTGGGCGCTTGTAATGCACCTCGAGCACCGCTATGTAGCCCTGACATTGCAAACAGCGGCAGCGCTGGGGTTGCTGGTTTCTCTCCTCTCTTGGGTGCTGGTGGCCGTGGCCACTCCCGCTCCGGTATACATTACCGGTGTTGCGCTAGCGCAGGCTCGCGTGCTACAGGAACACATTCCGGAAGAACTGGGCGGACGCTCGCCGCGGAATGTCGCGTAGCGCGGGAAGTCCCTTGGACTCCTCAAAAACTGACCTTTCTCCCTACCACGCCTGAGACTGTCTTAGCTCTCGGGGATTTGTCTGGGCCGCGGTGTAACGTCGAGGGTGCCGGTCAGCTCACTCACGCGCTCGATCTGATGGCGTGTACACCACTGTTCCAATCCCTTGGCGATGCGCTCAACGGCGCGTGGATCGGCATAGCTGGCCGTACCCACCTGCACGGCGGTTGCGCCGGCGAGCAGGAACTCGACCGCATCCTCAGGCGAAAGAATTCCCCCCATGCCAAGTATGGGTATCGTTGCCGCACGGGCTGCTTCCCAGACCATTCGCACTGCAATCGGCTTGATTGCCGGTCCGGACAGACCAGCTGTAACGTTGGCGATCCGGGGTCTGCGCGTCTCCACATCGATGGCTAACGAAACAAAGGTATTTACCAGCGATAGCGCGTCGGCGCCGGCGGTCTGCGCGCATCGCGCCAACTCCCCGATCGAAGTCACGTTCGGGGAGAGCTTAACGATGAGCGGCCGTTTGGCGATCTGTTTCGTGCGCCAGACCAGTTCGTCCAGTGTGACCGGATCGGTTCCGAAGGCCATGCCACCGTGGTCTGTATTCGGGCAAGAGGCATTCAGCTCGTAGGCGGCGATGCCTTCGGCGTCATTCAGCTGGCGGATGACTTCCAAGTAATCGGTCACCTGGTTTCCGAAGACATTTGCAATGACGGCACACTGTCGATAACGCCGCAGTTCGGGCAGTTTTTTTTCGATGAATGCCTTCACTCCAATGTTCTGCAGGCCGATAGAGTTCATCATTCCGGAGGCCGTCTCAATCAGCCTCGGAGCTTCGTTGCCGGCCATAGGTTCACGCGACAGCCCTTTGGTGACGAAGCCGCCGATGCGCTCCAGCGAGACGATCTCCTCGAACTCGATCCCATAGCCAAAAGTGCCGCTCGCCGCCAGCACCGGGTTCGTCAGCTCAATCCCCGCGAACTGCACGCGCATATCTGTCTTCACGGATGGGTCTCATCTGCTGTCCTCTTGTGCGCGGTATGTGCGTGTGCAGGTACAGCTTTGTGTGCGGGAACGGGTTTCGGATAAACGACCGCGGAGGCCGGTCTGAAGGACTGCGTAAGAATATGCCCTATCGATGCGGATGGCTGATTGATGCCGAGAAGCGAGGCAAAGGTAGCGGCGATGTCCACCGGTTCGACACGTCCGTGATAGGTTCCTGGGGCAAAGGGCGCGCCGTAGAGTGCCAGGGGCACATGGCGATCATAGGAGTAGGGCGTGAAGTGATTGGTCCCACCAGAGCCGTAGCTTTCTATTTGAAACGCTTGGGGGATAACCATGACGTACCAGCCTCCGTTCGGCGTGTAGCTGTGCTCGATGAGTTGGCCAAAGGAGCTATTGGGTACCTGAGACTGCGCCATTTGCTGGCGAGTGTAGCTGCGAAAGAGGCCGGGTGTGGGCGGCAGCCTGGTGGTGGACGGGCTGGTAGATTCGTCGGGAGGGATCAGGCTGGCGAAGGCGGCCGGGATAAAGTTCTGCACGGCTTGCTCGGCTTCCTGCTCATTGATTCCGGCACGCTCGAAGGCTGGTTGATTCAGTACTAGATAAGGAAGGGACTGCCGGGGCATCATGTAGTCAATTTTTTCTCCCGGCGAGAATTTCTGATTGATGGCAAAGTTCAGATTCTCAACTAGCTTTTTAAGGTCAATCGTTGCGGCATTCAATCCAAGTTTAGCCGCATTTGCTGGAACAGGCGCGATACCGTGGTCGGCCGTTAGCGCGATCCATACGTTGCCCAGGCCGCCTTCGACATTCTTGTCGAGCCACGTGAAGAAGCTGTCAAGATCGACATCGACGGCATCGACCATCTCGCGCTGCTCCTCGGAGTCGGGCCCGACTTTGTGCCCTAGAATATCCGTAGACGAGATGCTCAGGGTAAGAACATCCGTGGTGGCGTGCCTGCCGAGTT
>CAYVSQ010000420.1:0-7344 GCA_964453815.1 uncultured Acidobacteriaceae bacterium | reverse complement strand
TCGCCGGCGAGACGCGCGCCAAGGGTGCGGTCTTCGTTGGCGATGAGCGCGTCGAGGGCAAAATGTTGGCCGTCACGGTAAGCAGCGAGGGCCGGTTCGACCCAGGCATCGTCGATGGGCGCACGGTCGGTGGGACGCGTGTTGCGATGGCCCTGCCAATGGGTCTGGCCGACCGGCGACGCTGCCAGGATCGGCGCAAGGTCTAAAGCGCCGTCGAAACGGACCTGTTCCAGCAGATCAGTGCGGCCAATAGCGGCTTCGAGAGACGGGAGCCCGAGTTTTGAGAGGAGGACCTGCAGGTCGCGGGTCAGCTCCTCAAAAAAGCGCACGACGTGCTCGGGCTTGCCGCGGAATTTGGCGCGGAGCTCTGGCTTTTGCGTAGCGATTCCGGTGGGGCAGGTGTTGAGATGGCATTGGCGAGCCATATCGCAGCCGAGTGCGACGAGGACAGCCGTTCCAAAGGCGTATTCGTCGGCTCCGAGAAGAGCGGCGATGAGGATGTCGCGGGCGGTGCGCAGGCCTCCATCACAGCGGAGACGGACGCGGCCGCGCAGGCCATTTTGTAACAGTACCTGTTGCGCTTCAGCGAGGCCAAGCTCCCAGGGATTGCCGGCATACTTGATGCTGGAGAGCGGCGATGCGCCGGTACCTCCGCTGTGGCCCGCGATGACAATGTAGTCGGCGTAGGCCTTGGCAACGCCGGCCGCTACGGTACCCACCCCATACTCGGAGACGAGCTTGACGCCGATGGCGGCGTGGGGATTGACGCGTTTGAGGTCGTAGATGAGCTGGGCGAGATCCTCAATCGAATAAATGTCGTGGTGCGGCGGTGGACTGATGAGCTGGACGCCGGGCTGGGCGTGGCGCAGACGCGCGATCAGCTCGGTGACTTTGTGGCCGGGAAGCTGACCACCTTCGCCGGGCTTGGAGCCCTGGGCGATCTTGATTTCGATCTCCTCGGCATGCATCAGGTACTCGGCGGTGACGCCGAAGCGGCCGGAGGCTACCTGCTTGATTTTGCTGTTGAGCAGATGCGAAGGCGTGGGCGTCCCGTTGAGGTCGATGTCGACATTGGGCTGGTAGACGGCTGGATCTTCGCCACCCTCCCCGGTATTGGAACGGGCGCCGATCATGTTCATGGCGGCGGTGATGGTCTGGTGCGCCTCCGGGCTGAGAGATCCGAGCGACATGGCGCTGGCGATGAAGCGCTTGTACATGTGCACCGGGGCCTCGACGTGCTCGAGTGCCAGTGGCGCGCCCGCAGGGCGGATCTCAGGCAGGTCGCGGAGGACGGCGGGTTCTTTTTCTACGGCCTGCGTTGAGAAGGCAGCCCAAGCAACAGCGGGCTCGGCGACGGCAGTAACACCGCGTGCGCTTCCGACGACGGTTTGGAGGGCCTTGACGGTCTGCGGCTGCCAGGAGTGCGGTTCGGCTTTTTCGGCCTTGCGGAAGCGGACCCAGCCGTAGTCGGGCAGGTCTTTGGATATGGTCACGAGCGGCACGGGGGTGGGTGACTCACCTTCGGAAGCTTCCGGAGGCGTGTTCTGGCTGTTGAGCCAGGTCTGACGAATATTGGCTTCGAGTTCGGCGAAGCCGATTCCACCAAGAGGCGCCGGGGTTCCGTAGAAGCAGCGATCAATGACCTCCGGGCCAAGTCCGATGGAATCGAAGAGGTGTGCGCCGCGATAGCTATCGACAACAGAGATGCCCATTTTGGACATGATTTTCGCGAGGCCGAGGTCAAACGCGTGAAGAAGATTGGCTTCCCCCTTTTCAGGATTGAGACCACGGGCGGTTTCGAGTGCGAGCCAGGGAGAGACCACGCCAGCGCCCATGCCGAGAAGAACGGCGCCATGGTGGAGGTCGCGACAATCGCCCGCCTCAACGGCAAGACCGGCGAAGGTGCGCACGCCGGCGCGCGTGAGAGCGTGGTGAACGGCTCCCGTTGCCATGGCCATGGGGATCGGGATGACCTCGCCGGTTGCCGCCGAGCGGTCGGTCAGCAACAGGATGGCTGCGCCGCCGCGCACCAGGTCAATGGCCTTGGCGCAGAGGTCGTCCAAAGCAGCAATCAGATTGCAGGCTGGGTTGAAGACGCATTCGAGCACGGCGAGGGGCAGATTGCCGGCGAGCGCGTGCTGACGGGCGCGGAGGTCATGCATCTGCGCGAGCGACAGGAAGGGCGACGGGAGTGAAAGGCCAGAAAGCGGAGCATGCTTGTCAAGCATGTGCGGCCAGGGGCCGAGGCGGGTGTGCAACTGAAGGACACGGGCCTCGCGGAGCGAATCAGTAGGCGGGTTGGTTACCTGCGCGAACCGCTGCCGGAAGAAGGCATAAACGGGACGAGGCGAGCGGGCGAGCGGGGCCAGGGGCGTGTCATCGCCCATGGACCAGACGGCGTCCTTGCCATCCATGACCATCGGCTTGAGGATCATGTTCACGTCTTCGCGGGTGTAACCAAAAACAAGCTGCAGTCGGTTGAGCTCGGCCGATTCAAGCGGAGGGCCAGGGACATGGTCTTCAAGAGTGCTTTCTTCGAGGAGCTTTTCGTATTCGGGAGCAGCGCCGTCGAAGATGGCTTGAATCTGCTCATCTTCGAGCAGGACATGATCGGCGAGGTCGGCAACGATCATTTGTCCAGGACCGAGGCGGCCGCTATGGACGATGGCTTCAGGATCGAGATCGACGAGGCCGGCCTCGGAGCCAAGGACGACGAGATCGTCTTCCGTTACGAAGTATCGACAAGGCCGCAAGCCGTTGCGATCGAGGACGGCGCCGATCAGATCGCCGTCGGTGAAGGCGACTGCGGCAGGGCCATCCCATGGCTCGGCGCAGTCGCTGCCGTAGGCGAAGAAAGCCGAGCGATCAAGATTGCCCGCAGGCGGAATCAGCATGCGGACGGCTTCGGCAACGGTGCGTCCGTTGCGAGCGAGCAACTCGACCGTCTCGTCGAGGCTGGTTGAGTCAGAGCCATCCTTAGTGAAGACCGGATAGAAGTCGTCGGGGAAGGTGGCGGCGCGCGCATCCATGCGGGCCCGGTTGCCCCAGACGGTGTTGATTTCGCCATTATGAGCAAGCATGCGTAGTGGCTGGGCGCGATCCCACGAGGGCGCAACATTGGTGGCGTAGCGCTGGTGGAATAGGGCAAAAGGGGTGGTGAAGGCGGGATTTGCGAGATCCGGATAGAAATCGGCGAGCAGGCGACCGGCGCACATGGCCTTGTAAACCATGTTGGAGGAGGAGAGCGAACAGATATACCCCTCTGCGTGGCTCCGCTCGAACTGCTTGCGGGCCAGGAAAAGCCGGTGGCTGAAATTGGCCGCATCATCCCCATCCTGCATGGTTATGAGCACGTGGCGGATAACAGGCAATGTGGAAAGCGCGATTTCGCCGAGGATTTCAGGACGAGTGGGCACGTCACGCCAGGCGAGGACTTTGAGGCTCCGGTCGGCTAGCGCCTGCTCGAATTCAACATGCGACTCGGTGGTGTGGGGCGGAAAAAAAACTACGCCGACGGCCAGGGGCTGGGAGACATCGAGGGTGACGCCGGTCGACGCGAGCAGGAAGTTCCTGGGGATGGCAGTTGTAATACCGATGCCATCGCTCGACTTGCCATCGGCGGCGATGGCGCCACGATGTTCAAGGCGAGCGAGGGCTGTAAGTGCTTTATCCAGAATGTCATGGGAAGGTCGATTGCTGAGGGTGGCGACAAATCCAACGCCGCAGGATTCATGCTCGAAGCGCGGATCGACCAGGGAAGCAGGAGGGCTCTGTGGGCGCTCGGATGCAGACGTAGGATTAGAAAAGGTTATGCGGCCCATGGCCTACTATACGACCTCCCCGTTTCGGTGACATTAAGAAAGTACAACGCTGGCGCGGCCATACCGCGCACCATAAACAGATGCAATACGTAAAATTAAGAATTGTTATGAACGGCCACTTGACACCGCGGGCCTCGTATATTTATACATTAGATTGCATGTTTATGCATCGCGGTGTGATTTTATTTTAATCTCACCGCGATTTTACATTTCCAACGAAAGCGATCTTTCTCCATTGACGAAACACGACCGGCACAATGCGATTCGGGAACTGGTGGCCAGCGCATCGGTGACCAGCCAGGATGAGCTGCGTCGCAAGCTTGTGCGCCGTGGCTTCGATGTAACGCAGGCTACGCTTTCACGCGATATCCATGAAATGCGTCTATATAAGGGTCCGAACGGATATGCGCTGCCGAATGGCGTGGATGCAGAGGAAGACGATGACATGCCTTCGATCCACGAGGTTCTGGAAAGCTTTGGATTGAAGGTGAAGCAGGCGCAAAACCAACTGGTGCTGATTACCACCAATGGCGGAGCGCAACCGGTGGCTCTGGCGATCGACCACGAAGACTGGGAAGAAGTAGTCGGCACGATCGCCGGCGATGACACGATTTTGATCATCTGTCCCGACCAAAAGCGGGCTTCGACGCTGCGCGCGCGACTGGAAGAGATGATTGGCTGAAAAAACAGGGATCAGGGAACAGGGATTAGAAAGACATTAAGACGAGAAGATGAAAGGTCAAGTACAAACAGCGGTGATGGGCGTGAGCGGCTATGCCGGTATGGAGCTGGCACGGCTGCTGCTGCATCATCCCCGTCTGCAGGGGGCGCCGCCGGTGTTCCTGGGCCGGGCAGAGGCCGCGGGCGAGGTTTCGCTCACGGCGATGCATCCCCAGCTGATGGACAATAACGGCGCGGCTGGATTGAAGATCGAGCCGTTTTCCTGGGAGCTGCTGAAGGCGCGTCGCGTGGCGGTCTTATTTCTGGCAACTCCCCATGAGCAATCGCGGGAGTGGGCTCCAAAAGCGCTGGAGCAGGGCCTGCGCGTAATCGATCTAAGCGGCGCGTGGCGTTTGAGCCATGCGGCAAATCGCGCAGTGTACAAATTCGAGGACGATGGACATGGCGGGGCTGTCGCCGTCCAGGCAAAGGCGGTGTACGGAAGCCCAGAGCTGCACCGCGAGGAGATTCGCGGGGCCGAGCTGGTCGCGAATCCCGGCTGCTATGCGACTTCGGTCATTCTGGCATTGAAGCCGCTGGTTGCAGCTGGCTGGGTGGATCTGAAGCGCGGGATTATCTGCGACGCGAAGTCGGGCGTGTCGGGCGCCGGCAAGGCTCCCTCGGAAAAAACTCACTATATGTATGCGGCAGATAACTTGTCCGCGTATGGAGTATTCGGGCATCGGCATACGGGCGAGTTACTGGAGCAGCTTGAGTTGACGGAGGAGCAGATCGTGTTTACACCTCACCTGCTGCCGATTCCGCGTGGGATTTTGTCGACCATTTATGTGACGTTCACAGAGCGGCGCGATCCTTCAGTAGTAGAGGCACGGTTCCGCGAGTTCTATGCGGACAGCCCCTTGGTTCGGGTATTCGGCGCCGGTCAGCTGCCGCAGATTCAGTATTCGGTGCGGACGAACTATTGCGATATCGGATTTGCATTACATAAGGATGGACGGCGATGCGTGATTGTCTCCTGCCTGGACAACTTGCTGAAGGGCGCGGCCGGACAGGCTGTGGAGAATTTGAACCTGATGTGTGGATGGGGAGAAACGGAGGGATTGGCATGAAATTCGTTGTCAAGCTGGGAGGAGCCACCCTCGAGAATCCGGAACTGCTGCATCAATGCGCGCAGGCGATTGCAGAACTGGTGAAGGACGGCAACCAAGTTGCGCTGGTGCATGGCGGAGGCGTACAGCTTACGCGGACTCTGAAGCTGATGGGCAAGCAGAGCGAATTTGTCGCTGGGCTGCGCGTGACCGATGCGGAAACGCGTGATGCGGCAGTAATGGTACTGGGCGGCCAGGTGAATAAGGCTCTAGTGGCAGCTCTCGGCGCGCACGGGCAGGCGGCAATGGGGCTTTCGGGCGGAGACGGGCTGGTTTTTCGCGCCCGCAAGAAGAGAACGGCTCCTGACCTGGGGTATGTGGGCGAGATTGTGGCGTCCGATCCGCGCTGGTTGGATGCGATCTGGAAGATGGGTGCGGTACCGGTGATTTCGAGCCTCGCGCTGGGATTCGATGGCGAGTACTACAACGTAAACGCGGATGAGATGGCGGCGGCGTGTGCCTCGGCATGCAAAGCTGACGCGCTGGTGTTTCTGACCGATGTGCCGGGAGTGCGCGGCGCGGACGGTGAAGTGATGCGCTGGTTGAGCGTGAACCAGATCGCATCGCTGACCAAAGACGCGGTGATTAGCGGCGGAATGCTGCCCAAGCTGAGCGCGTGCCGCGAGGCTCTGCTGCAAGGTGTAAAGCGGGTGCGGATTTTGCCCGCGGAAGTTGCGGCGGTGCTGCCGGATTTGTGCAGCACGCGGGTGCTGCATGGGACAGAAGTTTTAGTAGCGTGACGGCAGAGCAAAAGGACGGATATGACACTGGATGAGATCAAGGCGGCAGAAGCGAAGGTGCTGCTGCCTACATATGAGCGGAACCCGATTCATTTCGTTGAGGGCGAGGGTGTGCATCTCGTCGATGAGAAGGGCGAGCGCTATTTGGACTTGTTGAGTGGGATTGGCGTGAATGCTCTGGGCTATGGTCATCCGGCGATCGAGAATGCGATTACGGAACAGAGCCGTAAGCTGATCCATATCTCGAATTTGTATTTCCATGAAGGGCAGGCGCAACTCGCACTCCGGCTGACGAAGATGAGCGGCATGGACCGGGCGTTCTTTTCGAACAGCGGGACCGAAGCGTGGGAGGCGGCTCTCAAACTGGCTCGGGCGTATGCGGGATTGCTGCGTAGCGAAGGAAAAACAATCGGGACGAAGTTCCTGGCGCTCGAGAACAGCTTCCACGGACGAACGATGGGGTCTGTCGCGACAACACACAAGGCGAAATATCGCGAGCCCTTCGATCCGGTGATGCCGGGCGTGGAGTTTGTCACTTTCGACGATGTGGATGACCTGAAAGCCAAAGTTTCGACCGATGTTTGCGGTGTATTGATCGAAGCAATTCAGGGCGAGGGTGGGATTCGGCCCGTGTCGCGTGAGTATATGGCGGCAGCGCGTGAGCTCACGCGGTCAACCGGAGCGCTTTTGATTTGCGATGAGATTCAAGCAGGGCTGGGACGCACCGGCAAGTGGTTTGCGTACCAGCATTACGACGTTCAGCCGGATGTGACGACACTTGCGAAACCTCTGGCTGGCGGGCTTCCCCTGGGTGCGATGTTATGCACAGAGGAGGCAGCCCGCGCGATTCATCCGGGCATGCATGGAACTACATTCGGCGGCGGCCCCCTGGCATGCGCGGTAGCGCTGGCGATAATCGATACGATCGAGCGCGAGCAGCTTCTCGATCATGTA
>CAYVSQ010000419.1:0-5257 GCA_964453815.1 uncultured Acidobacteriaceae bacterium | reverse complement strand
CATGTCGAGGACAGGACCGGTGTGGCGTAGACGAATAGGCGAAAGAGTCTCGAGCTCCTTGGCTTCGAGGGCCATGAGCACTTCCTCAATGTTTGCGAAGACACGGCCTTCACCCTTGGATCCCTTGCGTGCCTTGGTGAGGTAGTAGAGGCCGAGAACCATGTCCTGCGTAGGTACGGTAATCGGCTGGCCGGATGCCGGCGACAGGATGTTGTGCGAGGCCAACATGAGCACGCTCGCTTCCACCTGTGCTTCCGGCGACAACGGAATATGCACAGCCATCTGATCGCCGTCGAAGTCCGCGTTAAAGGCGGTGCAGACGAGCGGGTGAATCTTGATGGCCTTGCCTTCGACGAGGACAGGCTCAAAGGCCTGAATGCCGAGGCGGTGCAGGGTTGGGGCGCGGTTCAAGAGCACCGGGTGATCCTTGATGACCTCCTCAAGGATGTCCCACACGATGGGCTCCTGCATCTCGACCATTTCCTTGGCCTGCTTGATAGTAGTGCAGTGGCCTGTCTGTTCAAGGCGGTGATAGATGAAGGGCTTGAAGAGCTCGAGCGCCATCTTCTTGGGAAGACCGCACTGGTGCAGCTTCAGCTCCGGACCAACAACGATGACCGAACGGCCCGAGTAGTCCACACGCTTGCCGAGCAGGTTCTGGCGGAAGCGGCCCTGCTTGCCCTTGAGGGTGTCAGAGAGCGACTTGAGCGGACGGTTGTTGGCGCCACGCAGCACGCGGCCGCGGCGGCCGTTATCGAAGAGAGCGTCGACGGCTTCCTGCAGCATGCGCTTTTCATTGCGCACGATCACCTCAGGCGCATGAAGGTCCATGAGCTTCTTGAGGCGGTTATTGCGGTTGATAACGCGACGGTAGAGGTCATTGAGGTCGGAGGTCGCGAAGCGACCGCCATCGAGCGGCACCAGCGGGCGTAACTCAGGCGGAATGACCGGGATCACGTCGAGAATCATCCACTGCGGTTTGTTGCCCGACTTGCGGAAGGCCTCAACGACCTTGAGGCGCTTGGCGTACTTGAGGCGCTTCTGGAGCGAGGTCTCGACCTTCATGCGCTCGCGGAGCTCAATCGACAGCTCGTCGATGGCGACGCGCTTGAGCAGCTCCTTGATGGCCTCGGCGCCCATCATGCCCTTGAAGCCGGTAGGACGATATTGGGTGTCGAGCTCGCGGAAGCGGGTCTCGTCCTTGATGATTTCGCGCTCCTTGACGGGCGCGTCGCCGGGATCAACGACAACGTAGCTCTCGAAATAGAGCACGCTCTCAAGATCGCGCAGCGAGATGTCGAGCAGATGGCCGATGCGCGAAGGCAGGCCCTTGAAGAACCATACGTGCGAGCAGGGCGATGCCAGCTCGATGTGGCCGAGGCGCTCACGGCGAACCTTGGAGACTGTGACTTCGACACCGCACTTATCGCAGATCACGCCGCGGTGCTTCATGCGCTTGTACTTGCCGCAGAGGCACTCCCAGTCAGTGACCGGGCCAAAGATGCGGGCGCAGAAGAGTCCGTCGCGCTCCGGCTTGAAGGTGCGATAGTTGATGGTTTCCGGCTTGGTGACTTCGCCGTGGGACCAGCTGCGGATTTTCTCCGGTGAAGCGAGCTGGATGCGGATCGCGTCGAAATCGGTGATCGGGCTAGTCAGTTCAAATGGGCTGGAACGGTACAAGGTGTTCCTCCTTGCAGCTAGCTTTTAGCTTCTAGCTATTCGCTCTTAGCTGCGGTTGCTTCTGTTCTTTAACTACGACGTTTTTTAAACGTCGCTTCAAACTTGTGCGTCAGCCATTAGCCACCGGCTAATCCCTGATGGCTAATGGCTTATCGCTGCCTTTAGTCGGCGGCTGCAAGCGTCGGCAACGGTTGCTTCTTGGCTTCGCCGTTGGGAGTCATCTTCATCAACTCCACATCGAGACACAGCGACTGGAGCTCGCGGATCAGCACGTTGAACGACTCAGGTACACCAGGCTCAATAGCTGCCTCGCCCTTGACGATGGCCTCGTAGATCTTGGTGCGGCCATAGACGTCGTCGGACTTGGCGGTGAGTAGTTCCTGGAGGATGTACGCTGCTCCGTACGCTTCCAGTGCCCACACTTCCATTTCTCCGAAGCGCTGTCCACCGAATTGCGCCTTGCCACCCAGCGGCTGCTGTGTGATGAGCGAGTACGGCCCGATGGAGCGAGCGTGGATCTTGTCGTCAACCAGGTGCGAAAGCTTGAGCATATAGATGTAGCCAACCGTTACCGGCTGCTCAAACTGCTCACCCGTCATACCGTCGAACAGGGCTGTCTTGCCCGACGCCGGCAAGCCGGCCGCGGCGAGAAGCGCCTTGATCTCCGTTTCCTTTGCGCCGTCAAAGACTGCCGTGCCAAACCAGATGCCGCGCTGCATGCCGAGGCCGACGCGAACAGTCTGTTCATCATCAAGCTCGAGCAACTGACGCAGCGTGGCCGTATTCGCGAAACGCTCCTTGAAGATTTCGCGGATGGCATGGGCGTCCTGGTTCTTCTTCACGAGCTCGGCGACCTGTTGACCGAGCTCGTGTGCCGCCCAGCCCAGATGCGTTTCGAGGATCTGACCGACATTCATACGGGAAGGCACGCCGAGCGGATTGAGTACGATCTCAACCGGCGTTCCATCGGGCAGATACGGCATGTCTTCCTCGGGCAGAATGCGTGCAATGACGCCCTTGTTACCGTGGCGTCCGGCCATCTTGTCGCCTACCGAGAGCTTGCGCTTCATGGCGATGTAGACCTTGACGAGCTTGATGACGCCCGGCGAAAGTTCGTCGCCCTTCTGCAGCTTCGCGATCTTCTCGTTGGTGATCTTGCGCAGAACATCAATCTGGCGCGAGGTCATCTCTTCGATCTCGTCGATCTGCTCGTTCACGCGAGGATCCTTGTCGGCGTAGCGGATGCGCTTGAGGTTCTTGGTCGAGATGCGCTCGATGGCATCGCGATCGAGAACGGCGTCCTTGACGAGGAGGCGCTTGTTGGTGCGCTCATCATGCAGATCGGCCAGCACCGTCTTGCCGCCGAGAATCGCTTCCAGGCGCTTGAGGCGCTCGTCGGTGAGAATACGAATCTCATCGGCGAGGTTTTTCTCTAGCTGCGCCACCTGGTCGGCTTCGATCTGCTTGGCGCGTTCGTCCTTTTCCTGACCTTTGCGAGAGAAGATGCGAACGTCGACGACCGTGCCTTCGATGCCCGGAGGGCAGGTGAGCGAAGCATCGCGAACATCGCCGGCCTTTTCGCCGAAGATGGCGCGAAGCAGCTTCTCTTCAGGGGTCAATTGCGTTTCGCCCTTCGGAGTCACCTTTCCGACGAGGATGTCGTTGTGCTTGATCTTGGCGCCGATGCGGATGACTCCGCTTTCGTCAAGATCGCGCAGCGCATGCTCGCTGACGTTGGGGATGTCGCGGGTGATCTCTTCCGGACCCAGTTTGGTGTCGCGCGCTTCGATCTCGAACTCCTCGATGTGCACGGAGGTGTAGTAGTCCTCGCGCACGAGCTTCTCGGAGATCAGGATCGCGTCCTCGAAGTTGTAACCGCGCCAGGGCATGAAGCCGACGAGCACGTTACGTCCGAGGCCAAGTTCGCCCTGCTCCGTGCAGGGACCATCGGCGATAACCTGACCCTTCAGCACGCGGTCGCCTTGACGGACAATCGGCTTCTGATTGATGCAGGTGTTCTGGTTCGACCGCTTGAACTTGATGAGCTGATAGATGTCCGAACCAACCTCACGCGAAAGCTGCGTGGGGTGGTGCTCACCTTCAACACGGATGATGATGCGCTCGGAGTCAACCGAATCCACGAAGCCATTGCGCCGTGCGAGGATGACGGCTCCCGAGTCGCGAGCGGTGACGCCTTCCATGCCGGTACCCACAAACGGCGCTTCGGAAACCAGCAGCGGCACAGACTGGCGTTGCATGTTCGCGCCCATCAGCGCGCGGTTGGCATCGTCATGTTCCAAGAAAGGCACGAGCGACGCGGCAACCGAGACAAGCTGCTTGGGACTTACGTCCACATAGTCGACTTCAGAGCGATTCACGAGCACGAAGTTGCCCTGACGGCGGGCATTGACTAGCTCTTCGGTGATGTGACCCTGCTCGTCGAGATCGATGTTCGCCTGCGCGATGGTATGACGGTCCTCTTCCCAAGCTGACAGATAGAAGGAGAAAGGCTCATATTCGACCGGGCGTTTCTTGTCCTTCTTGAGCTGCGTGTTGAGCTTGCTCGCCTCGGACTTTTCGAGGTGATCGCCCACGCGCAGGCCGCTTTCTCCGGCGTTGGAAACCTGAACGAAGTCAAGTACGCGGGCTCCAGCTACACGGCGGTACGGCGATTCAATGAAGCCATACTCGTTGATGCGCGCAAAGCACGACAAAGAGCTGATGAGGCCGATGTTCGGACCTTCCGGCGTCTCAATCGGGCAGATGCGACCGTAGTGAGTGGGGTGAACGTCGCGTACTTCGAATCCCGCGCGCTCACGCGACAGACCGCCCGGCCCAAGAGCGGAGAGACGGCGCTTGTGCGTGATCTCCGAGAGCGGGTTGGTCTGATCCATGAACTGCGAAAGCTGCGAAGAACCGAAGAACTCGCGAATGGCAGCCATGACCGGCTTCGCGTTGATGAGGTCGTGCGGCATGGCCGTCGACATCTCCTGGTAGACGCTCATCTTTTCCTTGATGGCGCGTTCCATGCGAACGAGGCCGATGCGGAACTGGTTCTCCATGAGCTCACCGACAGCGCGAACGCGGCGGTTGCCGAGGTGATCAATGTCGTCAACGTTACCGATGTTCTTGCGCAGCTTGAGCAGATAGCGGATGGTTGCGTAGAAATCGTCAGGTGTCAGTGTACGGCGATCGAGCGGCGTGTAGTCCTGGTTCTCATGGAGCTTGATGTTGAACTTGAGACGGCCCACGCGCGAGAAATCGTACTTGCGCGGATCGAAGAACATGCCTTCGAAGAGCGCCGTCGCAGTGTCCAGAGTCGGCGGATCGCCCGGGCGCAGCTTGCGATAGATCTCGATGAGCGCTTCTTCCGGTTTCCGGACAGAGTCGCGGCGCAGAGTATTGGTGATGATGTTGCCCACGTCGTCGCGCTCGGGGAAAAAGAGTTCGACCGACGTGACGCCGCTCTCGACGATCTTATGGAGCTTGTCGGGAGTGAGTTCGATGTTTGCTTCGACCAGGACCTCGCCGGTAGTGGTGTCAACCACATCGGAAGCAGTGACGGCGCCCTCTAGCT
>CAYVSQ010000418.1:0-3897 GCA_964453815.1 uncultured Acidobacteriaceae bacterium | reverse complement strand
CCAGTTGCGGTTGTAGTCCCATTTGAGGAAGGCGATCTGATTTTCCGTGAGCAATTTGTCCAAGAAGCCGTAGACGTAAGCGCGCACATCGGGACGGGCGAGGTTCAGCACAAGCTGGTTGCGGCCCTCGGTGCGGGGGCGTCCAGTAAAGTTCAGGACCCAGTCGGGGTTCTTGCGATAGAGGTCGCTGTCGGGGTTGACCATCTCCGGCTCGACCCATAGGCCGAAGTCCATGCCAAGCGCATGAACGCGATCGATGAGCGGCTTCAGCCCGTTCGGAAATTTCTGCGAGTTGACGTACCAGTCGCCCAGGCCGGCGAAGTCGTTCTTGCGCTGACCAAACCATCCGTCGTCCATCACGAAGCGTTCCACGCCGATCGATGCAGCTTTTTCAGCGAGGGTGATCTGCCCAGGTTCGTCGACATTGAATCCCGTTGCTTCCCAGGAGTTGTAAATGACCGGCCGCGGCCGTGGGTTGGGACGTTCGGGAAGAATCGAAGCGATCTCAAAGCGATGGAGAAGTCGCGACGCCCCGCCGATGCCGGAGCCCGAGTAGCCGCCATAAAAGACAGGCGTGGCCAGGCTCTCGCCGGAATTCAATTTGTAACCAAAGTCAAAAGTGTTGTAACCGCCGGTGATACGAATTTGCTGCATTTGATCCTGTTCGACAGTGATGCGCCACGAGCCGCTCCAGGCGAGCGCTCCGAACCAGACATCCCCGGCATCCTGATCAGAGGTATGGGCCCGCTCGACGGCGAACCATGGATTATTCTGTTGGCCGGTAGAGCCGCGGCGGCTTTCGAGGATGCGCGTACCTGGGATGATCTTCTCCTGCTGCAGTTGATCCTCCCCGCCCCAGCGGCCGGTAAGGTAATCGAGGGTGTAGTCGGTCCCGTGGGGAAGGGTCCATGTGGCAGCCGCAGCCTGTTCGATCACCAGCGGAGCATTCGTCCGGTTCTCGATGGTCGCAGAGCGTCCCAGGATTCCGGTCGCGTGATCCATCTCATAGCGCAGGTCGACGAAGACCTCCCGCTCGATGTCCTTCAGACGTACGGTCAGCGTGTCTCCGTCGATCTGGTGCGAGAGGTAATGAAGAACGAAATCGCGGTTGCCATCGGGATATGTGATCTTAAGCGCCGGCTCGACGAAGAGCCCGGCGCCCCATCCGGCATACTCCTGCGGCGTCGTGCTGGTGGGCAGATCGAAGGCTGCCACGCCTTTATTGGTATGCGCTTGAGGGAAGCTGTCGTTGCCGCCGAGGCGGCTGCCCCAGTAGATGGGCTGGAGTCCGCTGAGATCATTGATGCCGAAGATATAGGAGACATCACCACCGTCGATGCGGAAGACTTTGCTCGTGGAATCAAAGCGAATCAATGGTTGTGTTCGTTGCCCATGTGCGAACATGGCGCCAAATAACGTGCAGGTAATCAGCAAAATTCTACGGCAGGCGCGCAAAGACATGACGTGCAACAGAGTGCCTCCTCGATAGTCCATTGCCAATGTACTCTATCTGCGTTGGCCGCGAGAATGGCCCCCCGGCGCTTTCCACTTAAGAGAAGAATCGATTTTGCCGCGCACAAGGTACCGGTCAGGAGTTACATTGCTGACTATGGTCTTTCGTGTTGCGAAAACCCTCACTCTTCTTTTGTTCTTTGCCGCTGCGGCCCGAGTGGCCTTAGCCATTCCTTCCGCCCCGGTTTCCTCGTTGCAGATTTACTTCATCGATGTGGAAGGTGGTCAGGCAACGTTGTTTGTGACACCCGATAAGCATTCCTTGCTGATCGATACAGGCTGGCCCGGAGCCGAAGGGCGCGATGCCCAGCGTATCGCTTCTGCTGTGAAAGACGCGGGGCTTGACCGCATCGACTACGTGCTGCTCACGCACTACCACGTGGATCACACCGGAGGAGTGCCGCAGCTGGTGGCAAAAATTCCGGTAGGAACATTTATCGATCATGGGCCAAATCGGGAGACGACCGATGAACCTACCGTGCAAGTGGCTGAGGCGTATCAGAAAGTTCTGGCCGGTGGCCAATATGGACACATCGTCCCCAGGCCTGGAGATGTGCTGCCAATTCCGGGAATGAAGGTCACCGTAATCAGCGCCGACGGAAATCTGATTGCGCAGCCCTTGCCGGGCGGTGGTGCAACAAATCAGTATTGTGCCGCGTCTGAAAAGCGCCCGGCAGACCAGACGGAAAACGCCCGCTCCCTGGGAGTTTTGATCACCTTTGGCAAGCTGCGCATTCTCGATCTCGGCGATCTCACCTGGGACAAGGAGATGGAGCTGATGTGTCCAGTCAACAAGCTGGGGCATATCGATCTGTTAGTTGTTTCGCACCATGGTTGGAACCAGAGCAGTAGCCCCGCGTTGGTGGATACAATCGCGCCGCGCGTGGCCATCATGGACAACGGCGCGAAAAAGGGTGGCTCGCCCCCAGTATGGGACACCATCCAGAAGGCGCCCGGCCTTGAGGATCTTTGGCAGTTGCATTATTCCGAAGAAGGCGGCCCCACGCACAACGTAGACGCGGCACGAATTGCAAATCCGCAAGGTCCCGACGCGGGCAATTATCTGAAGGTGACAGTCTACGCCAACGGACGGCTCGCCGTCTTGAATGCCCGTAGCGGAGAGGTGAAGGAATATCTGCCGGGCCCAAAGTAAGCACATCACTGGAGATCCCGCAGAACAGCCATGGCGGCGTTGCGGCCGTTGATGCCGATAACTGAGCCACCGGGGTGTGTGCATGCTCCGCATAGGTAGACGCCGGGCATGGGGGTGCGGGCCGACAGCCTACGCGACCACATGTATTGCGGAAGGCATTCCCCCTGGAAGATGTGTCCTCCCGTCAGGCCCACTTTCTCCTCGATATCGGGCGGACCAAGCACCTGCGCGTCGATTACGGCCTCCCTAATGTTGGAGCAGAAGCGGCCGATGGAGTGGAGCGCGAGCTGCCGGACCTCATTACGGCGGCTCTCCCACGATCCATGCGCGAAGGCGTAGGGCACGTATTGGGCGAAGACGCTCATCGTGTGCTGGCCCGCGGGCACCACCGTGGCGTCGTGCACGCTCTGGAAGTAAATCTCGCACCAGAGTTGGTCGGGCAGTTCGCCTTTCCTGGCAGCCGCGAAGCCTGCCTTCCATTCCGACTTGGTGAGCGGGGCATTGATCTGGCCATAGTGATGCGGTTCGAGCGTGCCGGGTCGCGACGTAAAGTTGGGCAGCTCGCTCAGCAGGACGTTGAGCTTGACGGTGCATCCCTCGATGGGCACAGCTTCGACACGCTCGCGCCAGGCTGGTTCAACTGCATCACCTAGCATCTCCAGGGCGCGCCGCGGGTCGGCGTTTGAGATCACGATTGGCGCGGTGATTTTTTCGCCGGCAGCGAGCAGAACCCCCTCCCCCGGTATGATCCGGGCGACCGGTACCCCGGTGGCGACCACCGCTCCGGCTTCGCGAGCGGCGTCACTGAGGTAGAAGGAGACCATGCCCATCCCCCCTTTTACGTAGCCCCACATGCCGGGCATGCCGCCCAACCTTCCCGAGGAGTGGTGGAAGCGGATGGAAGCTGTGCCCGCATCGAAGGGGCTTGCATTAGTGCCGATCACACCCTGGCCAAGGTATGCGATCTGCAGGCGTTCGTCGGTAAGGTAGTGCTCGACAAACTCGGCCATCGACCAGTCGTAGAGAACGTGTCGGGCCTCGACGTCTGAGCCGAGTCGCTGGTCGATCTCGTCGTCACTGGGTGCATCCCCGATCCACAAATCTCGACCGCCCGCCGGACGGAGCGCATTGCGAAGCCGGCGGATCACGTCGCTCATGGCGCGCCATCCTTCCAGGTCCCGGGGCGCGAAGCCGCGGATCTCGGCCTCGCAGCGGTCGTCGTCGTCCCAGAG
>CAYVSQ010000417.1:0-2747 GCA_964453815.1 uncultured Acidobacteriaceae bacterium | reverse complement strand
AAGGAAACGACGGCGGCCGGTGTTGGAGGCGGAGCGGCTCGCCGAAGAATCGGTGAGCCGCTTCGCTTCAGGTTCGGGCCAACCTGCAAAAAACACAGGTTAGAAGGTGAATTTGAGCGCAAATTGCACAAGACGCGGGTTGTTCACAGTGGAGGTGATTGGACCAAACTGTGATCCGGTGTTGATATCCGCGTAGCCGATGGCTGAAACGGGCAATGCAAATTGCGGGTGGTTAAAGAGGTTAAAGAATTCCGCACGGAAACTGAGGCCCATACCTTCCCACGGCAATCGGAACTGCTTGATGAGTGAGAAGTCGGTGTTTACGAAATCCGGACCGTTGAGCGGCGTGCGGGACGCGTCGCCGAGTTCTCCCGCTGCGGCGGGAGCAAAGGCGCAGGGGTTGAACCAAGCCTGAGGGGTGTGCACTTTGGTTGGAATGACAAAAGTGCAGTTTGGATTGGCGGCGACCGGACCAGGCTTGTTGGGGTTACCAACGATGTCCGGACGGTTCAGGCTGTTCCCGTTGTTTTCGAAATTTACGCCCGAGCCGTTATCGCTATTGACGACGAACACCGGAAATCCGGAAGTGATTTTGACAATGGTGGTCGCCTGCCAGTTGCCGAGAAGCGTGTTGAGCGCTCCGTTCCAATCACTGCCAAAGTGTTTGCCCCGGCCGAAGGGCAGATCGTAAATGATGCTGGCGGTGAAGTCGTTGTTCAGGTTGATTTGTGACGACGCCCAATCAAGACGATTCCAGTTCGGCAGGGGATAGTAGGTTGCTCCAATGCTGCTACCCAGACCGTCGGAAAGGCCGTTGTCATGAGTGTGGGCGTAGGTGTACGCGATCAAAGCGTAGATTCCGTGCCGCGAACTCTTGGTTTCGGCCTTCAACTGAAGACTGTTATAGGAGTAGCGGCCTTGATCCGTGATATTTGAAATCGTCGAGAAAGGGAACTCGGGAAAGGGGATTGGAAGAGCCGCGCCGTCCGCACCGCAGCCGAGCGTGTATCCGGGAACAACTCCGCCACAAGCTGACGGCGTGGTGACGTTAAGGTTGTTGCCGTCGATCAGAATATGGGAACCGTGCGAGCCGACGTAGGCGGCAGTGATCAGGACTTGGCCCGGAATTTCGCGTTCGACCGTGCCGTTGTACTGCTGCACCATGCCGAGCTTGAAATTCAGGTTCTGGGATTGGATGGTGCCGGTAAAATCGGCCGGATTGGGCGGCGCGGTGAAGATTTGAAAGCCATCGGACAGGCTAATCGCGGATGGCGTATTCGCCGGGTTGGCCGCGCAGGCTGCGGTGGCGAAGGTGCAATTACCGCCGAAGGCGAAAAGGTCCGACTCGGCGTAGTACGGTGGATTTTGCCACAAGCCCTGAGCCCCCTGACTCCAAGACCCGTCGTGCATGATGGCATAACCGGCGCGGACGACCGTCTTGTCGCTGCCCCAAGGTTTCCAGGCAACTCCGATGCGCGGTTCCAGCGCGTCCTTATCGTAGTTGATGCCGACCCACTTTCCGGCATTGGGGCCGAAAGGAGTGTTGCCGGCGATCAGGAACTTGCCGTTCGCGGGATTGAAGTCGGCCTGGCGATTGGCGACTTCCGAGATGGGCGACGTCAAATTCCAGGCGAGACCGAGGTTGAGCGTCAAATTGGGGGTGACGCGCCAATCGTCCTGGACGAAGGGCCGGAATGTTTTCCAGCGGCGGCCGGTGGTGCTGCCGTCGAAAGTCTGGTCGTGAATGGCTAAGCTGGTCAAACCGAGCAGGAAATCGGCTTCGGCATTGCCGGTCCAAAGGCCGCTGGCGTTCCAGAAACCGTCCTGGAAACCCTCGGTTCTAACATTCATTTGGTTCGCCCGGATGCCCAAGCCGACCCGGATATCGTGCTTGCCGCGGATCATATCGAGGGTGTCGTTGAGGGCGAAAACATTGGTGCCGCCGATGAAGGGAGCGAAACAGCGGTCGCCGAGAGCCCAGAACCCGCCGCCGAACTGAGTGGAAGTAAGGCCGCAGCTGATGCCCTGCGGAGCGCAGACATTGGCGGCGTTGCAATCCAGGTTGGCGCCGGGGATGCCGATGATATTGGCTTCGCAGGAGCCAGTGCCGTTGGACGTGATGTAGTCAAATATGCGGTTATAACCACCGCTGAGTTGGTTCACGGTGTTGGGTGAAAACACGTGAGTTTCCGACAGGGTGACGTTGCGGGCGTGGTTGATGATGAGCTGGTTGCTGCCGAAAGCATTCGCTTCGGCGAAGGAACCCGGACCACCGCCGCCGGGGACTACCGAGTTGGCTTGGTCATAGCTGAAACGGGCATAGAAGTTGTCAGCAGCGGAGAAACTGTGATCCAGCCTGATATCAAATTTTGTTTCGTCGAGAGCACGAACCGGCTCGTTGAGGAAGTTGAAGGTGCTGTTGGGTGTGACGTTAACGTTTGGAAGCGGATAGAGATTGATCATCTGTTGGGCGATCGGATTGAACAGGTTGGAGGGAATCTTGTTGCAGGGCGTTCCGCCGGTCTGGCTTCCGTCCGGGTTGGCGGGGATCGGGACGCCAGCCGCGGTGCATTCGAATGGGGTGCTGCTGGAGACGTTGGGGTTGAAGATGGGCGCGGCGGTCTTGCCGAAGGGGGTCAAGGTGAAATCGCCATCGCGCATCGCTTGGGTCGGGACTAGACCCGTAAAGGTAATGCCCTTGCGCTGATACTTTTGCTCGCCGTCGAGGAAGAAGAAAGTTTTGTTCT
>CAYVSQ010000416.1:0-5130 GCA_964453815.1 uncultured Acidobacteriaceae bacterium | reverse complement strand
TAGACAAGTCGAGCACTCACAGGCAGGGTGTTCGTGTCATAGTTTGTGTCATAACTCGCCAGTCCGAAGGATTCAGCCCGCCCGCGTAGCCTTGCCAGGGCAGAGCAGTCAACCCCGTCAGAGGAACAGTCCGCTCTCAAGTTGCCGTCTCGCTTTTTTGAATCGTCACGGTCCGGGAGAACAGGTCAACGTCTGCCCACTTCAACCCCTTCAGCTCACAGGCCCGCGCGGTCGTATTCAGACAGAGGATGACCGCAAACGGATGGCCCGCCATGAGCAAAGAGTAGATGGCATAGGCAGATCTGCGGAGCTTGCCTGGGCCACACTCATTGAAGCCGGGGCGCAAAGAACGATTGCCGTGGCGTTGAAGAGAAACCTCTTTCTGAGCATAAGCGCATCCTTTGAACAATGACAGGCCTTCCGGGCGCCGGTAACGATTACCGAAGAGTCACCGCTGCAAACTGACGGGGGATGTCAGTCCTAGCCTTCGCCGCGTACTGTTCTCATCGATGGAACGGACCTCGGGGGAGGGCCCGTTTCTTTACTGGCACTCGCAGATCTACGTCTGCGGGTGCTTTTCACCTTCGGTGGCTTGTTTCTAATAGGGAGATCGCAGCAGTGACGGCAGAGCCCTTGATCCATTTTGATATTGAGGAATCGTTAGGCGCATACGGAAGACCGGTCACCACCATCAAATGCCACGGCAGGCTGATAGGCGAAAGCGTCAAGGAAATCAGAGAACTGGTCAAGCCGCTCATCCAGGCCGGCCGGCGCCGCATTGTGATCGACTGTAGTGACCTGCAATCCCTTGACAGCTCCGGCCTGGGTGCTTTGGTTAGCCTGAAGGTATCCGCCATCAACAAGGGGCTGGTTAAGCTCGAACTCGTCAACCTGTCGCCCCGCGTGAGCGAACTGCTGAAGCTAACCAGCCTGACTGGGTTGTTCGTCAGCTAAGGGTCGACCTCTCGCCGCCGGCACAGGGAGTGCTGATGGACCAGCTGTGTTCCAAAAATGAACAGGGTATTTAACGATTTGTGTTTTGGAGTAGGCTCAGCTTGTCGCACGTGACTGTTAGGGCGGTTAAGGCTGTTCCCAAATAGCTCATTCTTACACAGTGGCTTGAGGCTCTCGCTTCTTTCGAATAACAATAAGGGCGCTCTGCAGGTCACGCCTCCCAATGAGCGCAAGCAATCCCAGCGCCACGCCGGCGGAAATGACAAGCATGAGCCCTCGCCACCTCAGCATCCACTCTAACTGGGTCAGCCAGAGAGCTCCTCCGGCCACAGCAAAGCCAGCGAGAATGCCGGGCACTCGATAGGACAGAGCAAAGAAGCGCTGAGCCAACAGGAATGCAAAGCCAGCCTCAACTGCGTAGGCTATTGTGGTTGCCCAGGCTGCGCCATACATTCCCCACCGGGGGATGAGGGCGAAGTTCAAGATCATATTCGCGGAGAATGCTGTCAAGCTGATCAGGAAAACAAATGCCGTGCGTTTCGCCTGGAGTATGGAAAGACTTAAAAGCGAGAATAGCGCGTGAAACAAATAGCCCATAACGACCAGGGGTGCAATGCGTGCAGCCGCATGATAGCGGTAGTCGAGGGCGATGTGCACAAACGGCGGCGAGAGCAGTATGCCGAGACACGCGATGGCAACAAGGAAGATCATCAATCCCGAGCAGATACGGCCCAGCATCAGATGATTTTCATCCCGGTCAGCTGCTAACTCGAAAAACATCGGAAGCCAAGCCATGGAGAGTGACTGCGTCACGATAAACATGACCATACCCAGGGTATAAGCAAGAGAATAGATACCGACTTCGCTTAAATCCCTGTAATGCGCGAGGATGAATCGGTCGGCGACAATCAGACCACTTGCCATAACGAGGTGAGGAACCAGAGGCAAGCTAAACGACAGCGATTCACGGACAAATCTCCATTGGAACCGAGCGGTCAATAGAGCACGCATGCTCCAAATGGCAACCGGGAATGTAAGCACTGCCGCAACCAGCTTTGCCTTCATCATTCCGATGGCACCGCCGCGCTGGATCACGACTCCATAAATGCAGAAGGTGGCGGTTAGAAGAAAGAGGACCAGCGCCAGAAGCGCATAAGACCGCGGGCGGCGTGCAGCCTGATATAAAGCAAGACGATATTGGACACCTTGTGACGCTGTCGCCGTTGCGATTGCCATTGCGATGTAAGGGTAGAACGGCACAGCCATATGAGCCGAGAGATAGGAATGGAGACTTCTGCCGGCGACAAGGACTAACCCAAGGAACACGACCATCCAGAAGAGCCCGAAGCGAAGGGTAGTCCCGAGATAGCTGCGAAGCTCTTCCGCATCATGATCGTGCTGGAAATACAGTCGCTGGAGTGCGCTGTCTATCGATAAGCCCCCGAAAATAATCAGGAACGAAGCGATGATCTCCGCCATGTAAATGATTCCGTAGTCGTGCGGGCGCAAATAATGCGCATAGACCACGATCAGAATGAAGTTAAGAGCGCGAATACCAAAGTTTGCAAACCCGTAGATGGCGAATGCGTGTGCCAGGCGTCCGGCAATTCCATGAATTGATTGAGTCGCTGCTTCCGCCTCAACTGGCGCTACGTTTTGGGATGAAAGATCAGACATTCACAGACTCTGGCGCAGCTTTATGACGCGTCCGTCGCAATCGGATGATCTTTCGGTGCTCACGTCCTAATGATGATGTTGTCACGCCAGCATATCAAGGCTCAATACGGTACCGGCTTCAATGTCATGGCGCACGTGCCTACCCAGCACCTGTGAACGCATGGCAGGCGGAAGACCTGTACCCGGTCGCAGAATATCGAGCAGATCCACGGTCAATACCGCGCCAGCGGGAATGAATCGCGCAGCCACCAGGGATCGGCGAGCTACCGTGGCCGTATTCAGTTCCTCCGCTGCCGGCTGCTTGATCCCATCTCCCAGTGCAGACTCAACATTCCGAATGCCCCTAACCAGTTTCACCAGGTCCAGAGGCTCGAGCGAGGCACTATGGTCCGGTCCTGGCAGTCCCCGGCTGAGCGTGAAATGCTTCTCAATGAGGCACGCACCCAGGGCCGCGGCAGCAAGCGCTATTTCTGTCCCGACAGTATGGTCTGAGAGGCCGACATCAACTCCGAACGCATCCTGCAGCGTGTGCATGGCGCGCAAATTCATACTGGAAGGATCAGCAGGATAAGTGCTGACACACTGCAGAAGAATGACCTGCCGGTTTCCGGTTGCACGAATCGTTTCGATGGCGATAGCCACTTCTTCGAGTGTGGCCATTCCTGTCGAAACGATCAAAGGGCGGCCCTTTCGGGCCAGGTGTTCCAAAAAAAAGAGGTTCGTAATTTCGCCAGACGGAATTTTGAACGCGGGCACAGGTAATTCGGCAAGAAAGTCGGCACTTTCGTAGTCAAAGGGGGTAGACAGAAAGATGATGCCTTTGTAGACACAATAGCGATAGAGATCACGGAAAGCCTCAAAGGGCAATTCCAGCTTTTTGACCATCTCCAACTGAGACTCGTCCGCGGCGGTTGTATGAGTCTGGTAAGTGGCCTTGGGTGCGAAAGGCGAGCACACCTTTTCGGATTTGAATGTCTGAAACTTTACCGCATCACAGCCCGCATCGACAGCGACATCGATCAACTGACGCGCAAATTCGAAGCTTCCATTGTGGTTGACTCCAGCTTCGGCAATGATGAAGCATGGTTCTCTCTTGCCTACGCGGCGTTGCCCAATGGTAATAATTTCGTTCTCTGCGTCGAGAGCCATCGATGGCACTCCTTCGAGATTTGAGGTGCACCGAACTTTCCACTGTTTCAGCAGGTTTCAGCACAGTTGTCCTTGCTCAAACGGCAACGCCACATAGTACACAATTCGAGACTGAGAGGTTAAACTGCGCTCATGCTCACCTGGTTGTCTCGAATCTGCTCAAAACGTTACCGCGGTCATCGAGGTGTAAACGACGAGGAATGCCGATGAGCAAGGCTATTGAGGCAACATGGGATCCGAAATGGGAGGAGATCTTTCGCAGCAGGGGTTGGGGTAAGTATCCGCCAGAACATGTAGTTCGCTTTGTAGCGCGGGCATTCTCCGGCGTGACGGACCGAAGCTCTATTCGATTACTTGAAATTGGTTGTGGACCGGGGGCCAATATCTGGTTCATGGCTCGGGAAGGTTATTCGGTTTGCGGAATCGATGGATCAGCTACAGCAATTGCTCGGGCGAGGCAGCGATTAACGGACGAAGGCTTGATGGCTGATCTCCAGATTGGAGATTATGCGCAGCTCCCCTGGCCGGATTCGACCTTCGACGGGGCCATCGAGAATGTCAGTTTGTATTGCAATCCGTCAGCAGCGATTGAGCGGGCGCTCAATGAGGTTCATCGGGTTCTACGGCCAGGCGGGCCCTTTCTTTCGTCTTTTTTTAGCGATCGAACATGGGGCTACGGCACAGGGAATATGATCGAACGCGACGGGTTCGTAAATCTGCGCGAGGGACCGCTGGCAGGGGCTGGCTTTTGCCTCTTTCTGAATCGAGGGAGAGTATCTCAAATGTTTCATGCTTTTACGGATCTGGCCGTGGAGCGAGTCTCCTGGACGTTGAATAACGAGGAGCACTTGGTAGAACAGATTGTTATCACCTGCCGCAAGGAGGCCTCCGACAACAGGACAAGAACATGAGCATTCGACCAGTGCTCGCTGTGATTCCCGCTCGCGGTGGCTCGAAGGGCATGCCAGGAAAGAATATTCGCCTCCTTGCGGGACTGCCGTTAATCTGCCATTCCATTCGGCTCTCAAAGCTGTGCGCAGAAATTGCGAAATGCATCGTTTCAACAGATAACGAAGAGATTGCTGCGGTTGCTCGCGAGTGTGGCGCGGAAGTTCCTTTTTTGCGGCCCACATCGCTCGCCAAAGACGATACACCCATGTGGCCGGTCCTCCAGCACGCACTGACGGCGATGGAATCGCAGGATCGCTATCGATATGGCAGCGTTCTATTGCTTTCCCCCACTAGTCCGGCACGTCTGCCCGAAGATGTTTCCATGGCGATGCAGTTGCTTGAGCAGGATAGTCACGCGGTGGGCGTGGTTGCCGCATCCAACCCGCCGTTCAACCCGCG
>CAYVSQ010000415.1:0-4673 GCA_964453815.1 uncultured Acidobacteriaceae bacterium | reverse complement strand
AGATTGTGTTTCAATGCCGGGATCAGATATCGCCGACCGCTTCAGCGCCATTTGGAAATTCTATGTGAGCGGCCGGAAGGTCGAGGCGAGACGCCTGTTTACTGCCTGCCTCCCGTTATTGCGCTGTGATTTGCAGCCTGCTCTCGGTGTCTCAACCAAATGACACGCATGCCCCGTTCTGTGTCGGGTGCGTGCTGGACTGATGGATGTTCTCCTCTCCTTGATCAGCGGCCTTCCCTCCTCACTCTCCGCCATCGACTGCTGGATTTTGTGCGCGTTCCCGCTGACCGGCTAATACACAACGTACACATCCGGCTTAGACATAGCCTCTACTACAGCCGCCAAGCCGAGAAACATCATCTGCTGGGCCGCTTGCTGTTGTGCTGCCTGCTGTTGCGCCTGTTGCCTTTGTTGGATAATGACCGGGTTGTTTTGTGCGCGCTCTCTCCACATCTGCGCCTTCTGTGGATCTGCGGAAGTCCCAATGCCGGAATCGTACATCTGAGACAAACCCACCTGGGCGTTGTAGTCATCTTGTATAGCGCCAGCTTGCAACCAGTGGAACGCCTCCGTCAGATTGGAAGTGGTACCAATTCCATCTCGGTACATCAGACCCACGAGCGCTTTCGCTTGGCCGTTCCCCCCCTTCGCAGCCATCAGGAAACATTGGAATGCGGAAGGCGCCTGACGAAAACGAACTGCTTTCTGGCCGGTCTCGAAAACGTCCTCCGTATCCGACTGACTGGCTGAATCGCACGTGGTGACCGGTATAGTCGCGTACCACTGATACTTGATGGTTCTCGGAGGGTGACCAGCAGTCACTGTGCCGTCGATTCGTCTGCCGCGCAATGTTCCTTCATATACCGCTGTAAAGGCTGGCATAGTTGAATCCGGAGTATTTTCGCGACGTATCAGGATCCGCTCAGCGTCATACTGCTCGATTGTTAGATTCGACTTGGCTCCGCTTTTCGCCCAGACCCCTTTTCCGTTTAATCCATGAAAGATCCAAGTCCCCACATCACCGTTGCCATTCAAGCAGGCCGCTTCGCAGACCTCCAGGCCTACCGGTATTTGAATGGAAGAGGGTGATGGTGACTGAGCCTTCGAATGCGATATCAGAACAAAAGCGATGAACGTCAAAACGTGTGCTGGCCTCAGTGATCGCATACCGAGATTCCTCCCGCATAGGACTTGGTGTCCGAAGCTATGTGGATCAATTTACACCTGAGTAGCAGGATGGCCTTTTGGATACCCTTGGCGCTCGTTATTGGACGCCAGTTTTCGTTTGAGTCACGAGCTCGCGAATCGGAAATTCACCTGACGAGTGAGCAGCCGCCGAGACCATTTATGCGGCGGCCGCCGAGACGGGCTGCGCTTGCAGCCCGTGCAGGTAATCCACGGCCTTCTGCGCGTAGGAGGCGGTCTGGACGATGCAGCGCTTGTCGTCTTTTAGGACTTCGAGGGCTGGGCTGCCATCGCGGCAAAGGCGGGCTGCCCAATATTTTGTACCAGGGAGAGAGCTAATGTAGCGCAACGGGGTTGATACTCAGACCGCCGCGACAGCGGGAAGGTGGAAAAGCAGGAAACGTTGTTGCTTTCCACTTTTCTATGTCCCAGGGAGGCTTCGGTTTGCCACGTCATCGGTGCGGGTGGCCGGATACTCCAGTCACGAATCTGGCCTTTCCGTGTTGCGGTAAATCCTCCATTGCCCAGCCAGATCGGGCAGAAGGTTTAGAATCGCGTCGGAGGAATTCAAGACAATGAGCGCGATACCAATCAGGACCAATTTGCTCGTCAAGAATATCGTGACCCAGTTGACCTCAACGGGGACTTCCTTCATCAATCCTCCGATCTATCTCTGGTCGGTGTTCTTCAAGATCGACGGCACCACGGCGCAAATTGATCTAATGGGAACAACCGGCTGGCAGCTGCAGGGAACCGCTTCGGTCATCGGCACTCCAGGCAACCAAGGAGACCTTCCAGGAGGTGTTCAAGCGTCCTTCTACCAAGAGGAGACGACGGCTATTCCCTCTTCGCTAGGCAACTATGTGACCACTCTGGTTCCCTTTCAGGCTCCTATCGTTGGCAGCGTCGGAGGGATGATCGTGGGGTGGTTGGGAATCCTGCTCTATCAGCAGGACACACCCGCAGACGCCGTAGCCGCGGGCCACGAGGCGCTCAACGGAGCGGTTCTGCAGGCGCTGAACAATGTGATTCCCACGATCTCGAAGACGAACCAAACCATAACCCAGGGCGATATCTCGAGCGCCGAGAAGCTGATCCGAACGCAGGTGGTTGACGCGATCATTAACTCGTTGAGCTTCTGGGACAAGCTGGGCACGGTGCTGAACGACACCTTCCAGGATACCTACGTTGGATTAGGGCTCCAGTATTTCACTGACAGCCAGCTGCTCGGCTCGCCTGCTCAGGGGTTACCCATACAGTCTGCAGTCGAGTGGGGAGGCACCGATGATCCCAATCTCTATACGTTCACATTTAATGGGACGGTGTTCGCAGACTGGTCCCCTTTCAGCCTGAGGCGGATTATGACGGGCATCGGACATGCTGCCCCAGTGAGTCTGCGCGCGGTGGCAGGCCCCGCCGGGCTTGCATCCCTGTCGGCGTGGATGGAAGCGGTCATATAGGAATCGTTCGCCGCACAGCCGGGCACACAACCGGTCGAACTCGAGAAGGCGACGGTCGCCGGTCTATTGCAGCGCAACCAGAATGGGGATCATGCCTTGACCGGCGCGGAGCGGCCTAAGCGCCTTGCCAATCACTGCGCCGAAGGCCTGCGCGGGATCGGTGGCTTTCATGGCGAATCCAGCGCGTTCTGAGCTGGTAAGCAGATCTCCGACTGTGATGGGGGCAAAATCCGCGTCCACTTTGCAATACACCTTGCCGACAAGGGCGACGGAGGCGCGGCCTGCCGATGAAGACTGCTTGTCGAGCACGATGCCCGGTCGGTAATCGCCCGCGCCGGAGATGACTCCAGCCACTCGCTTGTCATAGGCACATTGACTCTCGCGGAGCTTGCCCTCGTCGTCAATCACCACGATCGTTCCAGGCTCAGCCGAACTGGCATCCTGCATATCGAACTGTTCGGCACAATCAGCAGCAGCCAATGTCAAGTCACCGTTCAGCGCTATGTCTCCGCCGGTTGCATTGATATCGATGGTGAGGTTGCCATTGCCGTCATACATCTGAATGTGCCCCGGTCTGCCATTCCTTTGTCCCATACCGATCCTGGATTCGGTGGCACTCCCTATTAGCTGGATGAGCGGCTGCCCGTCCGTGCCGGAAACAGTCACGGTTCCATCGGTGTTCGAGCCTCCCAACGTCAGGGTCGCATCGGCAGTATTTAAGTCGACCGTTAGCTGACCACTGCCGTCATACATCTGAAGGTGGCCTGGTCTGCCATTCCTTTGTCCCATACCGATTCTGGATTCGGTGGCACTCCCTATTAGCTGGATGAGCGGCTGCCCGTCCGTGCCGGAAACAGTCACGGTTCCATCGGTGCTCGAGCCTCCCAATGTCAGGGTCGCGTCGGCCGTATTTAAATCGACCGTTAGCAGGCCACTGCCGTCATACATCTGAAGGTGGCCTGGTCTGCCATTCCTTTGTCCAGCACCGATTTTGGCTTCGGTGTCACTCGCGATCAATTGAACGAGCGGCAGCCCGTCCGTGCCGTTCACGGTAACCAGTCCGTTTGTGCCGCTTCCGCCCGAGACGATATCTCCCATCTTGACACCTAAGCCTTTCTTTTCTCAGGAGCGAACGCATGTTCTCCAGAAATGGAGGAAATTATACGCTGACATACGGTAAGGGCGCGCCATCTCCGATCTAGTGAATACCGCCGCATTGTCGGCAGCCCGGAGGTAATCCAGCGTTCACACGGCGGCCTATCCGACGAAGTGCTGGAACAACGGTTTCAAGTAAGTTCGACTCTGGCGGCGCGAAGTTTCCGAATAGCTGATTTTTCAGGGTCGGGCGATTCTGATACGCCGCTTCTATATGAGGCGGCGTTACCGGACAATTCGGTCGCCAGTTTAGCAGGCTGCAAAGTTCTCTTGACGGCTCTTTTCTCCGGTCATAGCTTATCTTGAGCAATCTCGGAGGCCTTCATGACACGTCCTGGCGTCTCGTGGCTTCTTTTGGCGACAGCCTTGCTACTCGCTTCAGCCGCCACTCTTACTGCGCAGGAATCCTCCGAGGGATTGCCCGTCGGCACTCGGCCGCCGGATGCTGCCGCAGACGCCATTATTAAGAGCATGTACATTCCAACCACACCTGGGGAGCCGTTCTCGGCGGAGTCCGTCGCTTTGCTGACGCAAAATCGTCAAGGTTCGTCCATGCGATTTGGGTTCATCGGCCTCGTCGCGCGCGACTCCTCCGGCCGGATGTACTTCGAGAACCGCCGCCCTTTGGCGCCTTCCGGGGAGCCGCTGCCGCGCACCTATTTCATCGTCATTGACCCGGCCGAACATACGCGGACTACGGGTTATGTCGCAACGAGGACATGCCGCATCAACGCTTTCCGCCACGTGAGCTATGACGAGACCGAGAAGGCCGACGAGGCGCCTCGGGCCTCCACGACGGAATCCATCAGCCTGGGCTCGCAGGAGATCGAGTCGCTGACCGTTGTAGGCACCCGCGAAACCACCGTGATCGCC
>CAYVSQ010000414.1:0-7320 GCA_964453815.1 uncultured Acidobacteriaceae bacterium | reverse complement strand
GTTGACATAGGTCTGGTGGTGTTTGTCGTGATGCAGCGTCATGGTTGCAGCGTCGATGTGCGGCTCGAGAGCGGCGTAATCGTAGGGAAGAGGTGCGAGTTCGTAAGCCACAGCGGTTCTCCTTCACTTTTGCACTTTTGGATGCTTTGTCCGGAATCTTTGCGCGGGCAAAAATAACGTGCGTCCTCGATCATACTGGATGCGCCAGAGTGACGGAGGGGTGCAAGTGGTATTGAAGACAGGCCGGGCGGTTTCTCAATCTCCATTTCCGGCGTTGGCAGGCGGCGGAAGGACCAGAGCACTGAGTGTCTGAGCATCCAGGCTGCCGGTCTGCGGCAAGCCAGCGGTCGCCTGAAAGGCGGTGATGGCGCTGCTCGTACGCGGTCCGAGAACCCCGTCAATCCCGCCTGGCGAAATGCCTCTAATCGTGAGATACAGCTGTGCAGCCCGGACGTCGAGATCGGGCAGAGGCCCAGCGCTGAATTGCTGAAAAGCCGCATTGAGTTTGACGTCGTACTGGTTTATGGCAAAGTTTGGTCCGTTGTAACCTCGCGCGAACGATGCCCAGTTATGCGCCTGCAAAGGGCCGGAAAGCTGATTCGACTGCAGGAAGGAACGGAAGGCATTCAATTGCGCATTTTCTGAGTCGACCATGGCGGCGACCATTGTCTCCACATCCGGAAAGCCAGCGGCAGAGAAGTTTTCCCCCATGATCTGGCCGATTCCCCAGGAGGCGCTTTGGAGAGCCGCGTTGGAATTCAAGGCGAACGCCTGGCTAAGCCGGGTGTATTGATTGGCCCCGCCGGGACCGTACCCCCCTGGCTGGGGGTTGCTGATATCCGGGTTGCTGGCGTCGAAGGCTCCGCCGGTGAGTCTGCTGAAGATGTGGCGCTCGAAGAGGATTGGCGGACGCCGGTCAGGCAGAAATCCGCATCCGCTGGTCTCAACGTGCAGTACGGTCCAGATTTCCGCGGCCTGCACATTGAGCGCGTTGGCTACGGCCGCCAGGCCGGCAGAATCGATGGCCAGAGTTTGACCAATGAAGTTCATCGTTACCCCCACACAAGAATCGAATCAAGGCGCACAGCGATAGAAACAGCGGCTTCCTTGTAGCACTCAAAAGGAAGGAACTACAAGCGTTTTCTCTGGAAGTGAACTACTTCCGCAACGCGAAGGCATGAAAAATCAGAGGTATGCTCTTGTCTTCCGAAACAGAAAGGCCCGACTGTGGGGGCAGCTGGGCCTTTTGATCTCTGTCTCCATTGTGGCCGCTTCAGGAAATAGTCGGCTAACTATGTCCGAGAATCAAGCCATTGAAATGAATGGCTTGCACGAAATTTTCACTGTGGAGGTAGACGCGATTTTGCCTCAAGCGCTCGATACCTCAAGCGCTCGATACATGACATAAGCCTCGACCAACCCCGCGGTGGGGTGGCGAAATGCTTTGGGAATGCGTCCGACGATTTCAAAACCCATGTGCTGCCAGAGGCGCACTGCCCGCTCGTTGGTGCTGACGACGATGTTGAATTGCATGGCAAGGAAACCACGGTTGCGAGCATGGTCCAAGGAATGCTCGCACATGGCCTTGGCGATCCCGCCGCCTGCTGCCCAAGGAGCGGTCATGTATCCGCAATTCGCGACATGCGATCCGCCGCCACCCTGGTTGGGGCGCAGGTAGTACGATCCGACGACCTGACCGTCCGACAATGCAACAAAGACTTCGTGATTGGGTGAGAACCAGTAGCCGAGGGCGTCGTCTTTCGAGAGATCGGGAGGCAGCGTGTAGGTTTCACCGGCCCGGATGGCGGGTTCGATGACCGTCCAGATGGCGGCCGCGTCGTCGCCGGTGGCGGGCCGGATAAAAACCTGAGGATCACGGCGAAGATTCATCGCTTAGACATTCAAACACGAATATCGGGCTCCGTTTCCGGCGTCAGGTGATGAGGTAGTGGCTCATTCGTTACACTGCCAGAGTGGGCGTGGTTGATTTCGCTCCCCGGTACATCTCTTACGAATGATTCTGCTTTGGTTCGCTCAAAGATAACTCGCCGGCAACTGCTGCGAACGGCAGGCGCTTCGAGCATGCTCGCGTTGGGCGCGCCTGCAGTCTCAATTGCTGAGGGCTTGCAGAATCAGCAGCAGGCTCCGCCAGTAAAGCCGGGGCAGCAGCCGCAGCCGGAAGCGCAGGCGGCGCAGAAATACCCCCAGCAGCCGGGCGTCTTCATCAATCGCCCGTTGACTCAGGTTTCAAAGGCAGCCGACGCGCTGTTGGATGACCTGACGGGGCGGGGCTGCGACTTCTTCTACAACGAAGCGAGTCCGAAAAGCGGGCTGGTGCGGGATCGCGCGCCGGCGGCAGGGCGTTCGCTGAGCCGCGTGGCCAGCATTGCCGCTACGGGATTTGGCTTGAGCGCATTGTGTATCGCGGCGAAGCGGAACTACCTGCGCCCGAGCGATTGCGAGCAGCGGGTGGAGAAGACGCTGGCTTTTCTGCTGGAGGAATGTCCGCATGAGCATGGATTTCTGTATCACTTTATCGACATGGAGAGCGGACAGCGCATGTTCGGCAGTGAGCTCTCCTCGATCGATACGGCCCTATTGCTCTGCGGCATACTATTGTGCCGGCAATACTTTGCGGGCAATACTCGGATCGAGGCGCTGGCCACTACCTTTTACCGGCGCATCGACTGGGTATGGATGCTCAATGACGGTCCGACGCTCTCGATGGGATGGCTGCCAGACCAGGGGTTTCTGAAACACCGGTGGGATATTTATGCCGAGCTGATAACCATGTACCTGATGGCCATCGGATCGCCGACGCACCCCATTTCCCCCGACACGTGGGACGCGTTGCAGCGGCCGGTCGTCTCGTTTGGCGGCATCGACTACATCAGCGGTGTGGCGCCGCTCTTCATTCATCAATACGCGCACGCGTGGGGTGACTACCGCGACCAAAGGGACCTGCACGCGAACTACTTCACAAATTCGATTGCCGCGACGCGCGTTCACCAGCTGTGGTGCCTGACGGAGGGGCGGAGTTTTCCCTGGATCGATCAGGACATGTGGGGAATTACGGCGTCGGATTCGCGGGCCGGGTATCGGGTATGGGGCGGTCCGCCGGCGATGGGGCCGCTGGATGGAACACTGGTGCCGAGCGCAGCGGCGGGATCGCTGCCATTTCTACCTGCCGAGTGCTCGCATGTGCTGTTGAGCATGCGCCAGAAGATGGGCGACAAGGTCTGGACCCGTTATGGGTTCGTGGATGCGTTCAATCCCAAGGCGAACTGGTTTGCGCAAGATATCCTTGGGATCGATCAGGGCATCAGCGTCCTGATGGCGGAGAATGTACGGAGCGGCTTTGTGTGGCAATACTTCATGAAAAATCGTGAAATGGTAAATGCAATGGGCAAGGTTCAGTTTCATCCCGATCCGGATGCCAACACGCAGGTACTGTAACCCAGTTGTTGGAAGATTCATCTATCTGCGATAGAGTTCTCCCCTTGGGCAGTTTGTTTTCTCTGGCGGCAACAATCATTACGGAGCTAGTCGATGACTGAGCTGGTACCACAATATACGTGGGTGGATGGTCAGGGGCCGGCTTTCGGCGCGCCGGGCATGGAGCCGCGCTGGACATCGGCCGCGAAGGATACAGTGGGCACGGCCTATGCCGCGTCCAGCCGCGCCTGGTACACGATCTCCCACGGCATTTTGAACGAGATTTATTACCCGACGATCGACCGGCCGCAGATACGCGACATGCAGTTTTTGATCACAGACGGCGAAACCTTCTTTCACGAAGAGAAGCGCGACCTCAAGCACGAGTTTGCTTATATCGATTCAGACGCGCTTGCCGTGCGAATTACGGGAACTGATTGCGATAACCGCTACACCCTGACCAAGGAGATCGTCAACGACCCGCACTATCCAGTGGTGCTGATTCACGTTCGGCTGGAGGGAGATAGAGATTTTCTGTCCCGGCTGCAGGTGTATGCACTGCTTTCGCCGCATATCGACGGGGGCGGCATGGGGAACTCAGCGCGGACCCTGCTGGTTGCGGGCCAGCTGGCTGTGGTGGCATGGAGGAACCAAACGTCACTGACCTTTACCACAGATTGCGGCTTCAGCCGTGCGAGTTGCGGTTATGTGGGACAGAGCGACGGGTGGCAAGATCTAAAACACAATCTGACCATGGACTGGGAGTTTGGGTCGGCGCTCGACGGCAACGTTGCCGTGATGGGGCAGATCCCGCCGCAGAACACGAGCGACTTCACCGTCGCGATCGGATTCGGCGAAGGACATCATGCGGCCCTGTCAACGACCATGGGTGCGCTGGCAACTCCATTTGACCAGCACCTGAAGCGGTTCATCGAGCAGTGGCACAGGGCAGCCAGTCCACGCGAGTGGGCCGAGAATGCCAAGGACGGCGGCAGGTTGCTGCAGGTCAGCCACAATGTCGTGCTGGCGCATGAGGACAAAACCTATGCGGGCGCTTTCATCGCGTCGGCGTCGATTCCTTGGGGATATGCGAAGAGCGACGACGATCTCGGCGGGTATCACCTGGTGTGGACGCGTGATATGGTGCAAAGCGCAACAGCTCTGCTGGCCTGCGGGCGCGTGGATACGGCGCGGCGCGCATTGACCTATCTGGCATGCACGCAAAGGCCTGACGGCGGCTTTGCACAGAATTTCTGGATCGACGGCACGCCCTACTGGACAGGCATTCAACTGGATGAAGTGGCTTTTCCGATCATGCTGGCCTGGCGCCTGTGGAAGCTTGACGGGTTGGGAGAGTGGGACGTCTTCCCCTTTATCGAGCGTGCGGCGGCATTTCTGGTGCGCTATGCCCCGGTGACCCAGCAGGAGCGGTGGGAAGAATGTGCGGGCTATTCTCCCTCGACGCTGGCGGCAGTGATTTCCGGGCTGATTTGCGCGGCGGAGCTGGCCCGCGCGCATGGGGCTCCGGAGCTGGCGACGTTTCTGGAGGAACAGGCCGATTGGATCGAGGGGCACCTGGAAGACTGGACGGTGACCAACGACGGTGTTCTCCTGCCGGAGGTCAAGCGGCACTACATGCGGATTCGTCCTCCGGAGTGCGGTGAGCCGTATGCGCGCGAAGGCTGTGGATCGGAGATGATCCGGATTGCGAATCGGGGTCCGGGAGAAAAGGCGGAGTTCGAAGCGCGGGAGGTCATTGACGGAGGATTTCTGGAGCTGGTTCGTTATGGCGTACGGCGGGCCGACGATCCCCTGATCGTGGACACGCTGAAGGTCATCGATCATGTGCTGAAGATCGATACGCCGAAGGGGCCGTGCTGGAGACGCTACAACCACGACGGCTATGGGCAACGGCATGATGGCGGTCCATTTCAGGGATTTGGCCAAGGACGCGCGTGGCCGCTGCTGACCGGCGAGCGTGCGCACTACGAATTGGCAGCCGGCCATGACATAAGCCCGCTGATCGAAACCTATGAGAAGTTCGCTTCGGAGGGCGGCATGATGCCGGAGCAGATCTGGGACGAGCCGGACAGAAAAGGGCTTATCTTCGGCGGCCCGGCGGGCTCGGCGATGCCGCTGGTGTGGGCGCACGCGGAGTATCTGAAGCTGCTGCGTTCACTCTTCGACGGGCGGGTGTTCGACCGGATTGCCGCAGTCGAGGAGCGTTATGCGAACGGACGGGAGCGCTCTAAGCTCGAAGTCTTTAAACTGCGCAGGCCAGTGAAGAGGATTCCGGCCGGGCATACCCTACGGATTATCGCGCAGGAGCATTTTCGCGCGATGTGGACGGCGGACAATTGGCGGACGGTGACATCGGTGGAAAGCGCGACGGTGGGTCGCGCGGGATCGTTTGCCGACTTGCCCACCAATCCAGAGCAGACCGGCGCGCTTTCATTTACTCTTTTCTGGCCAGAAGAAAGCCGCTGGGAGGGTCATAATTTTGATGTCGCTATTGAGGCGGCGAGGTGAAGCGGAAGAAGTTTGGACGGGGACAGCACTTTGGGTATTCGAGATTCAATCTATTTCAGATCCGTGCGGGTGAAGCCCGTGGAGAGAGGCTTTTATGAGCGAATTAGATCAGCTTTCCATCAATGCACTGCGTTTTCTCGCAGTTGACGCGGTAGACAAGGCGAATAGCGGCCATCCAGGCGCGCCGCTGGGGGACTCGCCGATTGCCTATCTGCTGTTTCACAAGTACATGCGGCACAATCCGAAGAATTCGCACTGGGCAAACCGGGACCGCTTCGTGCTCTCGAATGGGCACGCTTCGGCGTTGCTGTATGGCGCGCTGCATCTTTCCGGTTATGACGTGACCATCGAGGACCTGAAGCAGTTTCGCCAGTATGGATCGAGGACGCCGGGACACCCGGAGCGCGGCGATACCGACGGCGTGGAAGTGACGACCGGACCGCTGGGTCAGGGTTTGGCCATGGCTGTAGGCCTGGCTATCGCCGAAAAGCACCTGGCCGCGGTGTACAACCAGCCGGGCTTCGATATTGTCGATCACTATACGTACGGCCTCTGCGGCGACGGCGATCTGATGGAGGGCATCTCGCACGAGGCAGCCTCGCTGGCCGGGACGCTGGGGCTGGGCAAGCTTATCTTTCTCTATGACGACAACTTGATTTCGCTGGACGGGCCAACCGAGCTCTCGTTTACCGAGGACGTCGAGAAGCGATTTGAGGCCTACCACTGGCATGTGCAGAGAGTGGCGGACGGCAATGATCTTGACGCGATCTCGAAGGCCATTGAAGCGGCCCAAGCTGTGACCGACAAGCCTTCGCTGATTGCGGTACGGACGGTGATCGGATACGGCAGCCCCATCGCTGGGACGAACAAGGTGCACGGTGAGGCTCTGAAGCCGGATGAGGCGATAGCAACCAAGGAGAAACTGGGTTGGCCCCCAGACAAATTCTTTTATGTGCCCGACGAGGCGCAAAAGAACTGGTCGACGATTCTGGGGCGTGGCGCGAAGTATGAGGAAGAGTGGAAGGCGCTCTTTGCCGATTACCAGGGCAAGTTTGCTGAGCAGGCGGCCGAATTTGAACGGACGCAGGCGGGCAAACTGAAGGATGGGTGGGAGAAGTCGCTGCCGGTCTTCCCGGCGGGTGGAAAAGGCGTGGCCACGCGCAATGCGGGGAACGCAGTGATGAATGCCTTCGCTAAAGAGATTCCGGAGCTGATTGGCGGGGCGGCGGATTTGACGGCTTCGACGAAGACGATTCTCAAGGATGGCGGGAACTTCCACGTTGATCCGAAGGGCCGAAATATCTGGTTCGGTGTGCGCGAGTTCGGCATGTGTGCGGCGGTCAATGGGATGGCAGT
>CAYVSQ010000413.1:0-11747 GCA_964453815.1 uncultured Acidobacteriaceae bacterium | reverse complement strand
TACCCAACGAAGAAGGCGTGGTCGAACTCGACTCCTGCTGCATGCACGGACCATCGCGCCGGGCCGGCTCTGTTGGCGGTGTACGCAATATCAAGAACGTTAGCCTGGTTGCGCGCAAGATCTTTGAGCATACCAGCCACGTGATGCTGGTCGCCGAAGGCGCTGAGAAATTCGCAGTCGATCTTGGTTTCCCACGTGAAAACCTGCTCACCGAGGACGCCCGCAAAATCTGGCTGCTGTGGAAGGAAAGCAATTCACAGATGGACTGGTGGGGGCCGGGGATGGCCGATCCCGCCTGGAAGGATCCCTTTGCCGACAAACCGGCACCGAATCCCACCATCGATCTACACGGGCTATCATCCTTGCGTCCAGAGTTATTACGACCAGGTTCGATTCCCCGGCATCCCACACCCGAATGGGAAGCCACGATTCGCGCGCGCACGAAAAAGCTGACCGAGATGGCGGTCGACCTGGGCATCGAACCGGAACAACGTATCTTGGCCGCTGAACAAGTGCTGTGGCCAACCACGGGAACGATTCATGTTTCTGCCGTCAACACCAAGGGCGAGATGTCTGGAACAACGACCACATCGGGTCTCGCATGGAAGCTGCCCGGACGTTTAGGCGACTCGCCGATTCTTGGAGCTGGCAGCTATACCGATCAGGATGTGGGCTCGGCGGGCGCCACAGGCTCGGGCGAAGAAAACATCAAGGTCGCAGGCGCGCACACGATTGTCGAGCTAATGCGGCAGGGCTCCAGCCCGAAAGAAGCAGGCATGGAAACGCTGCGCCGCATTGTCCGCAATTACAATGGCGACATGAAGAAGATTCGCTACCTAGACATGGAGTACTACATCGTCCGCAAAGACGGCGCGTATGCAGGTTGCTCTCTGTGGAGCACCGGCGCTATCGGCAAGCCGAGAGTCTTTGTTGTGCATGATGGAACGTATCGCGTGGAGAAATGCGCGGCGCTGTTTGCAGGCAGCCCGACGGAGTGGCCCCCCTTTTAGAGAACGCCTGTTTGGTCTCTTCGAGGAAGCAAAATCCTTCAGAACGGGCTAGGCTCTGGGGAAATGGCAAACATCGGTACCGTTTTGGGACGGTTACTATGCACGGTACTAACCTCAGAGTTCCTCCCCGGGACGATCTGCCGCCGGATTGCGGGCTATCCGTAACCGGCTGATGGCCAAGGGTGGCAAGGAGGCACACCACCGAAAGCACCCTCCAACTCTGCCCTGAGGTAACTACGGATTACGTAAAAAAGTAACTACATAGTTATCTCCCCCTTTGGAGCGAAGAGCTGATGTATAGTATCGGGACCAAAAAAGTTGCACAAAAGTTGTAGGAGATTGCATCAGACGGAGTTAGTCTCAACTTAGCGCTGTCTGCGCCCCAAGTTTCTAGGAGAAAATTCATGTCAAAGCTTTTTACTTATTCGCTAATTTTTGCTGCGATGATGGCAATCATTTTGATACCCTGCGCTAGCGCTCTGGCCGTCGCCGACGCAACCTCTGCGCCTTCGGCTTTTTCGGCTTCCTCTTATATCCACGATGGACCTGCCGCGCCTTCGCCGCTGCCTCCGCCTGACGCCCGCCGCGGACCTGCAGCACCTTCACCCTTACCTCCGCCAGCCTTTGCGTTCGTGAACGACGGACCTGCCGCGCCTTCGCCGCTGCCTCCACCTGACGCCCGCCGCGGACCTGCAGCACCTTCACCCTTGCCTCCGCCAGCTTTTGCGTTCGTGAACGACGGACCTGCCGCGCCTTCGCCATTGCCTCCACCTGACGCCCGCCGCGGACCTGCTGCGCCATCGCCCTTGCCTCCGCCGGCCTTTTCGTTCGTGAACCACGGACCCGCTGCACCTTCGCCGCTCCCTCCCCCGGCCGTTGCATTTGTGCACCATGGACCCGCTGCGCCTTCGCCATTGCCCCCACCGGCCGTTGTATAGCCCAGAAGTGGCACATTCGCTGCGAGTTTTCGCCAGGATAAAGGCCTTCCTGCTGGTATCCTGAGGGCAGGAAGGCTAGAACGTGCGAGTCTCGGACCTGGACAGCATCCTGTGGTTGCTCGGTTTCGCAGGGCAAATTCTGCTCCTGTTGATCTTGGTCTATCGCCGCCTTTATCGCATATTCCCCATATTCACGGCCTTCATTCTCTGGGCTGCGCTTTCTGACCTTTTTCAGCTGGCGGTACTCATGGGACACCATGACGCGAACAGCTCGCTCTATTACAGAACCACTTTCTCGATCAATATCCTGCTATATGCGCTGGAAATCGGGGTGTTTGTCGAAATCGCCGCGAATGTTCTCCAGCCCGTGAGGCGATCCTTACCCAAACGAATTCTCTATATTCTTATGGGCTGCATGGCCATCATCGCGGTAGGAGCCTTCTTTTTTGCAGCGCATTTGAACGGATCGACACTAGCCCATCCACGCGCATTCGTCGTCATGGACGCCAGCGTGGCCATCTTGCAGTTGGTGACATTCGCGCTGATTGCCGCTTTTTCTCAGGTATTGGGTCTGACTTGGAGAAACCACGTATTGCAGTTGGCCTCCGGCCTGGCGTTCTACGCGGCGATCACATTGGTCGTGGGATTAGCTCACAGTTATCTCCGTGCCGGGCCTGAATATGCAACAAGATACAGAGAGATAGCCCACCTCGGAGTTGCCGGTTACCTTTGTTCATTGTCCTACTGGTGCTATTCTTTTGCGCGCCAAGAGGCTCCGCGCAAAGAATTTAGTCCACAAATGGCTCAACTTCTGGTATCAATAAGTGGTAGCAGCAAGAGGCATTCTGTCGTTGCCCGTTCCCTCGACTTAAAATAACTTATGATCCTGACCGTGATTTCGGTAGCCGTACCCTCTGCACTGTTTGCATACGCCGTATATTGGCGGCGTGGTCAAACCAAACGCAAGGCAGCCGATTGGGATTCCATCGTTGCTCGCCTTCGGTCCAACAGTGAGTTCAACTTCGATGAAGTCGCAGAGCGTTATCTTTACAGCGACGGTATTCGTGCTACGCCCCGCGACATCTGGTCCAGGATTGACGGCGCCAATGGCCTGTGGGCGATGTTCATCAATGCTGGTGTTCTGATGCAGCTCGCCGACTACGCGACTGAGCATGGTAAGGACGTACCAGAGGAGCTGATCGAGGAACTGCGCAGCGACGCATTGCAGATTCGGATAGCGGTTCTTATGGCCCTGGCGAAATACGGATTCTCCCGTTCAGGCGTGGCAGCTTCCGTAAACGCCCATCGCGCCGCAACGGCCTACAGCAGCATGCTGGCGCACATCACCACCCTCTTCCAGGAACACTCAGCGCTTTATTTCCCACGCTTTCTCGAAGCCATGTAGTTTTGGACAGGATTCCAGCCAAAAGCCCATGCTTAACGCATGGGCTTTTGGTTTTTGCCGCACGTGGTGCGCGGTCCGGTATGCAACTAGGGATTGGCTCGCAGGAATTCCTCGATGCGGTCGATTTCCCGGGGAGTGAGACGAAAGGTCGCCGCGGGGAGAATGCCATCGACCTGATCCGGCCGGCGGGCACCAACAATCGCCGCGGTGATTGCAGGATGGCGGAGGGTCCAGGCGATAGCAACCACGCCCGGCTCAACGTTATGCGTGTCGCCGATCTCCCGCAGCAGTTCTGCAAGTTTCAGATTTCGAGTTAACTTTGGCTCGTTGAAATTCGGGCTGCGTTTCCGCCAGTCGTCCGCAGGCATCTCTTTGACGCGTTCGGCGGTCATCTTGCCTGTGAGGAGGCCCGAGACCATCGGCGAGTAGTTGATCACTCCGATGTTGTGCTGTTCGCAGAAGGGCAGAATCTCAGCCTCGATATCGCGGCGCAACAAAGAGTAGGGCGGCTGCAGCGACGTAATGGGAGCGATCTTCTGCGCGCGCTTCATCTGTGCCACGCTAAAATTCGACACCCCAAGATAACGAACCTTCCCCTGCTCCTTGAACTGCGCTAACGTCTCCCATCCTTCTTCGATTTCGTCTTCCGGATTAGGCCAGTGAACCTGGTAGAGGTCGATGGTGTCCACACCGAGCCGACGCAGCGAGTTTTCAATCTCTTCTTCGAGAGATGCTCTCTTGAGGCTGCGATAGATCTGCCGGTCCGCGTTCCAGCGCATTGAGCACTTCGTGAAGATGTAGGGCTCACTGGTTGCGTACTGGAGGGCCCGGCCAACCACTTCCTCGGAGTGCCCAAGGCCGTAGATCGCCGCCGTGTCGATCCAGTTGATCCCGGCGTCAAGCGCCCGCTCGATGGTCCTCACGGATTGGTCGTCGTCCTGTGCGCCCCAGGCGAATTCCCAGTTGCCTCCACCGATGGCCCAGGCTCCGTAGCCGAGGAGAGTGAGATGAAGATCCGAGTTGCCAAGTTGACGTGTCTGAAAGGAAGTAGCGGGAGAAGGATGAGTAGAAGACATAACACCCATTCGATGCGCGAAAGCTTTATCAGGCTTCAACAGCAGGCCAGGAAACTAAGGCTCAATCAGAAAATGCCCGTTGGTCATGATCTGCTCTTCATCGACCCAGATATTAAACCGCAGGCCCACCACATCGATATGCGTCGTTGAGGTCCACGGCGCGCCGGTGTGCTCGCCATAGGGGTTCCCAAACGCAATATGAATGCCCGGGAATTTCTCATCCTGCAGAATATTGCCGATCACACGATGGATACCGAGATTCGTCCCGATCGCAAACTCACCCACGCGATCCGAGTTCTCATCAGTGTGCGTGTAGGCCCAGAAGTCATCCCGCAACTCACGATTTACCGACTCGCATGATGCAATACGGTTGTTCTTGATCTCGATGGTCAGCGGGGTTGCCTCCAGCAGCCCATAGCGCGCGCAGAGATAATCGCCGACCACCCCGTCAACGACAAATCTGCCCTTCACCTCGCCCGGAGTCGTAAAAATTTCTCCGCCCGGAAGGTTGCCCCACTTGTCGCGCGAAATAATGCCGGAGGTCTTGAGCCAATTGTAGTCTGGATTGAGATCAGCGTGGATATCAGTCCCCGCCGCCGTGGTTGCACGAATATAACTTGCCCGCCTAACCTTTTCGATCACTTTCTGCGAGAGCTGATCCACTCGATGGAAGTCTGCCCGCATGCCCTCGCACATGATCTGCGGAGTAATGTTGACCATATGTGCGTGGCGCATGCGCCGGCGATTGACTACTTCCGTCATCTGCATGCGCGAGCGCAGCTCATCACGCTGAACGCAGACGGCAAAGATGCTCACGTCCGATGTCTCCATATCGGCGAGTACCGGCCGCGGCATATCCACCAACGGGCGTGACGCCAGATCTTCGAGCACAAAAGCAGTCCAGCAGCATCCGTTGGCCGCAAGTTCCTGGGCCAGCGACGCGGCAATCGGAGCCGTTGCTTGATCGGTGATCAGCGTCACTTTCTCCGAGGGTTGAATGCGCAGGCAGGTCTCGACAGCCGCGCGCGCTCCAGGCAAAAACTCGGATGGAAACGGTACGGCAAGCAATGCCTGGGCCTCGGCGGATGCAGGAAGATTTGTCAAAATTGCGGTCAACCTCACGGAGAATATCTCTTGAATTTACCGTAAATCATCTAAAAATACAGTCGCAATGCCACTTTCATGGGTCGCTCATTTCAGGAATCGAAGCGGCCCTTAGGTGGCCCGGCTCTTTACGTGGCTGGCTCTTTACCCGACATGCCCATACAAGATATCGTTCGCTTAGTCCTTCTTAAACACAAATTCCTTCTGGAGTAGACATGCCTTCTGTGCGCCGTTCGCTTTCCTTGCTTCTCTTTGCAACCACTCTTTTGGCCGCGGCGCAGACCGCTACGCCTCCTCACCCCAGGGTTCAAACCACCACGAAGTCTAAAGCGACAGAGCCTGCCCTGCCGAAGAATATCCCCGCTGTTGTCGCGCCCATCAAGGTACAGTTCGCATTGCGTTACCAGGAAATCAAACTTGGCACCGGCGCGCTCGCCGCTCCCGGTCAAATTTATACCGTCCACTACACGGGATGGCTTGCATCAGATGGGACTAAATTCGACTCGTCAGTTGATCGTGGCAAGCCGATCGAATTTCAGCAGGGCGTGAAGCGTGTGATCACCGGGTGGGATCAAGGCTTCGATGGCATGCACGTTGGCGGCAAGCGTCGCCTGTTTATCCCCTGGCAGCTTGCTTATGGAGAGCAAGGGCGCGCACCGATTCCGCCCAGGGCCAACCTGATCTTCGATATCGAACTGGTCGATCAACGCGATCCCAACGCGCCAGCGCCCGTCACGCCACCTTCGCAATAGGCCTATGCAATCGGATTAGAAGAGCCCGACCTGCGTCTCCTCGACCATGTAGTCCACCACGGCCTTCAGGTCGCAGGTCTCTTCGTATTTCCGCAGCTGGCGATCGGCGCCCGTCCCCATCTCCAGGATGGTGCGGATGTACTCGATCGCCGGCCTGCAGTCGAGTTCATCCACAACCTCGTCGACGAATTCCAGATATTCGAGAATCAGCTCGCGCTCCGGCACCTCGATCTCCTTGCCGAAATCAATCAGCTTGCCATCTAGTCCATAGCGCACGGCACGCCACTTGTTTTCCATGATCAGCGCGCGTGAATACTGGCGCCAATCCTGATTGCGCGCGTGCAGCAGATACAGCTTCGCTGCGGTTGCCTGGATGAGCGCCGCAATCGCCAGTGTCTCCTCGGCACGCATAGGGATATCGCAAACCCGCACTTCGATCGTGTTGAAGAATGGATGCGGGCGAATGTCCCACCATATTTTTTTGGCATTATCCAGGCTGTTGGTCTTGATCAGCACATTCACGAAGTTCTCGAATTCGCTGTAGCTCGAAAAGCTATCCGGAATATTCGTTCTCGGGAATTTGTCGAAGACCTTTGCTCGATAGCTCTTGAGGCCCGTCTTCATCCCGCGCCAGAAGGGCGAGTTCGTCGAAAGCGCCAGAATATGAGGCAGGAAGTAGCGCATCGAATTCATAATGCGGATTGCTGCCTCGCGATCCTCGACGCCCACATGGACATGAAGGCCGAAAATCAGATTCGCGCGCGCCACCAGCTGCAAATCCTCCACCACTCTTGCATAGCGGGCATCGGGATAAATCTCCTGCGCACGCCAGTCGGCAAAGGGATGCGAGGCTCCTGCAACCAGCACCAGGCCGTTCTCGCGCGCCAGATGAATCATCTGCCGCCGCAGGTCGAATAAATCCTCGCGCGCATCCTTGATTGTTCTGCAGATGCTCGTGCCCACTTCCACCACGGATTGGTGCATCTCGGCCTTGACGCGCTCGTGAAGCCGTAGCTTGCCCTGGGCCAGCATCTCGGTCGCGATGTGCGAGCGCAAATCCCGGGTCACGGGATCGATAGTCTGGTATTCCTCTTCAATGCCGATCGTGAAAGACGGACGCATAGGTGACTACCGTTGTATGACGATGCGTCCTTCCAGGCAAGGGGTTTGTTGTGGCGGCCTATCCTGCCGTCTTCGGCGTAGTCGAGTCTTTCGCCGGCTACTTCTTTGCCGTGGCTTTCTTGGGGGGTGTCTTTTTCGTCGCCGGCGCTTTAACAGCCTCCTTCACCGCGGCGACCGATCCGCTCAGAAGCGCCTGCGCCTGCAGCACCGGAGTCACCGGCGCCGCCTTCGCTTTCTTCAGTGCCAGTTCGGCGACGGCGCTCACAATCCACTCAAAATTTTCCGATCCGACTGAGTGCAAATCGGCGTCAGGCGCCGGATTCATGAAGTCGATGGCATACGGAACGCCGTCTTCCACGGCGAACTCCACCGTATTCAGGTCGTAGCCAAGCGCCTTGCACAGCGTCAGCGCGTCCTTCTCCACGCGCCTGAGGAGCTTCTTGTCGTACGCCGGAGGATTCTGCACATACCGTTCGTGGTGCGGCCGCCGCGGATCGTACGGCATAATGTGGACCTTCTCCTGACCCACTACATAGCAGCGGAAGTACTCGTCAAACTTCACCGCTCCCTGCAGCGTCATGCACAGATCGCGGCTCTGGTCATAAGCGTGAAAGAACTCCTCGCGATTATGAACATGATGCACATCCCTCCACCCGCCACCGTCCACCGGCTTCAGGAAGGCGGGAAACCCGACGTACGCAAAGATCCCGTCCCAATCCAGCGGAAATTCGAGGTTACGCATCGACCGCTCTGTTGTGCCTTCGGGGAACTTCTTGTGCGGCAGGATCACCGTGGCCGGCACCGCAACTCCTAGCTTCGCCGCTAAGGAGTAGTTAAAAAATTTATCGTCCGCCGACCACCAGAAGGGATTGTTAATAATCGCGGCTCCGTAAAGTGCAGCATGCTTCAGGAACGCGCGATAGAACGGAATGTCATGCGAGATGCGATCGACAATGACCGCGTAGGCTGGAGGTTTATCCAGATGGACGCCACCCACCTGCACGAACTCGGCTGAGATTCCTTCTCCGTCTTTTGTTTCCGCGTTCATGGAGTTGATGCGCTCGACCAGAGCGCCAGGAAAGGTGTTTTCCATGCCAAACAGAACGCCAATTTTCTTCACTTTGTTTCCTTTGGGGGGATGAGGATGCGATGCGTCAGGCCGCAGCATACGTGCGTTGGGCCTATGGTCACCTTAGCAGGTCGCAGCGGGACACAAAAGAGCCGGCGGAGTACCTGGTAGGTCGAATCTGTGAAGAGAACTCCTGTCACCGAACTGGCGTGCGGGGTACCCCAATATTCTTGCCGTTCACCAGTTCGGTGTCTTTGAAGGCTCGCCCTAATGCCCTGAATATCCCTGGCCCTGACGAAGACACACAAGCCGCACCTGAACAGCGTTCAGCCCTGTTTTAGAAACTTCCCCTGATCGAGATCAAGAAACGCCTGCTGCAGCTCCTCCTGTGTATTCATCACAATCGGGCCATACCAAGCCACCGGCTCCTGCAGCGGCTTGCCGGAGACAAGCAAAAAACGGATTCCGTCGTCGCCAGCCTGAACCGTGACCTCCTCGCCGCGATCAAACAGTACGAGCGAGCGGTTGTCCGCGACAGAGGGCGGAGCTGTGTCCAGCCATTGCACACCCTCCGTCGGCACAGCGAGGGGCGCAGACGCATTGCAGAACTTGCCTGACCCGGCAAAGACATAAGCGAACGCGTGGCTCGTAACCTCGACCGGCAGGCTCTTTCTTCGCCCCGGACCCACTGTCACATCGATATAAGTAGGATTCGTCGCGATTCCATCGACAGGGCCAGATTTGCCCCAGAAATTCCCGCAGACCACGCGTACCTCAGTCCCATCATCGTCCGTGATCTCGGGAATATCCATCGACTTCACTTCCTGGTACCGGGGAGCCGTCATTTTCTGCGACGACGGAAGATTGGCCCACAACTGGAACCCGTGCATCCGTCCCACCGAGTCGCCCTTCGGCATTTCCTGGTGAATAATTCCGCTCCCGGCCGTCATCCACTGCACATCGCCGGATCCAATGGTGCCCTGATTTCCCATGCTGTCCCCATGCTCTACAGTTCCCGCGAGAACATAGGTCACGGTTTCGATCCCGCGATGCGGATGCCACGGAAAACCCGCCAGGTAGTCGGCTGGAACATCATTGCGGAAGTCGTCGAGCAGCAGGAATGGGTCGAAATCAGATGTATTGCCGAAACCAAACGCACGGCGCAGATGCACTCCAGCGCCCTCGCGTGTTGGCCTGGACTTGATAAGTTTTTTCACCGGACGAATCGACATGACAGGCTCCCGTACCGCGAGTTTACTGCGTTTGAGTGATGTCAACGAGTTAGCTATCGCCGTAGACCGGGATTGCTGCTCCGTGAATCACCCTGGCCTCGTCGCTGCAAAGGAACAGAATGACCCGGGCGATGTCCTCCGGCTTCGGCCAGGGTGCGAAATCAGCCTCAGGCATGGCCTTGCGGTTGGCCGGCGTATCGATGATGCTGGGCAGAATCGAGTTCACGCGTACACCGCTGCCTTTTGCATCCGCAGCCAATGAATCGATCATGGCCAAAGCCGCTGCCTTCGACGCAGCATAGGCGGAAGCTCCGCCGGCGTGATCGAACGCGGCCTTCGCCGCAACGTTCACGATCGCTCCACTCTTCTGTTTGAGCATGGGTACAATCGCCGCGCGAGCGAGCGCGTAGCCCGCGCGCAGATTCAGCGCAAGCATCCGTTCAAATGTTTTGGTGTCCAGATCCCACAGCTTCACGCCGCCCGCGTAGCCACCTACGGTATTGATCATTGCATCCAGCCGGCCATGCTCCGCGATGATCTGGTTCACTATCTGGCCAACAGCGACTTCATTCGTAACGTCCACAGAATGCCCTTCAAGCGATGTGCCATCCACACCGGCCGCACCCTGCAAAGCGGCGAATTCTTCCAGATGAAAATACGTCACCACTACTTTCGCGCCCTCTCTCAACAAGGTCAGGCTCACCGCGCGCCCCAATCCGCCAGTGCCACCGGCCACAAGTATCACCTTGCTCGCGAAGCCAATATTCATTTTTGTCCCTCGTGATCTTTGATCTACCGGATTGAGCGCAGTCTTCCCGGAAAGCACAGGTTCGCGGGACTGCTTATCAATCATGAATCATGATGAGGCGCCTGGCACGCTCACTTGAGTGGTTGTGCCTCGCTGCCCGCCTTGTTCCAGTCGATGATATTAACCAGCTTCCAGGGATTTTTTCGAAGCTCCCACTGAAGTTCGCCCTTTTTGTTGATAATCAGCTGAGCAGCAGGGTAAAGAACGCCGGTGCTCTTGTTCTTATCGGCGTCGTTCAAGTCGAATTCGCCCGCGGTCAGGTTGTAGGCCATGCTTGGACCGGCGTTCATGGCCTCACCAATCCTAATCGGGCGGTTGGTGGCGAAGCGGATCCTGCGGCCGGTAGGGGTACGCATCAACCCAATGTAAGTGAGATCGGTGCCAACTGTGCCGGTAATGGCAATGCGGCCAACCGGTTTCGCCTTGCTGAGCGCGTCAACCAGGCCCTGGCTCTGACCTTTCTTGAACGCGTCGACCAGTACCTGCCTGTCTTCCTGCGTGGAGAATTGGTCGATGATCACCTTAACGCTGACCATCTTGCCCATCTGGGTGCTGGTGCCCATCGCGGTTGCGTCAATCGTCGCTGATTTCGTGTCGTCCGCGGGAACAGCCGGGGTGATCGCCAAAAGCAGGACAGCGAGTAGAAGACTGCCATAGCCGAATTTGCGACCTCGGCATCTGGAACCATTGCTGTATGCCATTATTTGTCCTTTCCGACGAAAGCGGAAGTATACACCCACCCCTCTTTGCCGCGCGGCATGCTCGCTGACTGCCCCGGCTCGAACCCAAAAAGTCTGGAGAGCGGACAATCTGCCCGCTCTCCATGGTTAGCGAATCAATCTTTCACGAATCCAACTGCTCATATGAGCGGATGTACTCAATGACGGCTTCGCTCCAGCCGTCGATGTGCGTCCAATCGCCATAGCCCACTCCGTTACGGTAGCTGGCCACGTTCACCACGTAACCGCGACCGTGCGGGGCAGACACCCGGTCGTGCGACTGCTCATCGGTGATCACGATGAGCCTGTCGTACGGCTCGCGCAGTTCCTCTAGCTCCTCTAGCGCGTTGCCCAGATACGTGCCACCGTGGGGCTGGCTCTGAACCATGGCGTCGCGCAGGGCGAAACCACGCCGCGCTGGAACGAACTGCAGGCGGTCAGAGAAGGTATAGATGTCCACCTCCTCCGCAATCTCGCGCAACAGCACCGCGAGACCCGCCGCCGCATCCATC
>CAYVSQ010000412.1:0-3654 GCA_964453815.1 uncultured Acidobacteriaceae bacterium | reverse complement strand
AACACAGTTTCTCTAGGCGATGAGGCAGGGGAAGAGGAAGTCTCCCCTTCCCCTGCACCCCATCCCCTCAACCAAACTAAAGTGTCAGGGATGTCCTCTGTCTAAACTGTCAGGGATCTCCCCGGCTGCACAACGCTTCCGTGGTGGTTTTAGGATGCTCAGGCGCGATCTCCGTCTCGACCTCTCAAGTTCGTCGCTGCAGGTCACTGACCTGAGCAGGTTTTCCTGAGAGAATCCCTTCCGAGTTTCCTGGCCCCGCGTGTGGCAGCAGCAGAACAGTCGGCACCAACGGCTCATGATGGAAGACCTGCCCGCGCTCCCAAGGTTCTCCGTCGTGCTACAAAGACCACCGTAAGCTGCGCCTTGTCCAACAAAGCTCACAAGCTTCTCTGCCGACATGGAACCGTGCCGCCCCTCCCCGCAGTGGCATATTTTCTTCCGAGCGTCCGATTCCTACCAATGGCCCAAATATCTCAAACGGTTGAAGCAACAACGGTTCGACCCTCTGCCTTCTTTCCTCACCCTTCCGGCCCTCACGGGCGACAAATTCGCGATCGTCCATTTTGAAGCGCCGCAAGTACAGGACCGGCTTGCGGAGATCGCGCGCCATGACCTCCTCTTCCCGGAGTTGTCGAACCTGACGCCGCCGAAACACACAAAATGGTCCAGACACCCACTCTTGCGAATCACAAGCTTCAAATCCGACCAAATTTCACCCACCGCGCACACCTTAACATCCACCAGACTAAGCGGAAATGCTTCCTCTCGAAGTTACATCCTCAGAGACCTCCGTCGGAATCTTCGCTTCCTTCTTTGGCAACGTGGCCCACTCAAGCCCGATGGCTTGGGTGGGGCAGTATCATCGTTCTGCACGGCACGTCGCTACCGCAGACCGATGCATAACCGCAGGCAATAGGACTCCCTCCCATCATGGAATACATTCGAAAATCTTACCGTTTCTTTATACGTTTGGGAGTCTACTAGAGAGAACTGAGGTCTTGGTCCAGCTAAATCAGCGTGGGAACAAGCGATTCAATCCGCTGGAAGCCTGTTTCGAACCGCGGCTACAACACTGCCGAAAGTGGCGCTACCACACTGATAGACCCTGATCCTCATGAGTCGGGGTGCCTGGTGCGAGCCTCGACACCCGCAGATATGGCCGACATCACCGCCATTTATGCCGAGTTCGTCGAAACCAGCACAGCGACATTCGAGATCGTAGCCCCGGATCTATCTGAGATGTTGCGAAGGCGGCGGGCCGTTCTGGATCGCGGTTTGCCCTATCTGGTAGCAGAGCTCGAGGGTTATATCGTGGGCTTTTGTTACGCTTCGCAATTCCGTCCCCGCGAAGGGTATCGTTTCACGGTGGAGGACTCAATTTACGTGCGCCCTGATTGTGTCGGCCACGGAGTTGGGAAGATGCTCCTGACTGAACTGGTCTCGGAATGTCAGGCGAAAGACTGTCACTCGATGGTTGCCTGCATTTGTGGAGTAAATATCGCTTCTGTCGCTCTCCACAAGTCGCTCGGATTTCAGGAAGCAGGTTTACTGCCTGAAGCCGGTAACAAATTCGGAGAATGGTTGCGCCTGTTGATCATGCAACGTTCCTTGCAAGGGAAGTCGATACGGTAGACGGGGTTCGGTGGGCAGGGTGTCCACTCAAGCCTGATGTTTGTCAAGTTCCACGACTTGCTTTGCAGGCTGTTCCGGGACATCCTTACCAGTTCATCCGCCGTCGGGAGAGAGGGAAAGTGTCAAACGCGCAGCGTTTTCCAAGGCGGGAGCGCCGCCTTTGCCTCCCTACTGACTGAGATCGGAGTCCATCGATGAATGATCGTCGCGCGCTGGATCCCGGCTTCGAGTTCCCGGGTCAAAGTATTGCAGTAATAGACCTGAAGGCGTGGTTCGGCTTCGAGGACCTGGACCCATCTCCGGCCAGGGCGCGATCGATTCTCCACTTGGTATCGCGTAGAAACTGAAGATGATGTTGGCTTGAGTGGGCAGTGTCAACCCTCTGCACCAGGCCTCGTTGCCCCTGGCCCAAGCACAGCCGCAGGCGAAACGAACATTCCAGAGTGCAGGCTTAGCCGGACCGGTTAGGGATGCAACGACAACTCCGCAAAATCCCGTCGGTAAGGACGCGGATCGAGAGTCAAGAGCACGTCGGCTCGCAGTAGGGCGTGAGCACCAACGATAAAATCGGCGATGAGCCGCCTAGGTTCACCCATCGTCTGTTTGCGCTTTCGCACCGCGTATCGTTCATATCGTTCGGCGGCAAGCTGCCAGATCGCTTTGTCGAAGGTCCAATCCGCCAGAATTCCCGTTTCATCCAGAAAACTGTCGACGTAAGAGGCTGTCGCGCGCGGAAATCCGCGCAACTCGACGTAGACCACCGGACAAATCACAAGACCGCCGCGCTCGGCGGCTTCGTCGAGCAGGTTCTTCACAACTGCAGCTGTTGCTTCGCCAGACCACAATGCGGAGATGATGTTCGTATCAATCGCGCTCCGCACGATCCTCCCGCATCTCGCGTACCCAGGCGTTTATTTCATCGATGCTCTTAAAGTAGGGCAGCGCCCCGACATATTTATCAAAACGACTCTTGTGTCCACGAGCAGGCCGGAGGATCGTCTGCCCGTTCTCCACCACGAATTCGACGCGATCGCCTTCCTTCAGGCCCATCCGTATCCGGACTTCCTGGGGAATTGTCACCTGTCCCTTGCTGCTCACACTGCTCGTTTTCATCTTTACTTACATCCCCAGAAGTAAAGATAGCATGTTTTACCAGCATCATCACTTAGCAGGATTGATCACTCTGCCCATGAACAGAATGCTGCCGGAGCGATTGTCGCGAATCAGGAAAACGAACGGGTGGTCGGCGCGAAATACAGGGGGTGGCTGGGGATGCAACCGAACGGCCGTTGGCCTGATAACCACCGCAGTCGCCGCCGCCGCTTCGGTTCCTTCCTCATTTACGTCGACATAAGCCTTATGGATCGCAGCCGAAATGAAGAATTCGCGGTTGCCGGTCATCCCTGAAAAATCTGCGCCCTTTTCAAACGCCAGCGGCATTCCCATGGCGCTGAGTGTGCTTTCAAGCTCGAATTGTTGCGTCAACTTGAACCTGGGCATCGTCATAACAACTTTGGAAACTGGTCCCAGCTGGCGGAGCCATTTTTGCGTGTTGGACGCGGTCACCGCTTGTTCTAAAGCAGGCAGGCCGCTCATATCATTGGGCAGAAAGATGATCATGGATAATTCCGTGCTCTTGTAAGGAATTTCCAGCACCTGAAACGTTTCGCCACTGAAATAGTTGAATTCACCCTCGCGGTGCATCAGAGGCGTTTTTACAGTCTGCCCTTGGGATACATGGAAATCCTCATCCTTCGTTTTCGCCTTGTCGAATTGCGTCTGCCAGTCGCCTTTGAAATAAATGGCGTTTGTCAGCACCAGCTTTGTCATGGAATCAAGTACGCCCGGCTGGATAAGGTCTTTGATCTTATTTTCTGTTTTCTGCTCGACCCATCGGTTGATCGTCAACCGCGCCGCCTCAGTCTCTCCTTTGAAATCCACCTGATTAAAACCCGCGCCGTAATCGGTCTTGGTCACCTTGAGGAAAGAATCGAGGAACGTATAACCCTGTTGCGCCCACAG
>CAYVSQ010000411.1:0-10526 GCA_964453815.1 uncultured Acidobacteriaceae bacterium | reverse complement strand
GACCAGGCGCAGAAGCTCGGAGCCAGACTGATGACCGGTCACGCCGTCACCAGCGCATCTCACGGTGGCGTGCAACTCGACAACGGAGATGTGCTGCGCGCAGCCTACATCATCAATGCAGCAGGCGCTCTGGCATCCGCGCTGACTCCAGGCATCCCGATCAAAAAGCGCAAGGGCCACCTCATCCTCACTGATCGATATCCGGGATATGTGAACCATCAACTCGTCGAGCTGGGCTACCTCAAGAGCGCGCACTCATCCACCGCCGATTCTGTAGCCTTCAACATACAGCCACGCATAAACGGGCAATTGCTCATCGGCTCTTCCCGGCAGTACGGAGCAGAAGAGCCCGGCGTCGACGCGCATATCATCCAATCCATGATGGAACGAGCGGCGCTCTACATGCCGGGCCTGCCTTCTTTGACCGCTCTTCGCTCATGGGCTGGCTTTCGCGCCGCAACGCCGGACAAGCTGCCGCTCATCGGACCCACTGAAGATCCCACCCTCTTCCTGGCGACCGGTCACGAAGGATTGGGCATCACCACTTCGCTGGGCACGGCTCGGCTCCTTGTGGATCATCTGCTGGCGCGAGGATCAGAGATCCCGATCGACCCATATCTGCCCTCCCGGATCACATCCATGCAAGCTCCAACCCTGCAGGAGGCACGATGAACTGGTATGGAGTAATGCCCGCAATGACCACCTGCTTCGATGCTGCTCTACGGGTCAATCACGAATTCATGATCCGGCACGCGCAGTGGCTGCTCGAGAAAGGCTGCACCGGCATCGTCTCGCTCGGCTCGCTCGGCGAAGCCTCGACCCTCACCTTCGAAGAGAAGACGGCGATTCTAAAGAGCATGGTCATAGCTGCCGATGGCCGCGCACCAGTCGTAGCTGCAATCTCGGCACTATCCACTTCAGAAGCGGTGACGCTCGCCAAGGCAGCCGCCGATGCTGGCTGCTCGGGCCTTATGGTGCTCCCGCCATATGTGTATCGCGGCGACTGGCGCGAGACAAAGACGCACATGGCGGCGATTTTCAGTGCGACTCCTCTCCCCTGCATGCTCTACAACAACCCCGTCGCCTATGGGACAGACTTTCTTCCCGAGCAGATCCACGAGCTGGCGGCGGAGCACCCAAATCTGCATGCCGTCAAAGAATCGAGCACAGACGTGCGCCGGATCACAGCGATCCGCGCTATCGCCGATGGCCGCCTGCGTATCTTCGTCGGCGTCGACGATGCGATTGTCGAAGGTATAGCCGCAGGCGCGACAGGATGGATTGCAGGATTGGTGAATGCGCTGCCTGCCGAATCCGTAGCCCTCTTCGACTACGCGATTCAGGGACATTCACGGGATGCGTCTGAGTTGTACCGGTGGTTCTTGCCTCTGCTCCGTATGGATACTGTGCCCAAGTTCATTCAGCTCATCAAGCTCGTTCAGGAGGAGCTGGGTGAGGGCAATGCGCGTGTGCGTCCGCCGCGCCTTCAGCTTGTCGGGGAGGAGCTGAAGGCAACACGGAAGATTATCCACGACGCTCTGGAGAACCGGCAGCCGTAGCAGTGCCAATAATCAGCTAACCTCGCACCCACTCTCCATCGATCGAGCGCCATGTGGACGGGTTGGTAATCTTGTCCTTCAGAATATTCGGCAGCCGCTCCTGTCGGACCCCGTCATAGCAGCGCAGGGCAGCGAACCGGACCATGGCTGTCGGTATCCCGACGGCGGTGAAGCCCGGATGGCCTGTCGCCGGATAGGGTCCCCCATGGTTCATTGCCGGGCTCACGGCAACTCCCGTAGGCATCTTGTCATTGAGCATTCGTCCCACCTTCTCGCGCAAAGCCGACGCAATCGTGTCGTACATCGGATCGTCAGCGCCCGATTTCGCCGAGTAAATGCTCCCGGTAAGACTCCCCTCGAGCCTCCCGACAGTCTGCCGCAGCTCTTCCAGCGTTTCAGCTGTCACGACTGTTGTGACATTGCCGAAGACCTCTCGCTCGAGCGCGCCATCAGCTGCGAGTACCTGACTTGCGGTTGCCTTCAACATCGTGTTTTCGTGGCGATAGCCGTCGCCAGGCACGACCTCTCCGCCGGTGAGGAGTGACGCTCCCGCCTCGACCAAAGACTTAACCCCGGCATGAAGCTGGGTGAGGCCGGAAGAAGACAGCAACGGTTGCGCCGCGCGATCCTGAAACGCTTGCGCAACTTGGTCGACCAGGGCGTCCGCCGGCGCGCCTCGCAGCAGAAGGATTAGGTTGGGACAGGTACAGACCTGTCCGGCGACTGTAAGGCAGCTATCCGCCAGTTCCTGCGCGATCTCCGCTGGACGCTCCGCCAGGGCGCCCGGCAGCAGAATGACCGGATTGATGCTCGACATCTCCAGGTAGATAGGCTTGCCTGCGGCTTCTGCAGCCTTTTTCAGGTGCAGACCTGCGGCACGGCTTCCGGTAAACCCGACAGCAGCCACGCGCCGGTCAGCGACGAGCTTCAGGCCATCCTCATTCGCCAGATGGAAGATCATCTGGATGGTTGCGGGCGGAAGACCCACCTCCGCCACAGCCTTGCGAGCATCTTCCGCGAACAACCGGCTCGTTTCCGGATGCAGCGGATGAGCTTTGGCGATCACTGGATTGCCCGCCGCGATCGCAGCAGCAAAATCACCACCACTGATGCCATTGAAGGCCAACGGGAAGTTGTTGGGCCCGAAGACAACCACCGGCCCGATCGGCTCAAAGCACGACCGGATATTCCGCGCCAGGTCGAGCGTCGCCCGCGCCCAGGAACCTTCCCGTGCTGCGGCCGCGGCCTGTCGAAGCTGACCGACCGTGCGCGGCAGCTCGCCGTCCTTCAGTCGGGGTGTAATCGGCAGCGCCGTCTCCTCGTGGGCGGTTTCGATAATCTGTGCCGACGACGACTCGATATTTCGGGCGTAAGCCTCGAGAAATGCCGCAATCCGCTCCGGCGGTACGCTCCGGAGCTGCTGCGCAGCCGCGTTCGCTGCTTCCAGCATCGCGTCGCAGTCCGCCCATTCGCTGACGGGGAAGGCTCTGGTCAGCGTTTCTCCGGTCGCCGGATTTTGGGCATGAAACGTTGTCTTATAGTTAGCCTCACGCCACTCGCCGGCGATCAGCACCTGTGCCACTTCCATAGGGTTCACTTCTCCTCGCAACCAGCCTGCTACCAGTGAAGATATCAAGTCAGCGTCCCTATAATCGAATCTGCAACCATGACACGCATCCGTCCTGCTACGCCGTCCGACCTTTCGCTTATTCGTGCCCTCATTTCCGAGCTGGCCGAGTATGAGCGAGAGCCGCATTCCGTCCGGATCACCGAAGAGCAGCTGCTCCGCGACGGCTTCGGCCCTGAGCGCTATTACGAATGCCTAATCGCTGAGTGCCAGAGCGAAGATGGCAGCGCGCCCGCGGGCTTCGCGCTTTTCTTTCCCATCTACTCGACCTGGCAGGGCCGCAGCCTGCACCTCGAAGACTTGTTCGTCCGGTCCAGGTTCCGCGGACTCGGCATCGGCAAGGCACTTCTCACTCGCGTCGCGGCCATTGCTGTCGAGCGTGGCTGCTCCCGTCTCCAATGGGACGTGCTCAACTGGAATCAGCCTGCCATCGACTTCTACTGCCGCCTCGACGCTACCCTGCTCGATGATTGGCGGCGCATGCGCATCACGGGTGCAGCCCTCACCTCGCTCGCTGCCTCCACCGAGACTGTCACCGGGGCTACAGCATGAAGATTCGGGTCATTGGCGGCGGTCTGGCCGGTCCTGAAGCAGCACTGACGATCGCTCGTCTCGGCCGCGAAGTCGATCTCTACGAGATGCGCCCGGTCCGTACCACGCCGGCCCACCAGACAGCCGACTTTGGCGAGCTGGTCTGCTCAAACTCCCTCAAGTCGGAGAGCGAAAACACCGCGCCCTGGCTCCTCAAACAGGAGATGCGCCGCGCCGGCTCGCCTCTGCTGCAATGCGCCGACCAGAGCGCCGTCCCTGCCGGCCACGCCTTGGCCGTCGACCGCGTCGAATTCTCCCGCCTTATCCAAGCGGCTATTGACGGCGAACCACTCATCCGCGTGCATCGCGAAGAAGTCACACAGCTCAGTCCCGACGACGGGATCACCATCATCGCCAGCGGTCCGCTCACGTCCTCGGCACTCTCGGCTGAAATCGCCCGCCTCACCGGCAGCGAGCATCTTGCTTTCTACGACTCCATCAGCCCCATCGTCGAGGCCGACACCATCGATATGGAGCGCGTTTACTTCGCCGCCCGCTACGACAAGGGCACCGCCGACTACATCAACTGCCCGATGTCGAAGGAAGAATACGATCGCTTTTACGACGCCCTCGTCTCAGCCGAGCAGGTAAAGGAAAAAGAGTGGGAGAACCTCGATTACTTCGAAGGCTGCCTGCCTATCGAAGAGTTGGCCCGGCGCGGTCGTGACACCTTGCGCTTCGGCCCCATGAAGCCCGTTGGCCTGCGCGACCCGCGCACCGGCAAAACTCCCTGGGCCGTCGTCCAGCTGCGCTGCGAAAATCTGCGCGCCGACTCCTACAACCTCGTCGGCTTCCAGAACCACCTAAAACACGGCGAGCAGGCCCGTATCCTGCGTCTCATTCCCGGCCTCGAAAACGCAAAATTCCTGCGCTACGGCCAGATTCATCGCAACACCTACATCAATGCGCCCCGCGTCCTCACGCCGACGCTCAACCTGCGCGACTACCCCACCATCTTCTTCGCCGGCCAGATCTCCGGCGTCGAGGGCTATACCGAGTCCATCGCAACGGGCATGCTGGTCGGCTTCTATGCCGCATCAGGTGCTCAGGGCTCGACGGCCGTTCCAGTCCCTCGCCAGACCGCCCTCGGCTCGCTCGTTCACTACATCACGCACGCCGAAGCCAAACGCTTCGACCCCGCCAATATCACCTTCGACCTGCTCGTCCCCCTCGATGAGGAAACCCGCCGACGCATTCGCGACAAAAAGGAGCGGCGCCGCATCCAGTGCGAGCAAGCCCTGGTAGCATTCGATCACTGGTGGACAAGTGTGGCATCGGCGCAATCCGAGCTCCGTTCGCCGATAGGCGTGCAACCCTGAATCCAGAGATCGAAGCGCGAAAACGGACCGCACTCCAAAAACTCAGGCAAAATTTCTTGCGCAGGAGTACAATCCGCGACGCACTCTTGTCGGCTGAATAAATGCCAGTTACTCTCAGCGAGAAGGTTCAGCACGGCTCGACATTTCATCTCACGGGAGGTTCTTATGCGAAGTCTGAGATATGCGGGGGTGCTGTCCCTTGCAGCCCTCGGTCTTTTGATTGGTTGCGGGCGTCACTCTAACAAAGAGACGTATTATCTTATTTCGAATAACATCAATCTCCCGTACTGGAAGACTGCGATTGCTGGCTTCCAGAGAGCGGCGGCGCAGTACGACGTGACCGCGAAGATCGACGGTCCAACGAATTACGACGCGCAGGCCCAATTGAAGGATTTGCACGACGCCATCGCCACCCATCCCATGGGCATATTGGTTTCTGTGTCAGACCCCGCTCTGCTACAGCCGGAAATCGACTCTGCGATCGACCAGGGAATCCCGGTCATAACCATCGACTCGGACGCTCCCCACAGCCACCGCCTTTACTTCATCGGTACCAATAACCTTGAGGCAGGTCGTCTTGGAGGGCAACGAGTGGTAAACAAGCTCGGGGGGAAAGGTAATGTCGTGTTTTTTAGCATGCCCGGCCAGCCTAATCTGGACGAGCGTCTGAAGGGCTATCGGGATGCCTTTGAAGCCCATCCGGGGATCAAGATCATGGACGTGTTTAACATCAAGGGCGATTCGGGGAATGCCTTTGACAAGACACAGCAATACCTCGCCCTGACGGGTCCGGCGAAAATCGACGCCTTCGTGTGCCTGGAAGCTTCAGCCGGTAAGGATGTCGGCGAGGTGCTTAAGCGTGAAAAGGCTACGGATCGTTTGCTGATCGCCATGGACGTTGATCCAGACACCCTCAACCTGATCAAGGAAGGTGTAATCAATGCAACCATCGCGCAGAAGCCCTTTACCATGGGCTTCTACGGCCTTAAGGCGCTCGACGAGATCTATCATTATCCCCCGAAGAAACTGAGTCCCGATTACACCCAGGACACCTTCTCGCCCTTCCCGGTATTTGTTGACACGGGCACGGCAGAAGTCGACAAAAATAACGTCGACCTCTTTATGTCGGCGGCCTCCGAGAATCAACAGAAGTAAAGCATCGCTGGGAGCCTCTACGCTCGTACCGATGAACGAACGCGACAAACATAAAGGAGAAAGCATCCGTTTCCGCGCCACGCGTTACCATAAAGAAGAACATGTCTGATTTGTATGCTTCGAGTAATTGGATTGGAGCCCGACCAAGAGCAGTGGTATGTCTCTCCGGAGGCATGGACTCCACTGTGTGTGCCTCTCTCGCCGCACGCGACTACGACGCCTATGCGCTCCACTTCAGCTACGGACAGCGCACCGAGGGACGAGAGTTAGATAGTGCTCGGATGGTGGCTCAAACCCTTGACTTCCGGGACTTTCTACACCTCAAAATCGACCTCTTCCGTCACATCGGAGGCTCGGCCCTCACCGACTCCAACATCGCTGTTCCCAAGGCGCCCGAACATCAGCCAATCGGCCAAGCTATCCCTGTGACCTATGTTCCCTTTCGCAATGCGCACTTCCTGTCCGCGGCAGCCTGTTGGGCAGAAGTCCTGGGAGCCAGAACCATCTTCATCGGCGCCGTCGAACAGGATAGCTCCGGCTACCCCGATTGCCGGCCGGCGTACTACCAGGCTTTCCAGCAGCTCATCCGCACCGGGACCCGCGAAGGAGACATCGAAATCTCGACGCCGCTCATCCATTTAAGGAAGAGCCAGATTGTAGCCTTTGGCCTTGAATTGGGTGCGCCATTCAATTTAACGTGGTCGTGCTATTCGGGCGCGGAAGAAGCGTGTGGCGAATGCGACAGTTGTGTTCTGCGTCTGCGCGCCTTCGACGAGGTGGGTACGCCCGACCCGATTCCTTACGCCATGCGGACGCGATGAACAGTTAAAGTTGCTGTGGTCCGCAAGAAATTAATGACGCACTTGAAGATTCGGAACCGGCAGCCCAAAGTCAAACGCGGCCCTCGGGGAGATAGAAAGAAGAAGCCATGAGAAACAAGACAATTGGAGATAACACCATGCGCAAGACGAAAAATTGGCTGGCATGCCTGTTCGCGGTCCTGCTGGTATCCGCTACGGCCTATGTGCAGGCACAAGACACGGCCAAGGTTCACGGCCACGTACAGGATCCCGTCGGTGTGGCCGTGCCCAACGCTACCGTGCAGCTCAGCACCGATGGAAAGACCGCGAAATACACCTTCACCACAAATGCCAGCGGCGACTACAAGGGCGAGGGTATTGCCCCCGGTACTTATGTCCTTACGCTTTACAGCGCCGAGAATAAGACCGTCGACCAGTTTCGCGACGTAAGGCTCGCCTCCGGCAACGACACCCTCCAGGATTTCGACATGACCCGCGCCGAATACGTCTCGAAGCTATCGCCCGAGGTGAAAAAGCAGCTCGAGGATCTGAAGGCCAAGAATGCAGCGGCCGTGAAGGAGAACTCGCAGATCAAAAATCTCAACGCTGACCTGCTCAAGGCCCGTGAGGACAACAAGGACAAAAACTACGCTGAGGCGGAAGCCCTGATGTCCAAGGACGCACAGGCCAAGCCCGATGCCGCCGTGCTATGGGTAGAACTTGGACTTGCCCAAAAAGGCCTGAAGAAGAACGACGACGCGGTCACATCGCTCAAGAAAGCCGTCGAGATTGACGCGGCCAGCAAGAAGCCCAATCCCGATCTACAATCCGTTGCAGACGATGCGCTGGGTGAAGTGCTCGCCGGTGAAGGCAAGGTTCCCGAGTCCCAGGCAGCCTACGAGGCTGCCGTCCAGGCCGATCCCAAGAGCGCCGCCATGCACTATCGCAATGAGGCCATCATGATGGACCGCGCCGGTCAGGGTGACGCCACCGTGGCCGCTGCCGACAAAGCGATCGCCGCCGATCCCAACAGTGCCATTCCTTACTACCTGAAGGGTAAAGCGCTCATCAACAAGGCCACCGTCGATCCGAAGACGCAAAAAGTCGTCGCCCCTCCGGGTACCACAGAGGCCTATCAGAAGTATCTCGAACTTGACCCTACCGGTCCTTTCTCCGCCGACGCCAAGTCGATTCTCGCCGAACTGGGCACAACGGTGAACACCAACTACAAGGCCTCCACTAAGAAGAAGTAGGAGTTCTCAACGCAGCAGCTAAGGCGTCGTCTTCGCGACGGCGCCTTTACATTTTTCGCTCCAATCCCGTCTGTGGATCACCCTCTCCCTCCATTGTGCTCAGCTAGGCTGACGCCGCCCGCACCGTGCGCGAACGGGCCACAGCATTTGGGCGCTCTGGGGAGGATTCAAGGTGTGTGGACGCTTAGGAATGTGTCCCCATGAAGCGGTGGCTTGAAAGGTAAGATAGCGGCGTGGACACTGTCGATTGGCTCCTCAATTCGGACTCCGCCATCCGCTGGCAGGCGATGCGCGATCTAACCGATGCCTCTCCGGCGCGGGTCGCCGCGGAGCGCGCCCGCGTCCCACGCGAAGGGCTCGGCGCAGAAATTCTTGCCCGCCAAGGAGCGGACGGCTCGTGGCGCCGGACCGATACCCCTGTCTGGTTATCTACCCTCTTCACATTGCTTCTGTTGCGCGCGACCGGCGTCGACCGCGCCGAACCTGCCGTCGAGTCCGCAATGGCTCGTCTCGAAGCGGGCTTGCGGTGGAATGATCAGGACGGCGGCTGGGAGTTGCGTGGGCCGGAAACCGGCGGGAACACGTTCTTTGAAGGCGAAGAGGAGCCGTGCATCAACGGGGGGGCACTCGCTGTGGGCGCTTGCTTCGGGCAACCGACGGAGAGCCTCGCGCGCCGTCTCCTCGCCGAGCAGCTCGATGACGGCGGTTGGAACTGTGAAGCGCCGAAGAGTGCGCGCTCGTCTTTCCACACTACGATCTGCGTGCTGGAGGGGCTGCTCGAGTACGAGCGTGCCGTCGGGTCCGCGCCGGAGATTGCGGCGTCTAGACGGCGCGGCGAGGAGTACCTGCTCGAGCGTGGCCTCTTTCGGCGGTGCTCCACCGGCGAGGTCGCCAATCCGGCGTTCCTGGAGCTGGCGTTCCCGCCCCGCTACCATTACGACGTTCTCCGTGCGCTGGATTACTTCAGAGAAGCCGATGACGGGGACGCAGAAGACCGGCCGGACGCGCGCATGCGCGATGCCGTGCATTTCATCGAAGGCCGGCGGCAGGTCTCGGTCGTGGCCAGGGGTCGATGGCTCCTTGATCGCGCGTACGACGAGGTGCTTCCTTTTCCGTTGGGCGAATTGGTGGGTGAGCCGAGCCGGTGGAATACGCTCCGAGCGCTGCGGGTGCTTCGTTGGTACGAACGACGAGGGTCCTCCGGAAGTCAGAGTTCATAACGGCCGGGGTGTGTGTGCGTCGGTTTCAGTAAGGCCCGGGGGTTGAGCAAGTTGACATGAATCCTCCTGCTCTTGCGCCTCTCATCCGCTCTCTGTATTGTTTTACTTCACTGGGAGAACGTTTACTCAAATGACCGAGCACCTGACTTCGCGTCGTAAATTCCTTCAGACCTCCGCGCTTGCCGCTTCCGCGCTTGCCTTCCGCACCAGCCCGCTCGTGTCGCAGTCCACGCAGGTCGATGCCCACATCGAGGTGCTTCCCGCCGAGCCTGTCGGCGCTATCTCTCCGGAGATCTACTCCCACTTCATCGAACAGCTGGGCGGAGTCATCTACGACGGCGTATGGGTTGGCGAGAAGTCGAAGATTCCCAACCAGGACGGCATCCGCAGCTCGTTCATCGACATGATGCGCGCTGTCGAGGCTCCGGTGCTGCGCTGGCCCGGCGGCTGCTTTGCCGACTCCTACGACTGGCGGGACGGCCTGGGTCCACGCGACAAGCGGCCCGCCCGCGCCGGCTTCTGGAATCAGCAGGACTCGAACCACTACGGCCTGCACGAGTTCATGCGCACTTGCCGATTGATTGGCTGCAAGCCCTACCTGGCGGCGAATGTGCGTAGCCAGCCGGCCCGCGACTTTTACCAGCAGATCGAGTACTGTAACACCCCCGCAGGCGACCTGCCGTCCAACTCCGCGGCTCCCGCCGAGCCCAATGCCCTCGCCACGCTGCGCGCCGAGAACGGCGACCGGCAACCTTTCAATGTCGACCTTTGGGGCGTGGGCAACGAGAGCTGGGGCTGCGGCGGCAACATGACGCCGGAGGAGTACGCCGCTGTCTTCCGCCGCTACACGGCCTGGGTACCGAATTACGGCAACCCTCTTCGCTTCGTGGCCGTCGGCCCCAATGGCGACGACGTCGACTGGACGACACGCCTCTTCAAGGCGCTGTATGCGAACCCCGAACGCCGCCACCTGTGGGGACTCTCGATTCACTACTACACATC
>CAYVSQ010000410.1:0-7881 GCA_964453815.1 uncultured Acidobacteriaceae bacterium | reverse complement strand
CGAGGGCGGCGACGCTGCAAACCTGCTGCGCATCGTCACCATCGACATCCTTTCCGGCCGCGTCACGCACCAGTTTGCCTACCTGCTTACTACCGGCACTGGCGTCAGCGAAATCGTCGCCCTCAACCAGCACGAGTTCCTGGTCGACGAGCGCGACGGCAAGGGACGCGCCGACCAGAATAACGCCAAGGTCAAAGAGCTCTTCAAAATCGACCTCGATGGAGCCGTCGACATCAGCGCCATGGACGGCACCACTGCGACCACGCACGCCGTCGCCAAAACACCCTTCCTCGACATCGTCAAGTCGCTTACCGCAACAGGTATCTCTGCAGGCGACATCCCGGCCAAGATCGAGGGTGTTTCCTTCGGACCCGATATCAACGATGGAGGCACAAGCGTTCACACCCTCTGGATCGCCAACGACAACGACTTCCTCGAGACCACTACTGACGCCAGCGGAAATACGATTCCGAACCCCAACCAGTTCTTCGTCTTCTCGTTCACTGACGCCGATCTGGGCGGCTCGCAATTTGTGCCGCAGCAGATCAGGGAATTCCCCTGGTAACGTTCTAACTCCCGGCGCGAACATCTCCATGCGGGCATTCGCGCCGTTTACCTTTTCCTAGTGTGAAGAAGTCAGACCCGCTCCCTACCCCGGTGGCCAATGCATCGCGCGACCGCCCAGCAAATGCAGATGCAGATGATCCACCGTCTGCCCGCCATTCGCCCCGGTATTGATCACCACGCGATATCCATTGCCCAGCTTCTGCTCCTTCGCTAGCCTACGGGTCACGTCCAGCAGATGCCCAAGCAGATCCTTGTCGTCTGAATCTGCCCTGTCCAGCGAAGCCATATGCTTCTTCGGGACAATCAGCGTATGCACGGGAGCCTGCGGATTGATGTCCGGAAACGCATACGTCAGTTCGTCCTCATACAACTTCCTTGAGGGAATCTTTCCGGTTACGATTTTGCAGAAGATGCACTCCATGGCTCAAGAATGCCACGCCGCTCGCTTATTTTGCCAAATACTTCGGGTGCTCCCCCGCCCGCCACGGATCATAGCCGGCGGCAAAGTACACGCGCGATGCCGTCGGCGGATGGCTATAAGTCCAGAAGACCACAAAGCGATTCGGTGAGGGGTTGTCGAGCCACATTTCGCCCAGCCGCTGAAATGAGTGCGCCATGCTGGCCTGCGCGTCCGGGACGAGTCCGTGGATCACCTCCTGCCCGTAGACATCGGCGGCATGTTCCTCCCAGCGGCTGAAGGCGTTGCCGATCGGCTCGGCCACAAAGCTCAGTACCGTCATCACCAACAGCAATAGTCCCAACGAGGCCCAGTCCTCCACCGCGTGGATGTTCCACGTATCCCCGTAACGTTGCACCAGCCACTGCATACCGCGGTACGCGATCCAGAAACCCAGCAACATCAGCGCTGCTGAAAATTCAATCCCCTTCTGAATGTGCTGCAGCACATAGTGGCCTTGCTCATGTCCATAAACCGCCAGAATCTCATCCGGCGGTGCGTGCTGAATCGTGGTGTCCCACACAACAATCCGCTTCGACGCGCCAAATCCCGTCACATAGGCGTTGGGAGCCGTAAATTTCTGGCTCGCATCCATCACGAACATCCTCGACGGAGGAATCTGCAGATTTCCCCGCGCCGCCACACGCTCCAATTGGTCCACAAGCGCCGGATCGGTCTGCGCCAGCGGCGAAAAGTGGTTGAATAGCGGGTCGATGAACACCGGCACGGCGTAAACTCCCAGCACCTCCACAGGTAGGGCCAGCAGCCAGAACCAAAGCCACCAGCGTCGCGAAGAATGCCGCATTAGCGCATAGAGCACCGACAGTGCCAGCGCACCAAAGATCAGAGTCAGCGCCGTCGACTTGGCAAAGTCGCCCAGCCACATTCCCCAGCTCTCGACCGAAATCCCGTACGCGCGGTACACGCGCTCCATCAGGAATGACACCGGCAGCCCAAGCAGAGACACGATCAACAGCCACACCGGTGCAATCATCAATCCTTGAATCCACGCCTTATTGCTCCGCCGCTCCGCCCAGTCACGCATTCGCGCCCCTACGTGCCATCGGACCAGCACCCACAACGCCAACATCACCCACGCCGTATCACCAAAGTGTGCCAGCGTGCGCGCATGGCTCAGATGGATAGCCTTGGCTAACTTATCGGGAGGAAGTGTGTACGCCGCTTTCGTCGCGGTATCCAGCAGAATCATGGTTGAGAATGATAGTGGCTTGAGGAGTCGCTCAGCTTGTAGAAGGGGTCCACCCGGCTAGCGCAGTGCAGAGGCATGCAATCCGTCTTCAAGTGCACTGTTAGGTTCGATCGCGCCGGTTGTCATAAAGCGTTCCATTGCCTTCATGGCACAGCCCTGGCCGCACAGGTGATACATCTCCGGGCTACGACTCTCGGCCATATTCCAGGGAAGCAGCGTAAAGCGTAATCCAGGCTGACCTTCTTCATAACAGGGGACATCGCCGAGCAGAACCATCCACCAGTGGTTGGCCTCACCCTTCTTTTTTCCACAAATATCGCAGTTGAATGAAACGTCCCAAGCCATATTCCACCCCTACTACCGCTTACAGTATCTGAGGATTGCAGTACGTGTCGACGCGGCCACTCGACAATACAGTAGCGTAGTTCCCCCTCCGCGGTGCAAGAATTTGTGAGTTGCTCACCAAGAAAGCAACTCCCAAATGCGCTTGTGCTCTGAGGAAAAGAGAGTCCATAGCCCTAATTGCAATAGTTTAGAGAAAAAAGCGACGCTTAACGGCTGGTTGCGGCGGCAGGGAGAATATCTTCTACATCTACCCATTGGGTCGGGTAGGCTCCGGTGTAGCAGGCCACGCAGAAGTGATTTCTTTCGCCGCCATCGCAGGCTTTTTTCAGGCCGTCAAGGGAGAGATAGGCGAGCGAGTCGGCTTCGATGTAGCGACGGATCTCCTCGACGGAGTTGTTGGCGGCGATGAGTTCCTTCTTGCTGGGAGTGTCGACTCCATAGAAGCAGGGTGAAATCGTGGGCGGGCAGCTGATGCGGAGATGGACTTCGCGCGCGCCAGCAGAGCGCACCATGCGCACGATCTTGCGGCTGGTCGTTCCGCGGATGATGGAGTCGTCGATCAGGATGATGCGTTTGCCTTCGAGGAGATTGCGCACCGGGTTGAGCTTCAACTTCACGCCGAAGTCGCGCACACGCTGTTCCGGTTCTATAAATGTCCGTCCGACGTAATGATTGCGGATGAGGCCGAAGCGAAAAGGGATGTCGCTTTCGGCGGCGTAGCCGATGGCGGCCGTCACGCCGGAGTCGGGGACGGGGACCACAAGGTCGGCATCGACTCCAGACTCGCGGGCCAGTTGTCGGCCCATTTCTTCGCGGCTCTCCTGCACCCAGCGGTTGAAGATTTTGCTGTCGGGGCGGGCAAAGTATACGTGCTCGAAGATGCAGCTTGATTGCGGCATGCCGCTTGAGTAGCGGCGGCTGGTGACTCCATCGCTCGTGACCATAACCAGCTCACCTGGCTCGACGTCGCGCTCGAATTTCGCGCGCAGCAGATCGAAGGCGCAGGTCTCGGAGGCGAAGACGATGGTATCGGGGCCGTCGGGATTCTCGATGCGGCCCATCGATAGCGGACGGAAACCGCGCGGATCGCGGGCAGCGAAAATGCGGTCGCGGGTCATCATGACGATGGAGAAGGCTCCGTCGACCTGGCTGAGCGAGTCGGCGATGGCATCCACCAGCGTGCCAGTGCGGCTATGAGCGATGAGCTGGACAATGATCTCGGAGTCGCTGGTGGTTTGAAAGAAGGCGCCCTCGCGCTCGAGGCGGGCGCGCAGGTTGCCTAGATTGACAAGGTTGCCATTGTGGGCGATGGCAATGAGGCCCTTGGTGGACTCGACGCGAATGGGCTGGGCATTCAGGAGAGCTGAATCGCCGGTCGTCGAGTAGCGGGTGTGGCCGATGGCCATGTCACCCTTCAGCTTGGAGAGGACGTCATCGGTAAAGATTTCGGAGACGAGGCCCATTCCCTTGATATTGGAGAGATTCCGGCCGTCGGCGGTGGCGATTCCGGCGGATTCCTGTCCCCGATGCTGGAGTGCGTAGAGCCCGAGATAGGCCTGCCGGGCGGCGTCGGGATGTCCATGGATGGCGACGACACCGCACTCCTCGCGGAGCTTGGGGTCTTCTTCTGAACCCACCGTAGCTCCGCCTTCGGCTTCGCGAAGGTGGGCCACCCGGGACTCTCCACCCTCGATGCCTTCGATGAGGAGGAGGGGCTGGGTCACGCGAAGACCTCGTTGGCGGCGTGGTCATGGAGGGTGGATTCGAGGGAGGAGGACCAGGATTTGTAAAGATCACTCACCGTCGTATCGACCAGACGCTGCCTATGAGGTTCGCCAACGTAGCCGATCGAAAACCGGAATGAGTCATGAGCAGTGAACCCTATATTTTGCCGAGAAATACCATGACGGTCTGCAAGTTCGCAGATTTGATCGACATGTTGCGGGTTACAGGAAACAAGGACGGACGGTCCTTCCGCGAACAGTGACATGCTTTCTGGAATTCTTTCGAGTCGAATGCTGTTCACATCCACGCCAACCTTGTTGCCGAATGCAGCCTTTGCGAGTGCAACCAGCAAACCGCCGCTTCCTATGTCACAGCATGAGCGGAAAAGTCTCGATTCGGCTGCTTCAACAAGAAACCTTTGAAGATTAGCAGCAAAGTCGATCTCCAGCCATGGTGGCGTCCCCCACGTCCAGCCAAGTATTTCCTTTGCAAACTCAGAAGATCCGAAGCCTCGAAGAGCTTCGGGAAAGAAACTGAATTCAAAAAGCAGAATTGCATCACCGGGCTTTTGAAAATCCGAAGGCACAGCCTTCGTCACATCCTCCAGAATTCCCACGACTCCAATCACCGGCGTCGGATAAATCGCCTCACCCTTCGTCTCGTTATACAAGGACACGTTCCCGCCGGTAATCGGCGTTCCAAGTGCGGCGCATGCCTCGACGATGCCATCGATGGCGGCGGAGAACTGTGCCATGATCTCCGGTTTCTCGGGATTGCCGAAGTTCAGGCAGTTCGTCGCAGCAACTGGCGTTGCTCCGGTGCAGGCGACCTTGCGTGCTGCTTCTGCTACGGCGAGAGTTGCTCCCTGCATAGGTTCGAGGTAACACCAACGGCTGTTGCCTGCCAAGGCCATCGCCAGCGCGCGTGGCGTTCCCTTGATGCGCATGACTCCCGCTTCTGCTCCGGGGCCTTGGACGGTGTTGGTTTGCACCATGGTGTCGTACTGTTCGTAGATCCAGCGCTTGCTACAGATGTTCGAGGACGCAAGCAGCTTTTTGAGATCGGCGGTGTAGTCGCGCGGCTGCTTCAGCTGTTCGAGGACCTCGGCGGGGGGGTCGAGCGGGACGGGCGCTTTCCAGGTGCCGACGGGGCGGTGGTAGCGGGGCGCGTCGTCGGTGAGCGACTGATTGGGGATGTCGGCTTCGAGCTCGCCATGATGCAGGACACGCAGGCGCGGCTCGGCGATGACGGTGCCTACAATAGTGGCGTCGAGTCCCCACTTGGTGAAAATGTTGAATATCTCCTGCTCGCGGCCTTTTTCGGCGACCAGGAGCATGCGCTCCTGCGATTCGCTGAGCATCATTTCGTAGGCGGTCATTTTTGTTTCACGCTGCGGGACCTGGTCGAGATTCAACTCAAGGCCGACACCGCCGCGAGCGCCCATCTCGCAGCCGGATGAGGTGAGGCCGGCGGCGCCCATATCCTGGATGCCGACGACCGCTCCGGTCTGCATGGCTTCGAGGCAGGCCTCGAGGAGCAACTTCTCCATGAAAGGGTCGCCAACCTGGACGTTGGGACGCTTCTGCTCGGAGCCTTCCTTGAACTCCTCACTGGCCATGGTCGCGCCGTGGATGCCGTCGCGGCCGGTCTTGGCTCCGACATAGATAACGGGGTTGTCGATGCCCGAAGCCTTGGCGTAGAAAATTTCGTCGCGGCGGACCAATCCTAAAGCGAAGGCATTGACAAGCGGGTTGCCAGAGTAACAGGGCTCAAAGCGGGTTTCGCCGCCGAGGTTAGGAACTCCGAAGCAGTTTCCGTAGGCAGCGATGCCGCTGACGACACCTTCGAGAATGGAGTGGTTTTTGCGCAGAAGATCGTCGGAGATTTCGGCGCTGTTCCCATGCCCCAAAGTCGGGACATGGGGCACCCGCTCGCTTTTCTCGATAGGTCCGAAGCGGAGGGAATCCATGACTGCGAGGGGACGGGCGTTCATGGTGAAGATGTCGCGGAGGATACCGCCCACTCCGGTGGCCGCGCCTTGGAAGGGCTCTATATAGGAGGGGTGGTTGTGCGACTCGATCTTGAAGGCGCAGGCCCAACCGTCTCCCACGTCGATAATGCCTGCGTTCTCGCCGGGACCCTGCACGACGCGATCGCTTTTGGTGGGCAGGCGCTTGAGGTGAACGCGCGAGGACTTGTAGGAGCAGTGCTCGCTCCACATGACGCTATAGATGCCGAGTTCGGTAAGACTGGGGGTGCGGCCGAGCGCTGCCAGGATGCGGGAGTACTCCTCGGCAGTGATGCTGTGCTGAGCCAGAAGCTCGGGGGTGACGGTGACCGGTTGAGGGGTCACTGTGGATTCTCGATTCATGGCGTTGAAACACTATTGTCGCACGGGCGCGGCGGGGCGTGGGCTTGCCGGGAATTATCAGGAGCGGGACGTACTAAGGATTTGCCCGGCAAGCGCTTCGCGGACGGCGCGTATGTGTGCAGGAGTGGTTCGGCAGCAACCACCGACGGCATGGGCTCTGGCGGAGTACCAGCGAAGTGCAAGTTGGGCAAACTCCGAGACATTGGAAGAGCCGTACCAGCGGCGGTTCTCAGGGTCCCAGAGCTCGCCGGAGTTGGGGTAGACGATAACGGGTTTGGCGGTGGCGGTTCTCGCTTCAGCAATGAGCCTGTCGATGAGTTGCGGTGCGGTGCAGTTTATCCCTACGGCGACGACCTGGGGGATGGTGCAGAGAAGAGCAACGCATTCGGCAAGGCGTTCGCCGTGGGCGACGTGCGCGGCGTCTTTGCAGGTGAAGGAAACCCAGGCTGAAATACCGGGAAATTGTCCAAGTGCCGTGGCAATGGCGCGTGCTTCTTCCAGCGATGGCACGGTTTCTAGAGCAACCAGATCCGCGTTTGTGCCGGCGATGATGGCCAGGCGCTCTGCATGGAAGGCCACGAGATCGTCGAAGGAAAGTTTGTAACGGCCGTGGAACTCGGCTCCGTTATGGAGGACCGCGCCATAGGGTCCCAGCGATGCCGCGATGAAGATGGGGCGGCTGTTTTCCTCGCGGTACTGCTCGCGAGCGGCCAGTGCGATTTCGACCGATTGGCGTAATGTGCGGGCAGCGTCGGCCGGGGGGCGGCCGAGTTCGGCGTATCCCATTGCGGAGATTTGGTAGCTGACCGTCGAGATGCAGTCAGAGCCGGCGCGGAGATAGTCGAGGTGAACCTGGCCTATGACGCTCGGCGATGCATCAAGCACATGCGCGGACCAGAGCGGCCCGGAAATGTCGCAGCCGCGACGCTCGAGTTCGGATGCCATTCCTCCATCGAGAATGCGAAGCGCCTCGGGTAGCCGCGACGGTTCGAGGTCGGGTTGGGATTGTACTTTCAATCGCGCGGCTGTCAGAGGGATGCGGGCTTTTCTGATATATTCAGGATAGCTCGTATCACCAGCGGGGACTACCAGGACCCTGTCTTGCGAGCATCCTTCCAACAACGTTCGGGGAGTGGCTCAGCCTGGTAGAGCACCTGGTTCGGGACCAGGGGGTCGGAGGTTCGAATCCTCTCTCCCCGACCATCT
>CAYVSQ010000409.1:0-10843 GCA_964453815.1 uncultured Acidobacteriaceae bacterium | reverse complement strand
GGGCGCTCGGGTGTGGCGATCCTTTCTCTGAAGCAGAAATGACACACAATGAGGTCTACGCGTTAAGACGGGTACACGGGATAGGTTGAACACTTCTGGCTTCGGAGTTCGATCTGATCGGAATGCGAGAGCGCAAAAGGTGAATCCACGATTGAACAAGATGCAGAGTGGCTATTGTCGGCTCAGGATTGGGGAGGTGGAAGTCATCGCCTTGTCGGACGGCACACTACCATTGCTGCATACGACATCTTAGGAATACAAATCAAACCGAGATTGCGGCGTTGCTTTCAGCGGCAGACGCCGCACCGCCCTTCAAAGCATCGATGAATGCTTATCTCATTTCATCTCGGCAACCGTCTCATCTTGGTCGGTGCCGGCGAACTGCTGGGGTCAACCCTCAATAAGCTTCCTGCCAGTCAGCTTGCCGCCGACCTCTTGCGCGGCGTCGAGAAATGCAGTCTGTCACTGCGAGTGTCGGCTGATGAACGAACTACAAAAACATCTCGTTATCAGAACACCACCGACCACAAGTAGAGCGACCTTGGAAAGGGCTGGCGTCAGCCATTCTGCGTCATTCGCATTTTGCACATTCCAAAAGAATTGGAGGATCGCCTCTAATCAGCAGGGCAGCGCACGACCAATACGCGACACTCCCGAAAAGTACAGGGTCACTGGATGTCCCCTGACCCCTACGACAGTAGCTACGATTTCTCCAAAATCTTAGGCCCAGTCCTGATCCCAATCCGGCGGCCGCGTCTGAGTCATCTCGAGACGATCCACCGTGCCGTACACGAACACGACAAAGCGACGATATCCGACCTGCTCGTCTCGTCGTCCGGGACGCGGATCCCGCAGCAGGTACGCCGATTGAAACTCATACTTCACGTATTCTCCGGGCGCGAGTGAGCAGGCGGGCCGGTCCCACAACACCACGTCATGATTCTCCAGTTCAGCCCTGATCAGGTTCGTGCAGCCCGTCGGGTCGTCGTACTCACTGTCAAGTTCATCATCAACAAAGTGGGGTTGCGACCGCCCGATACAGGGAAACTCGCGCCGATAATAAATCTGAACAGGCCAGTCAAGATGCAAAAATCGACCGGCATTGAGGTCCCCCGGCTCGCATGCCCAAGGCTCGGTTCCGTTGTCTCCCATAGCCTCTTGCCACAAATTTAGCGTCTCCTTCTCCACCCTTCCGTGAACCATCCGAAACTTCCGGACGTAACTAGCCGCGTAAGGAACCAACTCGGCACAAAGCATCTCGCTTTCGCTCTGTACCTTTGCCGTCACCAGGATAGTGTATTCGAACTCCCCTTCCTCGATTCGCGGTTCACTATGCCCAATCGTCATGCTAATGAACCGAATCGGCCCAAACCTGTTCAGACTCTCACAAGACTCTTCTGTCATGCTGCTCCCTTCTTGCGCCGGCTCTAGCTCTTGCCCATACTGAAGAAACACTGCTCTGGCACTCTTATTCCCAAGATTGTTGTGTCGACAAGTGGCCCATATCTACAGACAAGTCAAAGCTGAGTGATTGGTTTTACCCTTCCGATGGGTGCGATGTATCGCGAGAATAGTCGCAGAAGAAGTAATTCTGGAAGATACAATACGGCCGCCATATAACCATTTAGTTCAATCGGCTATTCTCTTTCTGGCGCTATTTCGTCTGACGGGCTTGATCCGTCTCCATACCAACGCACACAGGCCCACCCGGATCTGCATGCTTCAGCACCGCCGCTATCTGCTCCACTGAAAATCGCTTCTTCTTTATGCAAAATCTCCCGTCAGATTTCGCCGAAGACTAGCATGCAGAATGATCTATAAATACCGGGGCGGATTGATATCTGAATTCGACGAATTACATAAGGGGCGGCAGTTTCCACATTTCATTTATGGGGCATCTACTGGATTATTGAGATTCACTCCTGATTCCGCCTCAACTTCTGCGTGAAATGGCATTACGCTATTTCCTATCCAGTTCATTATTGATTCTGGGTTTTCTGGACGAAAGGGCCGTTGTTGGAGCAAAGGCAGAAGGTTTGCCTGCGGAGGCACAACCAACCGGTCTTCTGGCGGTTCTGTCAGCCTGGAATAAATGATCCGCCAGTAGAGGAAGTCGTGCGCTGAATAGGAAAGCGGCCCGCGCACGACAATTTCACCTGCGTTCAGCCAGCAGATAGCGAAGTTTTTACTTGCCCCGGCATTAATTTTAACGATCGCTCCCGTCGGAATCCAACCTCCGAAATTCTCAAGCGCCTGACGGGTAGTCTGGTGGTTCAGGTCCTGGATCGCTGGCAATATGGCAACAGCATGTTCGTCAAAGCGAAAAAATGAAGTAGGGAGCCATCTGGTTGGATTCGCATTGCCCATCGTGAACGTAGGTTCGTCCGTACCACCTTCGGATCCCAGACTTCCACCCACCAGATCATTCCAGGCCATATGGGTGCCGGTGATGCCTCTTGTCAATGTCAAAGTGTCCGATTTCCATTTTTCGTATAGATCGAGAAAAGCATCGTCGTCCATTTGAAGCCGGGCGATACGGTTTATCGTCGGCCGCAGGAACTTCTGAAGAAAACTTCCAGTTGTGGAAGATGGCACATTCTGTTCCTCGGTCCACGATAATTGCTGGTCGGCTATGTATAAGCCGCCCAGGCTGAGAGTCGGAATCTGTGTACCATTTTCTTTTGTAACTTTCCACTTCCCGTCATACTGGCCCTCCTCAATTGTCAGTCGGTAATGTCCTGTCTCCAGATAGCTAGCCACTTATTCTCCACTCCATATGCAATTTCGGCGTCTATCGAAAAAACAAATGGGAAGCCCTGTTTATTCCCGCAAAAATTCTCGAAATAAATTCCCCGCTGCGGTGTTGTTCCAAAAAGAGAAAAGGCCAAAACGGACAGGGCAAGCCGCAGCCCTCCGCATGAGGAGCACAGATGAGGGGACGAAAGAGAGATGAGTAGCGATCCAAAGGCCGCGACGATAACTCGCATTGGCAGGTATGACGTGATCTGCGAGCTTGGACGCGGCGGCATGGGCGTCGTGTATCGCGGAGAGGACAAGCTCATTGGCCGGGATGTGGCCATCAAAACGCTGACGGAAGTTACTCCTGAGCTGCGGGAGCGCTTCTATGTGGAAGCCAGATCGGGGATACTGAGCCATCCTAATATCGCTACGGTCTATGAGTTGGGCGAACATGAGGGAAATCCATTTATCGCGATGGAGTTCCTGGCGGGCGAGTCGCTGGACAAGATTCTGCGCGCGCGTGAACGGCTTCCAGTGCTGGAGACCCTCTCCATCATCGAACAACTTTGTGCGGGACTGGGATATGCCCATCAGCACGGCCTGTTGCATCGTGATATAAAGCCTGCCAATGTGATCGTGCTGCCGGATGGACGGGCGAAGATTGTGGATTTCGGCATTGCGCGGTTGGCCGATCAGAGCACGAGGCTTACTAAAACTGATGCGCTGCTCGGCACATTCCACTACATTGCCCCGGAACGGCTGAAGGGCGAGGCCAGCGACGGGCGCGCCGATATCTGGTCAGTAGGCGTGATGCTCTATGAGATGATGACGGGCGAGCTGCCTTTTAAAGGCAAAGATGTCTCCGCTCTCTATCGCGTCATTCATGAGCCCTATGTGCCGCTGGCCGGAATCGTACAGGATGTTCCGGAGGCGTTCAATGCAGTGCTCGACAAGGCGCTGGCAAAAGATGTAGATCGACGCTACGCCACAACGGAAGAGATGGCGTTCGATCTTCAGGCGATTGGAGACGGCCTGAAACAGGAGCGCGTGCTCGAATTGCTGGAGTCTGCCCGGAGACTGTCCGATGAGCGTCAGTTCGCCAACGCTCGGACAGTGCTGCTACAGGCACAGCGTATCGATCCGGCAAATGCGAGCGCCAAAACGCTGATGCAGGACGTGCAGGAGCAGCTGAACCATCTGCAGCGAGGGGAACAGATACGGCAGATTCTTGAGCAGGCAGAAGATGCGGTTGCCTCTCAACATTATGAAGATGCCATCTCGTACTACATGCAGGCCAAAAAGCTCGACACGGAAGGCGCATTTTCATTAACGGGACGGTTGGAGCAGATGCAAGCGTTGAAGGAGCAGTATCAGCAGGTACGGGCGCTTTCCGAGCAGGCCAGCGAAGCACGCAAGCGCGGTGATCTGACACAGGCGCAGAACCTTCTGGAGCAAGCACTGCAACTGGACGAGAAAAATACCAATCTGCGTAATGCGCACTCGATCATCCTGCGCGAGATCAAGCGCAAACAGGAAGGGATCAAGATCGAGGATCTTTTGAAGAACGCGCGGGAGGAATATAGCACCCGCAAGTACACAGAAGCGATTGCGCTACTGCGCGAAGCAGCAGAGATTGATCCGACACACAGCGAAGTACAGCAATTGCTGATTACTGCCACGATGCGGCAGAAAGAAGAGCGCAGGCGCCAACTGCTGGAGCAGATCGTTGCCGAGATTCATGACTGCCTGGACGGAGAAGATTTCGACCGTGCACAGGACCGTGTAAACAGGGCCTTGGAGACATTGCCTTCGGAAACGCTGCTGCTGCGTCTGAAGACGGAGATCGAGCAGAAGAAGCAAGAATTCGAATCGCAGCAGATTGTTCGCTCGGCTATTCTTCGCGCCCAGGATTTGTTGCTTGAGCAGCCTGTGAATGCCCTCAAGATCGTTAATGAGGCATTAGGACAAGTTCCCGGAGACGATAGCCTGCTTCAATTCCGGTCACGTCTGGAAGAACATCTTGGACAAGTTAGGAAAGAGGAATTGCGCACGCAGCGCCTGAAGAGGGCCCACGATGCGATCGAGGCTGGGAGGTTCGAAGCTGCAATTCGCGAACTTGAATCGGGGCTGGCAGAAGTCGGGACATCCGAAGAGTTAGAATCACTGCTTGCTTTGGCGCAGAGCCAGCTGCGGCAGGCCACCGAGCAGCAGAAGCGGGAGCTTCTTTTGCAGGAAGTGCAGGAGCTGCAGAGGACGGAAGAGTGGGAGAAGATTGTAGCCTGCCTGGGTTCGGAGGTGGCTAGCGGCGAAGATGCCTCTCTCGCAGCCGCGCTTGAAGATGCAAGGCGGCAGCTGCGCGAGACCGCAGAACGAACCGAGGCTGTATTACATCGGACGCGAACACTGGCGGAGAACGATATTTCGGGAGCGCTGCAGCTTCTTTCCGCTCAGCCGCAAGAAATTCTGAAAGACAAAGAAGTCACGACGCTATACAAGGATCTGACGCGGAAGGCTGAACAGGCGCGCGAGATTGATGCCGCAGTGACGCGTTGCGAAGATCTGCTGGCGAGCGGCGACCTGAACAGCAGCATGAATGAGTTTGCGCGGGTTACGAAGATATACGGCGAGTCTTCGGCGCTGGCGCGGGCGCGGCAACGTTGCGAGCAGAAGCGGCAATCGGCGGCAGATGCGGCATTGAAAAATTCAATGAGCAAAGCTCGCGAAGCGTTGCGTAGCAACGCTGGGAAAAATGCATTGCAGGAGTTGCAACGCAACAAGCAGGTTTCTGGATTTGCAAGCGAAACGGTACGGACCGAGTGGCAAGGCTTGCGAAACGAAGCAAAGAGCGCGTCCAGCCGAAAAGCAGTTGCGAACAGTCCGGCGGTTGAAGTACAGAAGCAGCCCGGCGTCCTTAACCGCAGATCGACAGTAACAAGGATAGCGGTATTCGGCGCTCTGGCTTTGATTATCGTATTGAGCGTTGGAGTGGGAGTCTGGCTGCATCATCGAAAAAGCCTGCAAAGCGTTCCTGTTGCTGTTACTGCACCGAAACCGGTTGCAGTGGTTAAGACATATCTGGAAGTGAATGCTTCGCCGTGGGCGACGGTGATGAAGATCCAAAACAGCAGCGGAGACAACATCGATCTGTCCAACTCAGACCATACCACCCCCCTCCGTTTCGATGGAGTTCCGGCAGGCACCTATGAAGTGACGCTGAAGGGTGCGGATGATCGGGAACAGATGCTTCGTTGTGAAGTAAGCGAGGGCCAGCATTTATGTGCAGCTGATCTTGGCGCTCCGGAGATGCAGCAAATATTAACAGGAGCCCAGCCATGAGAAGGCATTGGACTTTGACGATGCTGGCCATCCTCGCATTGGTGCCAGCAGTTTATGCAGATCAGCAGGTCGATCATTTGAAAGACCTAGCTAAACAGGCGAAGGACAAAGGCGATCTGGAGGGAGTGGCGAACTACTTGTGCGAGGCTGCGGATCTGGATGCGTCTCACTATAAAAAAAAATGTGAACGGGCGCGGGCCGATGCAGAGAAGAGGAATAAGGAATATGAGGCGGATTTCCAGACAGGAAAGTTTGAGTTAGACCATAAAGATTATGCCGGAGCCATTCGCGATCTAAGCAAGATTGGATTCGGTTCGCGCAGGGACGATGCACAGAACCTGATTCAGCAGGCAAAGGCTTCGCTGCCGGGAGGAAGCTCGGAGGCGGCGAACCTGTCATTGTTGCGTGGAGCGCAGGCCGCCTATCAACGGGGAGATTTCGAGGCAGCTGCGGCTCAGGCCAGACAGGTGCAATCGGAGGCATTGCAATCAGAGGCGAAACAGCTGCTGACAAATATCAAGGTCTATCAGGACACAATAGCGCAAGCCGATTTGCTGGCGCAGAACGCCGACTATAAAGGAGCCCAGGAAAAATATTCTTTTGTCATGGTGATTAATCCTAACGGGCCAGGGTCGCCTGCAGACAAATTGCAGGAAGTGAAGACGAAGCTGGCCAATCCGGAGGCGGCAAAGCAGCAACCAGGGCCAGATGCTGCAAAACCGGCGCCCGCTGCAAAGGTTGATTATGCGGCCAAGGTCAAAAGCGGCCTGGCAGAGGCCAAGCGCGATGAGAGCAAGAGAGACTTCAAAGCGGCGCTTCATGCTTTTGAGGGGGTGCTCGCTCTGGATGGCCTGCAGGCCGAGGCGCTAGCCGGTAAAAAACGGGCAATGGAGGAGCTTCGTGGCGATCCGGAAGCGCTGGCAGCAGAACTAGAAGACGGTATTCGCAGCTACTACTCTTCACAGTTTCAGCAGGCGGTAGATTCAATCTCGCTGTACCTGAACAATGGTGGATCCCATAGCAAAGGTGCAGCGCACTTTTATCTGGCAGCTTGCCTGCTTTCGGAAGCCATTCTTGGCGATCCGCACGACGAGAAACAAGCGAACAGCCTGCGGCAGAACGCCGATGAACAATTTGCGATGGCGCGGCAAGCTAACTACAGACCGGTAGAGGAACTGGTGTCTCCGAAAATTCTGACGGAATGGACCAAGACCGGGAGCCAGCCGTGAATGCAGAGCCGGTGAAAGACCGCGCACCTTTCCTTGCGCAGCAAGCGACAGGGGTTTCGACGGAATTGACTGTCGAGGTGGCGGCAATTTCAGATGTGGGTTGTCGTCGTACCAATAATGAGGACAACTTCGGTTACGACCTGCAATCGCAGGCTTTTGTGGTTTGCGACGGCATGGGTGGAATGGCCGCCGGCGAGGTAGCCAGCAGAACGGCTATCGATCAACTGCTGTTGTTCTATGAAGGCCTTCGTTCTACCACGCCAGATATTGAGGAGCGTTTGCACCAGGCCGTTGCAAGCACAAATTTGGCGGTATGGAGCACAGCGCAGGAAAATCAAGAGTTACGTGGGATGGGTACGACGTTAGTCACTGCTTGTGTCGATGGAAGCCGGATCGTGATTGGCAATGTTGGAGACAGCCGCGCTTATTTTCTGCGCGATGGGGGTTGTGTGCAGATCACTCAGGACCATTCCTGCGTTGCCGAACAGGAGCAGCGCGGAATCGCGCCGGACGTTGCCGGTTATCTCAGCTCTCTGCGGCAGTTCATCACTCGTGCCGTGGGAGTAGAGGCGACAGTACAACCGGATCTCTTTACCGCTCAAGTGCAGCCCGGGGATATCGTGTTGCTGGCTACGGATGGACTGACTCGCTATGCGGATGCGGAAGCAATTGCAGAGCATATCGGCGACGGGTTGGATTTAGCCGGAGCATGCAGGAAGTTAGTGGAGACGGCTAAAGCGCAGGGGGGAGCCGACAATATCACTTGCCTGCTGCTGCGATTTCAGTAGCTGCCGATCCTGATAGCAACGATCTCCTTAATCAGCGGATGAAATTGATCGGTGAATCAGCCTGCTTCAACAGAAGCAGGCTTTTCAATTGGTGCAACGGCTGTGTTTCAGTGCGCGATCTGTGCTTCGCAGTGAAGGTTGTTGAGTGATCCTGGAACGAGGATGCTCGCTCCTGCCCCTGATATCTCGATACGCTCGGTGAGCGGAGTTCCGTTAACCACAACAGGCGTATTGGCGACTTCCAATGGGTAGGCCATGCGCGCTGGATTACCGGGCTGCTCCAGTTTGCCGCGGTCGACAAGATGGAAGAGTGACCAGATCCCATTGAATTGCAAGGGCAGGCTGCCGCTGCCGTAGTTGGCGAGCAATCCAGCAGACTTTGCCGTGTCGGGCGACCATGTGAAGTCTTTGGAGACATCGGCACCAGTGAGGCTCTGGGTGTCGACGTTGAGGGTGACGCTCTGAATCTCCTTGGAGCGAAGGATGTGAGCAGTGAAGCTGAGAGATGGCGATGTAGCGCCTGCAGGGAAGAATGCTCTTGAAAGCGCAGCGGCCCGGTTGAAGAATTGCAGGAAAGCTGCGGTTGGCTTCAGAGGAGCATTTGGCGCAGCGACCCAGAGATCACCCTGTTGGGTGATATAGGGTTTCAGAGTAGAGTCGTAGAACTGCCATAGCGTTCCCGATCCAGGCTTGAGTACGGTAGTGACATCAGCCGGGTTGGCTTCAATCGTGGAGTTGCGTGAGAACGGGTACTTGCTGGTGAGCGAGGAGAAGTTAGCGCAGAAGCTGCGTCCAGCGATGTTGAGTTGTTCCGGACGCTGTCCACGCACCCCCTCTTCGACCGAGGTAATAGGTGCCTGCAGCAGGCTGATGACAGTTTGTTCGACGTGGGCCTGTGGGTCAACATTGAAGGACTGCGCAGTCTGTCCGACGGCGCTATGGGCGGTGACGGCAGCGCTGATAACTGACTGCGCCGCTGTAGGGTTGTTCGCCGCTGAAGGATCCTGCGTGAACTGCGACAACGCACCTTCGAGACCTATGAGACCGTTGATGTAATTGGTATTGCCTGCGGCAATTAGCTTATTCACGCTGTCCGGTGGGACCAGGGCCTGGGTTGGCTGGAACTCATGCGCGATAAGCGGGCTGGCCACGGCGGTATTGCGCGAGGCGGTAAACATAAGCGCCAGCAGCGCCGAGTTTGGCGAAGACAGGCTTTGCAATTTCTGCTTGGCATCCTGCAGGCTGCGGTAGTGGACGACAGCGGCAGCGCGGAGGAAAGCGTGCCATTCGGAGGAAAAATCGGTGGCGTAGCGGTCCGCGAGCTTCTGTGAAAGCGTTGCTGCTTGCAGTGACTGCGCCGCCCGTGTGCCCAGAACCCAATCTTCGCCGGTGAAGTAACGGTCAGGATGCTGCATGGCGTTCTGCATATAAGCGAAACCGTCATGGGTGAAGGCTCCGGAGACGATGTGCGCGTCGACGACGGTCGCAGCCGAGCCAGGGAAGAGGCGATTGAAGTCGATCGATGGCGTGGCGCGATTCGCAGCGGCGATCATGTTCTGATAAATACGGTCGAAATCGCCAAAGCTGTTGAGATAAGCACGGGCGTGAATAACGGAGGGCATCGCCGGAGAGATGTGATAGGGATTGGTGTGCACCAGTTCTACAGAGTAGAAACTGAACTGCTGTTCTGCCAGCTGCTTCTGTCGGTCCGATTCAGTCTGATCCTTATCCACCCAGAAGTGGGTGAGGATTGGCGCGAGGAAGTTTTCGGTGCTCTTATCCGGATAGGAAGTAGTGATGAGGTAGGCGCGCAGCGGATTGTAAGCAGCAAAGTAATCGGCGTCTGCCGGAGCTGTAGCAGGCAGCGCAGTCAGAGTGGCAATGAGGTTGCGCTGGGTGCGATGGAGAAGCAGGTGCTGGAAGCGGTCAAAGTAGAGGAGCCGCGCGGGTTTGAGAAGCGTGTGGCCGCGGTAGAGCCCCCAGCGGTACATGATTGGCGCACCATTTTGCTCGTAGTCTTCGAGCTGCATCAACGTCGTGCGGATACGGTCGAGGTTTTCAAGCTCCGAAGTCGACGCCAGGGTAAGCAGTGGCGTGCCCGATGGCAAAGCCGCTGCACTTTCACGGATGGCTTGCTCCAGGCGCGCATTATTGCGGTAGGAGATCGTGAGACAGATTGTCCAGAGTAAAAGAGCGGCTGAAAGTGTTGCCAGGCCGATGCGGCGCATATGGTGGACACGCTCACTGGTGCGCGTTCCCGCAAGCGCGTCGCGGTCGGCGAAGATAGCTTCCGTGAACAGGCGCGGCAGAAAGCACCATTGGGCAATCTTCTGGCTGACGACTTGAGGTCCGGACTGCTGGTTTTCTGCCTGCAGGTTGCGCAGCGAGAGGATGCGCGTCGCGTCGGCGTCAATCTGCGATTGTTTGCGGACTGCGGCTGGAGCGCTGATAACCTGCTCGGAGACATGGGCGCGTACGCCGGTGAAATAATAGCCGCGCAGGTAGGGGTTAGCGTTTAGCTGGCTGGGACGTGCGAGCTCTACCAGATAAGAGGCGAGATTGTTGCGTAGCTTTTGCATCTCGCGGGGAAACTCGTAGATCGGCGCGGTGGTGGGCTGGTCAGACTCGCGAGCAAGTGATTCGATGCGAAACTCACCGATGGAAAAGAAGAGCTTGTCGAGGGAAGAAGTGACGGATGCGGTAGCATGCTCGGCATAAAGGCCGCCAGGAATATTGTTGCGCGGCAGCGCG
>CAYVSQ010000408.1:0-5507 GCA_964453815.1 uncultured Acidobacteriaceae bacterium | reverse complement strand
ACGCCATCACTAAGGAATCGAAGTAGGTCCAGCACTAGGAACACCATGGCGGTCCCGAGGGGTACCGGCCGCTTCTTTGAGGGAGAATCCCATCGCGACGCGACCTACATCGCACTACGGATCCTTAACTGTGGTGAAATCGCCAATGCGTATTTGAACTCCGGCGGACGTACCAACGTGTCGATATCAACTTGACAGGTAGCAAGCAGCCGTTTTCCTGAGCTGAATAAAATTCATGAAAACTGACTTCGTGACCGTTAGATAGGTAGGCCATTTGTCATCAGAGACAGATGGGCCCCTAAATTGAGCGTAGAGCTCCCATCGGGTCGACGGAGGCAGCACGCAAAGCCGGGAGCGCCGATGCGACGACCGCCATAAGCATCATGGTCATAGTTGAGGTGGCGTAAACAAAGGGGTCGGTTGCACTCACGTCGAAAAGCAATGAACTGATCAATCGTGACATTGCGAGCGAAGCGAGCACGCCCAGGCAGCAGCCGATGAGGGCCATTCTTGCACCTGAGAGGAGAACGAGGCGAGCGATGCTTGTGCGATGCGCCCCGAGGGCAATGCGGATGGCGATTTCCTGCGTACGCAGCGAGACGGAGAAGGCTACGACTGCGTAGATTCCGGTGATCGAGAGCAAGAGCGCTCCGGCAGCGAAAGCACTGATGAGCGTTGTGTTGAATCGGCGAGGTGCTTCCACGTTGGAGATGACGTCGTTCATTGGCTGCACCTGCTGCAGGGCCAGCAGGGGGTCGATTTCGGCAATCGTTGAGCGCAACATCTGCCTCGTCTGCTCGGGCGGAACCGCGGAGCGGAGAGCAATGTATCCGGTGGCGGCGTCAGCGAGAGCGCCGGTGTCATCGGGACCGTTGAGGATGGCAGGCTGAGGCATGGGGGCATACCACTGGTCTGCGCTGGGCTCGTCCCGCGAGCCGATTTTGGTGTCGGCAACGATGCCTACGACGGTTGCCCAAGGGTACGTCCTTTTGGGGTTGCCAACGTGGATGCGCTTGCCGATGGCATGCTGGTCTGGCCAGGAATGCCTTGCCATGGTCTGGTTCACGATCACGACGGGCGGCGTGCCCGATTTGTCGTTGATGGTGAAATAGCGGCCTTCGAGCAGCGGGATGCCCATGGTACGGAAGTAGTCGCCATAGACGGTAGTGAGCGAGGCGAACTGCAACTTCCAGCGGCTGATGGGTATGCCTTCGATAGTGAAGGCGGCGCCGCGCAAATCACCGGATGCGGGAAGAGCATCGGTGATGGCGGCGGCGGCTACCCCGGGCTTGGCGGCGAGATGGTCGATGACGGAGTGGCGGAAGAGACCAACGGAGGATTCAGATGGATAGTGGTTGAGAGGCAGGGTGTAACTGGCGACGAGGACGTGGTCGGGACGGAAGCCGGGATCGACGGCGCGCATCTTCTGGAAGCTGCGCAGGAATGCGCCTGCTACCGTGAGTAGCATCAGTGCAATGGCGATCTCTGAAACGACCAGTACTGAACGAAGCCAGGAATGGCTTGAGGCTCCGCTTCCGGTTCGGACTCCTTCTTTGAGGCTCTCAGTGAGGTTGGTTCGCAAGGCGGCGAAGGCAGGCGCGAGACTGCAGATGACTCCGGTTGCAAGGGCGATGACGAGGGCGAAGATGATGACGCCGGCGTCCAGCGAGATGGAGTCGACGCGTGGCATCGATTCGGGCAAAAGATGCAGCGCTGTGCGGATGACGGTTGCGGCGAATGCCAGACCGAGCAGACCTCCGGCGAGACTGAGAAGCACACCTTCCAAGATAGATTCGCGGATGATGATGGCGGAGCGCGCGCCGAGCGCGAGGCGGACGGCATATTCGCGGCGGCGTCGGATGGCGCGGACGAGGAGCAATCCGGCGACGTTGGCGCAGGCGATGAGCAGAACGATGGAGACGGCAAAGAACAGGGTGCGTAGCAAGGGGCGGACGTCTGCGACAAGAAATTCGCGCAGCACCTTTACGTCGCCGGTGATGTGAATGGCAGACAAGCTGGCGGGGAAATTTCGCATGATCTGCCGAGCGACACGGTCGGCGTCCTGCGCAGCTTGCGGAATGGTGACGCCATCTTTGATGCGGGCGACCATATGGTAGCCCCAGAAGCCGAGGCTCTGATCAGAAAGCTCATCGGGCGTGAGGCTTAGGGGCACCCAGAGCTGCGCCTGATCGAGGTGCCCGGTCTGCAGCGGGAATTCGAAGCTGCGCGGCATGACTCCGACGATGGTGTATGGCCTCCGGTCAAGAACGATGGAGGTGCCGAGAATGTTAGGATCGCGGTGATAGCGGTTGAGCCAGAGCGCATAACTGAGGACTGCGAGCGGTTGATGTGCGTCTTCTTCCTGTTGCGTGAAGACGCGGCCGAGGATGGGTTGAGCAGCGAGTGTGGGAAAGACGCTGGCTGCGAGCCGAGCGGCGGGAACTTGCTCTGGCGTTGCAGCGCCAGAGATTTCATAGCTGGCGGTCGCGTATGCACCGAGCGACGAAAAAGCATGCGTCGCGCTTGAGTATGTTGCGATTTCGCGGGCCGTGACGGGAGTGTTCGGACCACTGCCGAGGTGATCGCCGAGAAGAACCAGCCGGTCTGCGTCTTTGAACGGCAGGGGCCGGAGCAGAATGCCCTCGACGAGCGAGAAGATGGCGGTAGTCGCGCCAATGCCCAAAGCAAGAGTGAGGACGACGGTCAGACTGAAACCAGTTGTCTTGTACAGCTGACGGAATGCAATGCGAACATTCTGTGCGATCGCGTACATGCCTCTTCCAATCTCCTGGTTCAATAAATGCCACCCTCAATCTTTTTCTCCATCCATTCTCGAATATATCGAGCGCATTTCTCAAATTTCACAGCATCTGCTTCACCACGCAGCAAAGCATCTCGGCCGCTCTGGTCCCCGCCCACTCCTTTCAAGTAACTCAAGGTTTGGGGAATCATCCGACCGGAATTCAAAAGACTGGAAGCTGTTTCGGTCGAAGAGTGACTTACCCTGAGGTCGCCAGCTTAGACTGAATGTGCGGTTTTGCGAGTCAATCGTCAGAGGGTCGGCGCGGAGCGATGAGCCCCTGGGTCCCGCGCTGACAAATTGGCTGGTTTCGACGTCCAACGTGTCAAGCAGTGAGGAGGGTGAGCACAATGAATCTGCGAATCGTTGGTGCGACAACTGCGGCGCTTTTGCTGAGCTTATGGTGTTCAGAGCCAGACGTGCGTGCCACGAGTCGTACCCTGGGTAGCATCGTAGAGACCGGACAGATGATCGCGGCACGATTTGATCACGCCGCGGTCCTTTTGCCCAATGGGCGTGTGTTGATTGTGGGTGGGATCGAGCGCAACGGTGTAATGCAGCCAAGCGCTGAACTCTTCGATCCGGCCACTCGGCTTTTTACTGCAACCGGGAGGCCTCTTGTACAGCATGGTTGGGGGGTTTCTGCGACTCTCCTTCCCAACGGAAAAGTTCTCGTCGCCGGAGGCTCAACGGGTTGCGAGTCACCCTGTTATACGGCATCCGCTGAACTTTATGATCCCGTGGCCGCGACGTTTGCACCCACAGGCAAAATGACGCTTCCACGCGCGGAAGCGCGTGCAGCGCTTCTGAGAACTGGAGAGGTATTGCTTGTCGGCGGCACGCCCGTTATCGAAAGCAATCCTGTGCTCACGGCGGAGCTTTACCATCCATCGACCGGCACCTTCACTTCACTGGGCACAACTCATCTGTCCGATGCGACGCAAGTCATACTACTGAACGATGGCAGGGCACTCGTGGTAGGCAGTTCGGGGACCGATCTGTATGACCCGGCTACGGGGCATTTCACGAGTACTGGCAGGATGACGCTTCCGCGCAGCAAATTCGGCGGTGCCTTGTTGCCAGACGGCCGTGTACTGATCGTTGGCGGACAGGCCGGCGGTGCGTGGGGCACGCGCGTCACAAGTACGCAGATCTATGATCCACGGACGGGCAGATTTCTCCCCGGCCCGGAACTGAACGAGAATCGTTTCAAATTGTCCAAGGCCGTGGTCACGCTCAAAGATGGCCGGGTGTTGATTGCAGGCGGTGCCGAGCAACCAGAGGTCTATGATCCGACCTCAGGAGCATTCGTTCCAGTGGGAGGTACGAAGCTGGATGGATTCTGCTTCTCCACAGCTACATTGTTAGACGATGGCCGAGTCCTGCTCGCCGGAGGTTATGCGAAGCCCGGAGGCTCGGGAGTAAACCACGCGTGGCTTTACCAGCCATGAGACCGCAGTGAATCTTGGCTAACCTCCAATCGATTCATGTCCAGCTCGGGATGTACATGATCGCCAACTCACGCATCGAGAGGTTTTCGATCCATTGCAAGGCCCTTTCTCAGGTTGCGGGAGGATCACCGCCTACACAAAAGTTTGCCTGCCGCAGTTCTCGCCCGCGTTGATACTTGCGGTTGGGCGACAAACCGACCGAAGCCATGAAATGCGAGGACGGTTGGGTGAACGAACGCATTTGCCTGAGGTGAACAATCGATGTCAGTCTCTACGTATAAAAAGCACCTCGACAACACATGCCTCAACATACTCATCATTCGGCGTAACGGGACAGCGAGGTCGACGCGCAATCCTGCGCGAGTTGGAATGAGGATTGCAGCGAGAGCTACCCGCGACAGAAATAACAGATAACGCGTTGGGCTTCGATTGGTGTACAAAGGCATCTATGAGCCCGGCTAGAGGATTTCGACGACTGGGAATGCTGCTGACCGTTGCACTACTTCAGCAAATGCTTTTAGCACAGGCTGCTCCTCACCAGGTCTCGATACGGAATGGCGTATATACCGCAGAGGAGGCGCAGCGGGGCAAGGCTATTTATCAGAACCAGTGCGGCATGTGTCATGGAGACGCGCTTGAGGGACAGGGGCAGAATTCTCCTCTGGCGGGCACGATATTTCTGAACAACTGGACCGGGCAGACCGTGGCCGATTTGTTTATGAAAACCATTGTCATGATGCCGGCAATGGATCCGGGAACGCTGACGCCTAAGGACACCGCCGAGGTTATCGCATATATTCTAAGGGCGAACAAATTTCCAGCGGGGAAGACGGAGCTGCCAAGCGATCCGCAATCTCTGGAAATGATTCACATCGTCAAGCCCTAGAGGTGTGTATGCCTACATCGCGGACGAGTACTATAGCCAACAACGCATGAATCGACGCGAGCTGCTTCGGAATTCGTTATTGGCCATGGGAGTGGCGGCGGTAAGTCCGCACGCGGGAGCGCGCATCTTTGCCGCAGGGGAAGATCCGTCGATCGAGCTGGAGCGGGCGGACTGGACTCCGGTTTTTTTCAACGCACACCAGAATGAGACGCTGATCGAGCTCAGCGAGGCGATCATTCCGGCCACGGACACTCCAGGCGCGAAGGCGGCATTGGTGAACCGCTTCATTGATCTGGTGCTGTCGGTCGAGCCTCCGGCCGTGCAAAAGGCGTTTCTTGAATCGCTGGCCTGGTTCGATACAGGCGCGCAG
>CAYVSQ010000407.1:0-5742 GCA_964453815.1 uncultured Acidobacteriaceae bacterium | reverse complement strand
CCATCGGCGATTACATCGACCAGCACAATGAAAGACCCAAACCCTTCATCTGGACCGCCAAAGCCGCCGATATCCTCGAGAAAGTCAAACGTGCCCGCGCATCCCTGAATAATCGGTCATCTGCATGACGCACTACACTAGGACCGTGCGCCGCCTTGTTGATGCACCAATCCGTAGAACTCGCAATTGCCTGGTCGTGAGCGTTCCGCGGTCCGAAGCCCAGAGTGCGCGATTTTTGAGCTCAGTGCAGAGATCGCCGAACGATTTGCGGGGGAATCGGGAGTGATGTGGCCGACGAGGATCTGCTGGTTATATTGAGCTCGTCGGGCAATCATGGTGGTCACGACGGAAGTTCCGACACTGCCGCCGATGTTGCAGAACTAAAGGTGAGCAGCTTATTGCGGGGTCTGCATCGCTCAATAGGCTTGGAGATTACGCCGATCAAGAGAAGCTTGCCGTTCGGACCCAAACCGCTAATCAGTTCGGTCATTGCCTTAGAGTACCGTGGACGAGTGTACTCGCAAACAAATGCGAAAAGGCAAGAGTTGACCTTCAGGGGCCGCGAACCCTAACTGCAATCAGCCCAGATGGTGAAAGTCCGCCTGCAGTTGAAGCGAAACAAGATCAAGCTCCAATGTGGTGTATATATGATGGCTCTTGAGATAACTTGCTCGCGACACTTCAGCGGAACCAACGGGAATCGGGAGATGCGCTAAAATGACGCAGATTCAGAGTCTAAAGGCAATGATTAGCGCAACTGTCATCACCTCCATGACAGCTTTGACACTTGCATCTCGATACCATTTCAGCCAATCTGCCGCCGTATCATCCGAGGCCATGCGCCTCACGTACCAGGGAAGTAGACATGGCCTACGAGCCCATTGATCTTCCGCATCGGGAACGCTTCAGCGACTGGTTTCCAGAGTTCCTCAAAAAGGAACTTGCACCCTATCCCGGCCGCGGCGCGCTGGTGGCGCGTATCGTCATCTCCGCGACTTTGACCATGATCCTCATCGTCACCTTCCGCATTCCCGGTGGCTTCATTGGCGCATTGACTGCTTTTCTCTTTTCGCGCGAAAATCTGATTTCCACGGCCCGCTCAGCGATCTCCATGATTGTTTGGTTCCTGCTTGGCGCGCTGTTCATCCCTGTCGGCGCACGGCTGTTTTCTTCCACTCCTGAAACCCATTTTCTCTGGGTAGGTTGCAGCCTCTTTCTTGCTTTCGTTATGCTCCGCTGCCTTGCAAACTACGCAATGGCGATTGGCTCCGCGATTGTCATTGGCAATGTTGTCAGCATCTGGTACCTCCCCGGCCCTGCGGAAACCAACGTTGAGCTGACACTGTGGTTCATCCTGGCAACGAGCATCGGTGCGCTGGTGACGCTGGGAGTTGAAGTCGTCTTCCGCGGACTGCACGGGGGCGATGACCTCGTGGAAGGAATTGATCCCCGCCTCGCACTCATCGAGAATCTGATGAGAGATTACGCCAACGGCCGGCCTGTTTCGCCCGCTACGCAAGCCGGTCTTGCCCAGTTCGCCATGGTGGGGGCCAGTGGGCTCCGCCGTCACGTGGCCCGCGCAAACTATGGCCAGCTCTATCGCACGCAAATGACCACGCTGGTTTCACTCGTAGCTCGTTCGATTGATTTTGGCGCTGGTCTCGCTAGTGCTTTTCCCTCTCTACCGGCGGAGCTGCGGCAGCGTGCTGGGCGCATCAGCCGAAGCCTCGCCGATATTCGCAGCTGTCTTCGCACCCACGGCCAACCCGCTCATGCACCTCTCGAGCCTCTGCCCAGTCCCGGCACTCCGCTCTTGTCTGAAGTCGAATCCATGGTCTCGCTCATGCCCTCCATCTTCAGCGGCGAGAACGCCCCAGATCCCGGAGTTGAGGCGATCGACGACGCGCCTACTGCCAGCCGTATCTTTATTCCCGATGCTTTTTCCAATCCCGAGCATCTGCGTTACGTACTCGGCGGAACCACGGCCGCCATGCTCTGCTATGTCTTTTACGTATCACTGGACTGGCCCAATCTCTCCACCTCCATCCTCACCTGCCTTATTACCGCTCTTACAACCATCGGCTCCTCCCGCCAGAAACAAATCCTGCGCGTCGCTGGCTTTGTCCTCGGTGGCGTGATCGCAGGCATTGGCGCCCAGATCTTCGTTCTCCCTTACATCGATTCCATCGTCGGATTCACACTGCTCTTCGCCACCATGACTGCCATTGCTGCGTGGATTGCAACTTCCAGCTCCAGGCTTTCCTATGCAGGGGTGCAATTTGCCTTCTCGTTTTACCTCATCCACCTCAGTGAGTTTCATATCCAGACCGACCTTACAATCGGACGCGATCGCGTACTCGGCGTCCTACTCGGCATTACCATGATGTGGCTCGTCTTTGAGCGCTTCTTTCCGCACTCTGCCGCCGATGAGATGGTGCGCATTTTTGTTGTCAATCTTCGCCTGCTAGCCGATTTCTCCTCTTCCTCTCCGCGCGCTAACAATCCTGCGGACATTTTGAAGATCCGCCGCCAGCGCGAAGAAATTTATCGTCGTTTTGGTGAAGTGACCGCACAATCCGACGCCGTTCCCTTTGAAACCGGCCCATCCCGCGCGAGAGACATGGCCGCCCGCGATCGCATCCGTCGCTGGCAGGCCTCTTTGCGTAGCTTTTACCTGCTCGAGGTCCCGTTGGTCCGGTTCCGTATCTTCGGCGGTACCGACCCGAGGTCGCAGCCCTTCAGGGCTTTTGAGAACGACTTTCGCTTCGAGTGTGCGCGCATCTTCCGCCAGATGGCAGATGACCTTGAGAGCCAGCATGCCACCCGCGCTCACCGCATCAGCACGCCGGCGAGCTTCGTAGACCGCATCGATTCCACATCAGCCACAATCGCAGCCGAAATCTCTGAGAGTGAACGGACTCTCATCCGTGCCACTCGAACCATCGCGGAACTCGTCGACCGCCTCCAATCCCAAGTCGCTTCCGAAGGCCTGTATGATCTTCCACAAACCTCCGCTTTTCTGCCAACAGCGGCAGAGCCTAACAGCGGCTGAGGCGAGTTTCTTGCTTTTGACAATGTATGGCGACAGTTCGATTGCGTTCCGGCAGGCGTTGCTGCGCTAACCACTCAATTCGCTACAAGACAAGTTGGCATGGAGACGCCGCCGGAACTCCCTCAGATCTTGAATGCGGGACAAGACCAGGCTCCAATGCTGACCTTCCCAGCGACCAAGCCGCATTCATGGCGCGCTCGCAGGTGCTCAACTTTGCGGACAATTTCTCAGCGACGATCGCCATCGCGCGGGCTCAGTCCATGAGCATTGATGAAACTGTAAAGGCCTATCTCGATGCCGGAGTTCCTCCGGGCAAATATCTCATGGGATTTACCTGGTATGCCGTCGGCTGGGCAGGTGTTCCCAGCGTAAACCATGGCTTGTATCAAAGCTCAACCGCAGCTCCTCCGGTCCTTATGGCCGATGGATCGGGCTTGTGCCCGCATCCCAACAAGGCCAACCCTTCGCCAGGCTGCGACCACCTCCTTACTCCCGGAAACCTGACTTACTCGACGATCGAGAATCTGATCAACAAAAAAGGATATACGGCATGGTTCGATGCGGAAAGGAAAGAGGCGACGCTCTACAGTCCGGTCAAGGAGACCTTTTACACGTACGACGATCCTGCCTCGGTGGCCGCAAAGACGGCCTACATCCGAAAGCACAAGCTGGGTGGCGCCTACGTGTGGGTGCTTGGTCAGGATGATGCCGACGGGTCACTCATAAAAGCGATTGCGACTGGGGTCAAATAGCCGATGGGCTCCTTGAGTGGTTTTTCAGTTGACGCGGGAGCCTGTCTCTCCTGTCTCGGCGATCTTCCCAATAGGCCAATCTCCAACCGCCTCCTCAACGCCGGTTTCCAGCGCACAGTTCAATCGAACTCGCCATTCCAGATGAGACGCTATCTCCAATACAGACGCACACAACCGCATCTCGATGTGCTTCCGTCGATCATTCCCGTCCCTTGATTTCTCTCCTTCGATGAATACTCTGGTGCGAAGTCCCTCAGCGTCCTTATTCCGCAGCGAGAGTTGTTCAGGTGCTTCCCTTTCAATCGCATTTGCTAATCCACGAAGCACACTGGAGGCTTGCTCTTGCACTTCTCGAACAAGCGCATCCGGTTCCGCCGCTGCCAGGTTTATGTGCTGTAGAAGTCCAGTCTTCACGAATAGGAAGGCGCGCAATTCTGGCAAGAGCGTGCGAATGTTACGGTTCACAAGGCTTTCCTGGCGCTTTTTTGGGAAAGACTCAAAAGCGTACATATCGGCCAGATCTCGCAGTTTGTCGAAATCGCGGTTAATCCCGGAACTCGTCGCGGCCAGCCGTTGATTCGCCTCTTGAGGAGCCTCAGCCGCGACCGCCTCGAAGTCCGCGAGGTTCCGCAGCGTGGCCAGGAGCAAGTTACGAGCAGATGTACTGGAGTTCTCTGCCCAGAGATGATCGAACACAAGCCACATTGCTACAACGCCCGTTATGACCCCCAGAACCTCGTCGCGAGAGGGCACGAGGGAGGTATTGATCGTGAACCTATTGAGGTTGACCAGACTGTAGGCCAGAACAATCTGAAACCCGGAGAATGCTATCCGTGGTCCGGAGGTCGCCATCCATGCCCCGACGAAAACCACCGCAGCGAAAAGAATGGCGTATTGCACGAGAGTGTCGATCTGAGGAAGGATGAACACCTCAGTTCCTAACCCAATGACACCAGCGCCTAAAATGAACCCGGCAGATCGGAGACTTTGTCGATGACGGCTGGCGCCAGTGAATCGGCGAGCCGTAAGAGTACACGTCAGGATCGACGCGGCCAGACCCGCCATCCAGCCTGTGCTCATATGGAAGAGATAGCAGAGTAGAGCTGGGAGTGCGCCCCGCACTGCAAATTTGAAATGCTCCTTGTTTCGAAGAGCACCAACAACAAATACGCCGATCGACGGCGGTGTGTTCGCTGCAGGTAAGAGCCGATGGATCGGAAGGCTCTCATCAGAAAAACTCTGAGCGATGAGATCCACCGTGCGTTCAATTTCGACCAATACAGGATTGGCGGTGAGCGTTGCCAGAGGAAGATCTACCCAGTTCGGAAGTTCCTTGCATGCGATGCAAGAACGAGCCGAAGAGAGATTCTGTGCGATCGCTCGACAACTTTCCTGGTCCTCAGGGGACAGAATTGGAGCAGATTCGGCGAGATTCGACCCAAGCTCAACCAGCTGTCTAGTCAGAGCGATCACAGTAGCGAGCAAATCGTGAAAGCCCGGTTCATAACGAGAGTGCGCGAGGAGCTCCGATAAATCGTCCACACCTTTGGCAGCGGAACGACTGAGCTGGATCGTCAACGCCGGCGGAGGAAACTCTGCCGATTCCGTTTGTCTCAGAAGTGCTTCTACCAAACCTAAGCGGTGACTGATCCCGTCGAGGATTGCGTTGGGCGAGGGCTTCTTCGCGAAGAGGGTCTCAATCAATGCGGTGATCAGGCATCCCATCAGTATCGAGAGCAGCGTGTAGAGCGTATCGTCAACGCGCACTTCAGCAGGGACTGGATAGTCCCATACCTGGATGGCAACCGCAATCACAGCGCTAAAGGTGAGAGCAGGGCTGACAAAGTTCAGGCTGCTGATTACGTAAAATGCGGCGATAAGACTTGCCAACACCCACAACACATGAAGGAATGGGGAGCCGGCCGTCAACACTCCGCC
>CAYVSQ010000406.1:0-2504 GCA_964453815.1 uncultured Acidobacteriaceae bacterium | reverse complement strand
CCAACATCAGGCGTACGACCTCGGAGCGTTGTGCGCCAAGCGCCATGCGAACCCCGATCTCACCGGTGCGCTGGGTCGTCAGGTAAGAGAGGACTCCGTACAACCCGATGGACGCCAGCATGAGCGACAGCACTGCGAAGGCCAGCACCAGGCTCGCGATCAGGCTGGCATTGCCCAGTGATCGTTCAATGATCTGCGGTATGGTAAGCACATCGGAAACCGACAGCTCCGGATCGAGCTCCGCAATCTTCTTCTGGACGGGAACGGAAAATGCGAGTGGATCAGACGCCGTCCGCACCACCAGAGTCACACCCCCATGTATGTCTCCGCTGAGAACGGGCAAGTACATGGTCGGCCTGCTCGGCTGATCCACCTGATGCAGTGTGTCGCCGACAACCCCGACGATTTCGTAATCGACGTCACCGCCCGCAGCGACGTGGAGGTGCTTGCCCAGCGGGCTTTCCCCGGAGAAATACTCCCGTGCCAACTGGAGGCTGATGATGACTGTCTTTGGATGGCCGGCACGGTCATCCCTGGTAAAGAGGCGACCGTTGAGTAGCGGGATCTGCAATGCGCTGAAGTATCCGGGGTCGGCCCCCCGGTAGAGTGCGTCGGGCAGCGCCGCGCCGTGCGCGATCGGTGGATGCTCGGTAATCGTAAAGTCATCGTCCTCGCCGGCTCCTGCTCCGGGCACCATCGACCCTAGCGCTGCTGCGCGGACACCCGGCATGGCGCGCACCCGGTCCAGCAGCGCTTCGTTGAATGCGTTCACTTTCTCGGGACTGTCGTATTTCTTTGCGGGAAGGCTGTAGCCCATCGTCAGTACGTTGTCGGTCGCGCAGCCCACTTCCGTTGTCCGCAGCCGCCAGAAGCTCTTGAGCAGAAGGCCGGCAGCAACCAACAGGACCACCGTCGTCGTGATCTCTGCCGTAAGCAGAGTCTTGCGCAGCGCCGCGCGCGACTGGCTGCCTACTGTACTTCTGGACGAAGACTGCAGCGCCGCGATCGAACCGTCGCCTGTCGAAAAGATCGCCGGCAGCAGGCCTGCCAGCAGGGCCGTCGCAATGATGAGCGCGCACGCAAATACCAGCACTACGCCGTCGGCGTGGATACTCTGCACGCTGGGGAGGTCCCTCCACGTGCTGACCAGGTAATTCGTTGCCATCAGCGACAACAGCACTCCGGTCACGCCGCCGGCAATAGAGATCAGCAGGCCCTCCATTATTTGCTCGCGTATCAGGGTCATCCTCCGCGCTCCCAGGGCGCTGCGAATGGCAATTTCCTTCTGCCGCGCGGCGGACCTCGCCACCATCAGGTTGGCCACGTTCAGGCAGCCTATCAGCAGCATGCAGGCCACCGCGCACAGCAGGGTCATCAATGGCTTCTTCACATTTCGTGCGAGATCCTGGGTGAGAGTCCTAGATGCTACGTCCTCGGCCACCGGCGCATTCAGGTTCAGCATATGCAGCCTGTACTGCACCGCCTCCACCTGGCCCAGGGCGACTGCCAGGTTGACATCCGGCGTCAAGCGGGCTACCACATGGCTGAAGTGAAAGTCATGATGTTGCAGCATCCCAGGGGGTAACCCCGACGCATATGGAACCCAGACCTGCATCTTCGCGTCGGGATAGGCGAACCACTTCGGAAGCACGCCCACTACCGTGTATGGCTCTCCGTCGAGATGGATTTGCCTGCCTACAATAGACGGATCCCCACCGAACCGCCGCTCGAAGAGATTCCACGTAAGCATGGCGGCGTTTCTGTCCAGACGATCTTCGCTCTCGTTAAACGTTCGTCCGATGACTGCATGCACTCCCAGCAGCGGAAACAGGTTCCAGCTCCCGCCGGCCGCGTTTACCAGTTCCGGCAAGTCTCCCTGCTCCCCGGTCAGGTTGAATTGCCACCAGCGCCACGCCGCCATGTCTTCAAAGCCGTGGGTCTGCGCGCGCCAATCGTAGTAGTCGGCTGGAGCAACGGCGTTGTAGTTGAATTGCTGGGCATTCATGCTGGGGTCGCGGAAATGCTCGTAGATCATCACAAGCTGATTCGGATCACGAAAGGGAAGCGGCCTAAGCAGAACCGACCGCACTACCGTGAACAGCGACGTTGTAGCGCCGATGCACAACGCCATCACGAGAACTGCGATGCTTGAAAAGCCAGGCGACCGGAATAGAGTGCGGATACTGATCCTTAGATCTCGAAGGAGATTCTCCACCATGTTCCAACTCCAGATAGCGCGAGTCTGCTCGCGAATCACGGTTGGATTGCCGAAAGCGCGCAGGGCGGCATGGCGGGCCTCTTCTGGTGACAAGCCGCATTCCCGCTGCTCTTCCTCTTCCATTTCGAGGTCTGACTCGAGTTCCCGCTCCAGGTCCGCATCTCGTATCCTGATCTGCCACCACTTCATCTCAGCTCTCCTTGATTTCGGCCCGGATTTGCCGGCAGTCGGTGCTTCCGCGTCATTCACTTCGCAACGCGCGCATGGGATCGATGGAAGCTGCGCG
>CAYVSQ010000405.1:0-9257 GCA_964453815.1 uncultured Acidobacteriaceae bacterium | reverse complement strand
GAAGCGCCGTAATACGTTTCCCACGCGGGTGAGACGCGCTACGTCAGTCGACGTGTCTATCTCAGAAGACTACGAGTCGACCATGGGTCGATACTTTAGTAACGTAAATGGTTTTTCGTACTGGCCCGGCCGTATCTGGCGAAAAAGCACCGGCTTGCCCATAGTCAGCCAGATTATGAGAGCAACTACGGCCATGACCGGCCAAAGGACCGCCAGCGCAGCCAACGCGCCCGTGATGTCCAGAATCCGCTTACAGACTGCTTCTACCGAGCCTTGGCGCATCGTTCAGTCTCCACATAGGATCCAACTGGAAGTGAATAACCACGCTCTTCAAGCATGATTCTATATAGCGAAATCATCTCTCCCCACACCGTCTCATTCTGAAAGTTTCGAAGAACACGCTCTCTCCCTAACCGACCCATCGCCTGCAATTTGGTTGAGTCTGACAAGAGCAGTAGTACGGCCTTGGACAATCTGTCGGTATCTCCAACTGGAGTGAGCACTCCAGTGATGCCATCTTCAATTGAATCGACTGCGCCAGTAGCATCTGTCGTAATAACCGGAAGAGCCGCAGCTTGTGCTTCCAGAACTGTGTTCGGAAACCCCTCACGATGCGTAGGAAACACGAAGACATTCATAACGAGGTAGTATAGTTCGATCTGAGAGGTAAACCTTACGTGGCGAATTCCCGGATGCTGATTGATAGTGTTTCTTGTCTCATCGGGGACAGGATCTCCTTCCTCAAAGTCTCCGATCAACAGCAGCACCGCTTCTTGTAATTCCTTGCGTATCAATTGAAAGGCTGCGACCAACTCTGGGAGTCCCTTATCCCTCGTAAATCTTCCGGCGAAGCCGATGACAGGCTGGCCCAGATGAATGTCGAGTTGTTGGCGCAGGTTTGCAGCTAGCGCAGATTTCTCCACAGTCGGCTGGAATCGATTGACTTCCACACCATTGCTGCTTCCTGCTCCTAGCAGAACTGTCTTTGAGCGATCGACGAGCCGCAACGCGATCGCGCGGTCACGCAGACTGGCGCTCACGCAGACAACACGATGCGCACTGAAGCATGCGATTCTTTCTGCGATCGTCAAGATAATTTTCTTTAAGCCCTTTGCCGTCTCAAGGCGCAACCCGCGGAGGGTATATACACGGCAGGACACACGATTGAGCAATGCGGCAACACCGACCAGCAACCCAGCTTTGGGAGTGCCGCTGTTACAGATCACTGGTTTGATCAGACGGAGCAGGCGCCATATCTTGAAGAAAGCCTTCAAGTCTCGTAACGGCGAGATCTCTCTTCTCATCGCCACGCCAAATATGGGGACACCTTCCTGAGTGCTTATCTGTTTCAACTGTTCGCCAGGACTGCACAGTAGAGCGGGATCGAACCCATTCATCCTCAAATAAGCTAACTGCCCGCGCATCAGAACGGTGCTTACCGGATCGGTCACCGCATGCAAAACGCTGATGTCGCTGCAGCTCATGGGTTCCCCGTTGCTACATTTGCTGCACCTTTGACACTGACAGCTTGATAGCCAGTCTTGCGGCTTTCACCGAGCCATGCCTGGAACATCAGTATGTCAAACAGACGATGCTCCGAATTTATTTTTCGCGAAAAGTGTTCGCGCCACATTTTCAAGAGTGACGCTGGCCGAAAGTATTCGTACTGTCGGAGGCGGGTTTCCCTCAGAAGCGATTCTGCAGGGCCCCGGAGCGAGCCATGCAACCAAGTAGCCGGAGGCACGCGAAAGCCTGACTTTGGTCGGTCGACCAGGTCGCGAGGCACGTAACGCTGCAGAGTCCCGCGGAGAATCCATTTGCCTTGGCGTTGGCAGACTCGCATGTTAACTGTAGCCTCTATGCAAAACTTCGCTGTGCGATGATCTAACTCCGAAATCATTTTGGTCCTCTAATGAGCAGAGAATCAGCTATCCGCTGTGCGATATTTCGCAACTCTTCGGCGGCATGAGAATGGGTCACATCAAGTAAGACGCTGATGCCGCACATGTTGCTTAACTCCTAATGTTCAGCCCCGGCTGGAATGTCGTTCGACCCATGCGACCGTTTCCTTTCAAACTCTTAATCGACCCACCTCTCAGAAGCTTTGGCTGGGCACATATAACCATAAAAACCAGTGGCATCATCATGATGCGCTGACGCGCAAGTATCCCAAAGTTACTAATTGATGCTCCAAACGCAATGGAGAAAATTATTGAGTACATCAGAAGGAATCCCACGTATGGATCTCGCCAATGCTGCAACGTCGACCAGATTTCACGCCGTCGGGCTAAACAGAAAAGGATTAAGCAAAATGACTCAGCCGCAGATGCAAGCGCCAGTGAGTTGTGAATCTCCCATGGGAGCGGTCGAAACATCATGAAGGGTGATTCCGCTATGCGGACAGAAAAGCTTTTTCCTTGATTAAACGCGGATCCACCGATCTGGCTTTTACTTGTAACTATGTTCGCCTCTTGAAAGGCACTCGCTGTTTCATTGCTGCTTGTCTTTGAATACAAAAAGATTCGCGCCTGAGTTACAAGAAAGTATGTGGCGCCCAACAATACAGGAATAAGAATGATTTTTGTGACTTTGCGAGTATTGCCCGCCCTTGATCTACCCACAACATAGGGAAATGTCATTGCGATGGCTAACATTGCAGCGACATGCGGCCGTACCAGTAGTGTGCCAGCAAGCCCAGCGGCGGAAAGCATAGCGCCTCTAAAGATGTGAACCTGTGTAAGCTCGGCGAATCCGAAGCAGGTCAGCGCAATGAAGTATTGGATAAGCGAATCCTTTCCAATGAAGCTTGACCAGAATAAAAGTGACGGCGATAACACTACCAAAAGACCGAAGAGCCATCGATCGCCGTCTGGGAAAGCTGTACGAAACGCGCGATAGTACAGGTAACCTCCGGCCAGAGGCACAAACGAAAAGGTGATAAAGAGAGTCGGCATGGCATCGCCGACCAGCAGAGCTGCAGCCCCGCATATATTATTGATGAGATCTGAGCTCCAATAAGGCGGCTGAAACACCGACCAACCATACAAATCAAACTGGTCAGCTTTCCCAAGCCCGACAGTCCAGTAGTGGAATGCATCCACAGCCCCGCCATAGATCTCAAGCCCCACCCAGAGGAACAGGCCTGAAGCGGCCATACGTGCTACAACGCCGGTCATCATCAGACGTCGGAGATAAGAGTCAGCCTGAGTAAAATGCAGAATTGCAGCAGCCGCAATGATAGCCAACAAAGGGATGCCGATAATAGACGAAGTACTTGAGCTCGCAGACAATAGCTCCCATAGCCAGAAGGGGCAGGTAACTATCGATATGATCGCAACCAGTTTGATTACTAGTTCGCATCGATCAATGTAACGGAGTTGGACGGATGGATAGTGGTAACCAACAGTTCTCGACGCCACGGTGCTCATTCTTCCTCGATACTTGAATGATGCAGATGTCGAACCGAACCGATACCACTCTATCATGTCCGCTGGCAAATGCTGTAGCATAATATCGCTATCAGGGAATGACAAGATGGAGCGCGCCATGCGGGTCCTCCAAATTATTGACTCTCTGAATCGCGGGGGAGCGGAGGTCATGCTTGCCGCAATGGCGCCGCGCTTTCGGGCACGGCGTATCATCTGCGATGTTGTGGTGTTGCGACAAACGCCCAGCCCTCTCGAGCATGCACTTCTGGAGCAGAATATCAGCGTGCGTTATACAGGCGTACGCAAACTGTATTCGCCGCTTCAGGTTCGTTCCCTGGCAAAGCTACTTCGCGGATACGATATAGCTCATGTCCATCTCTTCCCGGCACAGTTATGGGCAGTGTTGGCCGCACACCACGTAAAGCCGCATCTCCCTCTTATAACAACCGAACACGGTACATGGAGCGCGCGCCGTCGCTGGTGGCTTCCACCAGTTGACCAATGGATGTATCCACATTACCAGCGCATTGCCTGCATCAGCGGAGCCACAGCGAAGGATCTCATTCGTTGGTGTCCTGGCATCGTAGAAAAACTCACTATTGTCCCGAACGGAATTCCGCTCGAAACATTCGAAAATGCCGAGCCCGCAGAGTTAGGGGATGTGCCCAACGATGTTGCACGGTTGGTTTTTGTCGGACGGTGCGAGGAGCCAAAAGACCATGCAACCCTCCTGCGAGCGCTGACCGTTGTGCCTGGTGCTCACCTAATCCTCGTTGGAGACGGCCCGTTGCGTCCACGCCTCGAACAAATGGCCGAGACACTCACAATAAGGAAGCGGGTCACTTTTCTGGGATTGCGAAATGACGTGGCCTCCATTTTGAAGGCGTCAGACATCTACGTTCATTCCACGCATTCTGACGGCTTCGGCATCGCTGCATGTGAGGCGATGGCGGCGGGGCTGCCGGTTGTTGCGAGCAACGTGCCCGGCCTTGCGCAGGTGGTTGAGGGGGCCGGTGTTTGCTTCCCTCCAGAAAACCACGTGGCGTTGGCTCATTGCCTCTCGGAATTGATCGCCTCACCGAAACTCCGGCATGAGATGAGCCAAGCCAGTATTCAACGAGCAAGGCAATTCAGTATCGAACATACGGTAGACGAGTACGTCCAATTGTACGAGTCTGTGCTCCACGCTAGTACGCGATCAGATGCGGAGATCTGATGAATAATCTCGACCAATCTGTGATACAGGCATTCGGAGAGGAGTGGCGCAAGTTCGACCATGCCGGTTTAGGAAATCCCGATCTAGAGGCCACCTTTCAATCATATTTCTCTATCTTTCCCTGGCATGAATTGCCGCCCAACGCTGAAGGCTTCGATATGGGATGCGGTACTGGCCGATGGGCCCATTTTGTAGCCCAAAGGGTCCGGCATCTCCATTGCATCGACGCAAGTGCGCCTGCCCTAGATGTTGCCCGCCGAAATCTTCATACGCACACCAACTGCAGCTTCTATTGCGCTTCCGTAGAGGCAATTCCTCTTGTTGACAGTTCCATGGACTTTGGGTATTGCGTCGGCGTACTCCATTATGTGCCAGACCCACAACAAGGCGTCAAAGAGTGCATGCGCAAGCTGAAGCCGGGAGCGCCGTTGTTGTTATACCTCTATTACGCATTTGACAATCGCCCTGTCTGGTTTCGAATGGTATGGCGCGCCTCCGATTTTGTTCGCAGATTTATCTCCAGATTGCCCTTCACTGTTAAATCTCCGCTTTGCGACCTCATCGCAGCGCTTGTCTATTGGCCACTTGCGCGTATTTCCCGGCTGATCGAGAAACTCAAAGTAGACACTAGCCTCGTTCCTTTGTCAGCTTATCGGCACCGGAGCTTTTACACCATGCGCACGGATGCGCTGGATCGCTTTGGCACACCAATGGAAAAACGATTCACTCGCATTGAGATAAGGCGAATGATGGAGACTGCCGGCTTCGAGCGGATAGTGTTCAGCGAGTCGCCCTGCTGGTGCGCGCTTGGATATCGCAAAGCAGAATCCTCCCGAGTCAAACCGTCACAGGCTGAAATGACAATTGCTTGACGTGGCGTTACACTCCAATCTCACAGAAGTGATTTCCGTTTAGGAGCAACTTCTGACGCCCCTTTTGACCAAACACGGCCTCACCGAGACCTCCGCGCTTGTTGTATTGCGTCCGGGCAGCCGGACTCGTGAAATTCTCAACTGGACTCTGGTGTTGGGGCTTTGCGCTGTTCTAGGATTTGGCCCTTTGGCTTTTGGCGTTGTCCAGCCGTGGAGTATTTGCGTTCTCGAACTGGCGGTTCCGTCTCTGGTTGTCATCTGGGCGGCACGCGAAACCGCAAGCGGCGACTTTCATATCATCAACAATCACTTGTATATACCGATGGCGCTCTTTGCCAGCGTCGTCTTGATTCAGATCTCATTTCGTCTGACCGCATATTGGTATATCACCTGGACAAAAGGACTGCTATGGGGCTGTTACGCCGGACTGTTCTTCCTTGTATCACAGGTGTTCCATGAGCGACGGCCACTATTCATCTTCGGCCTTTTTTGTGCCGGGTACGGTTTCCTGCTCGCGCTATTCGCAATCATTCAGCAATTTACCTCGAATGGCAAGATTTACTGGGTCGTTCCCAATCGACATGGCGGATGGATCTATGGACCATACGTGAATCATGCACACTATGCCGGCCTAATGGAAATGCTCGTTCCATTCGCGCTTGTATTTGCATTGACCAACTGGGCTGGAAGATCTGGCAGGTCCTTTTTTCTTTTCGCAACCATTGTCATGAGCAGCACAATCTTCCTATCCCAGTCTCTGGGGGGCATGATAGCTTTCGCGGCAGAGCTGGCAGTACTTTCGTTGGTGCTGATTAGGGGCACGCGGGTGCTGTTCAGGAGCTCGCGCCCTGCATACGGCGAAATCGCGATTGTCATTCTTCTTTGCATTGTCCTTACCTTATGGCTGGCATGGCTACGTCCTGCTGGGTTGGTGGACCGACTCGCGCGCTTGCTTAACCCCATCTCCGACGCTGGAGTCACTGGCCGCGTCGCCATTGTAAGAGACAGCTTAAAGATGTTGCGGGATCGACCGGTTTTAGGTTGGGGCCTCGGAACGTTTCCTGTTGTGTACCCCGCATACCGGAGTTTTTTCACCAATTTGTGGGTAAACGAGGCTCACAATGACTTTGTGCAGACCCTCGTCGAGACTGGCGTAGTGGGATTCACCTTCGCCGCGTCTTTCCTTGTGCTGTTGTGCCACAAAGGAATCCATAATTTGAAGCACTGGCGTAGCGACACTCAATCCAGTATTGCGCTAGCTGCATTTCTGGGATGCATTGGCATCCTGGTTCACAGCTTTTTTGACTTCAACCTGCAAATACCCGCGAACGCGGCCTTCTTCTTTGTTTTGTCTGCGCTTGTAACTGCTCGTTTTAGCAACTCCAAGGTTAGTCACGACCTTGACAGAATGCGAGGGTAGCCAGGGCCATGGATACTAGAAGATTCCTCGAAGGACCTCTTGAAGAGAAGCGCAATGATTCGTTGGCGCTTACGAATCTTCAGGAGATGTACGGACTTCCTATCCGCGAACGCTCGCTCGGTGACTATTGGCGAATTCTGCTGAAGCGCAAGTGGATTTTGATTGTGACCGCCGTGGTCGTGTTTATAATGGCGGCCCTGCTCAGTCTACGCGTGACCCCAATCTATGAAGCAATAACGAGGATCGAGGTGTCTCCGCCAACATCGAGTCCTCTCGATTCCAAAAACACCAGTCCGTCTCTAGTTTATTACCAGGACCTGCAGCAATATATTAATACGCAGATCAAGGTCCTGCACTCGGACTCAACAGCAGAACTTGTAGTCCAGCGACTCAACCTCGATAGCCGTCCCGAATTCGCAGGCAAAGCGCGGACTCAAAGTAGCGGAGGCATTACCGTTTCCGAATCGCCAGCAGAGGAAAATGCGCATCAGATTCAGCTCATTCATAAGCTTCAGGGAAATCTAAAAATACAACCCGTCCCCGATACATCCATCGTAGAAATTGGATACTCCGATCCTAGCCCTTCGCTTGCTGCAGAAATCGCGAACTCCACAGCGGCTACATTTATAGAACAGAACCTGAGGGCGCGGTACACCAGCACTACGCAGGCTGCCGAGTGGCTCTCCAAGCAACTGGCTGATCTCGAGATTAAAATGGAGTCTTCGCAGGCCAAATTGCTTCAATATCAAGACGAACACAACATTGTCGGGACAGATGACAAGCAAAATCTAACGACGGAAAAACTCGATGCAATCAGCAAGGAACTGACCGCTGCCCAAGCAGACCGGATTCAGAAGGAATCTCTCTACCAAATGGCGACGACCAGCAGCCCCGAAACTCTGAGCTCAGTGCTTCAAGATGCTATACTCGGCAATCTTCGTCAACAGCAAATACAGTTGCAGGCACAATTTGCGCTCCTTTCCACACAGTTCGGATTGGGCTATCCGAAGGTATTGGAGATCAAGAACCAGCTTGATCAAGTTGACCAGACTTACCGGGAACAGGTGCAGAATACAGTCGCGCGAATCAAGAATGACTACGAGACTGCGGCCACTCGTGAGCGGATGTTGCAGGCCGCATTGAACGAGCAAACTGGCATAGCGGAGCAACTCAACCATAATGCCATTGAGTACAGGGTCCTCAAGCAGGAGGCTGACTCAAACCGCCAGATTTATGATGGGTTGCTACAACAACTCAAAGAGGCAAGCCTTGTTGCAGGCTTGAACTCCAGCAACATTCGTATAGTCGACCATGCCCGCGTGCCGCTTAGCCCGGTGAGTCCGAATATCCCGAGGAATCTGGAATTCGCGTTGCTCATCGGCCTGATTGCTGGGGCGGCTCTCGCCTTTGGATTAGAGGCGCTTGACACGACCGTACGGACGCCTGAACAGGCAGAGAGTATCTCAGGGCTACCGACGCTGGCGGTAATCCCTCTGCTATCGGCATCTGAGCACGGGGTTACCGCCATTGCAAGAATGCATCTGCTCAAGAAGGCGCCTCTCAACGATGCGCAATCACTATCGCTAGTCAGCCACGAGCAACCACAATCTGAAATTGCCGAAGCTTATCGCGCTCTGCGCACATCGATTCTTCTCTCCAGTGCCCCGGGCCCCCCTCGATCTATCTTGGTTACGAGTCCCATCCCCCAGGACGGAAAGACAACCACCTGCCTCAACATTGCCACTGTTCTGGCGCAGCAGGGAAAACGGATTCTGTTGCTCGACGCAGATATGCGCCGGCCAGGTATTCATCTGGCGGTTGGGCTAAAAGATAAATTGGGCTTATCGAATATTTTGACTGGCGGATCCAGTATCAGCGATGCTCTTCATTCCACAGTTCAACCGAACCTATTTGTCATCCCCGCTGGACCCATACCTCCACAACCCTCTGAACTGTTGAGTTCGTCCTCCATGCAGGAGCTTTTGCTGAAGTGGCGCGAAGAATTCGACCATATCATCATTGACTCTCCTCCGATTATCTCTGTGACAGACGCCGTTCTTCTATCCACTCAAATGGACACCGTGCTCTTAGTCATTCGTTCCGGTCAGACTACCTCCGCTCACCTTCGTAGGGCACGCAATCTTCTTCAAAGCGTCAATGCTGACGTGCTCGGCGTTGTACTAAATGCAGCGGACCTGGGCTCACCGGATTACTACCATTACCACTATGGATACAAATATCGCTCTTATAACGGAAAGGAAGGAAAGGAGTACAACAGCAGAACCAATGACAACCAAGACTCAGATGAGATCACGGAGCCG
>CAYVSQ010000404.1:0-14304 GCA_964453815.1 uncultured Acidobacteriaceae bacterium | reverse complement strand
CAACGAAAAAAGCGCCTGGTTCTGATTGATAGGAAGAAGTTGCCCATTACAGAGTGCCCCTCCCTTGGGTGCGAAGCCGAAGCTCACGATCCGGACTTCCGCGAGAAACAGTTGAGACATATTGCCACCTGTGTTTAACTCGCCAGTTCGATTCCGGCTTCAACCTTGGCTCGGAAAGATGCCTTCGAGGGCAAGGATGAAATTGACCACGAGAAACGGCGGCAGGTTATCGTGCGGCTGGCCGCCGCCGGGGGCAAGCGAATTTCTCGTGCTTGGATCCTACCTTGCGGATGGCATCATGCGAGCCGTCATCCCAGGTAATGCGCGCCTCCCTAGCTATTCGGGGGTCGGTTCCTGTACTCTATATGAGCCCATGTTTGGTCAGTTTGGGGGTGTCGTACATTGGCAGAGGTTCGCGTGCAGGAAGGCGAACCGCTTGAAAATGCGTTGCGCCGGTTTAAGCGTAAGGTACAGCAGGAAGACATTATCAAAGAAGTGAAACGTCACTCCTTCTACCTGAAGCCCGGTGAAAAGCGCCGCGTGAAAGAAGCGCTGGCGCGCAAGCGGAATCGTAAGAAGGCTCGTAAAGAGCAAGACTAGCTCGGTAAGGGCAATAGCAGCAGTACGAGCAAGCAGTGGAGTCAACTCACATACCGGCGATACCGAATGACCCACGCATCCGGTGCCGGTATGCTTTGCACAACGAGGGCGCGCGGTTCGCAGTCCCCCTCGGCGATGCAATCTTGAAAGCGCTTTAGCTTCGCATCTGAAGCCAAAGGTTCGCCGCACTTCATTGCGGCCAGGGCTCTTTTCATATTCAAAGTAATCGTTGGTCGTCTGATCACAACCGGCCTCGCCGTTGGCCGGAGCCATTCACCACGCGAGTTGCGGTGGGGCAAGGGACGCGGGATGGACTACATCGATAAGATTTTGAAGTGTGTGGATTGTGGAAGCGATTTTGTTTTCACCGCCGGCGAACAGCTTTTTTTTCACGATAAACAATTCAAGAACGATCCCAAGCGATGCAAGAACTGCAAGTCAAAGCGCGCTTCGAGCGGAGGCGTCTCGCGACCGGAAACGCGAACTACCTGTTCGCAGTGCGGCGCCGAGACCACCGTTCCTTTCAAGCCAACGCAGGGACGACCAGTGCTGTGCCGCCAGTGTTTCCAGCACAAAGGGAGCATGCCTGCACAGGTAAGCCGAAGCTTGTAAAGGTTCGTTTGTAACGAATACCGCAAGGGGCTAACGAGCGCGCGCCAGCTTGCCCGCCTTTCTGGCAACAGGAGTTTTGCTGCGGGCGGCAGCCTTCTCGGTGCTTGCAGTCTTTTTGCGTGAGTCGCTTCTGGCAACAGGCGCTTTCTTCACGTTGGCCGCCTTCGTCCCGGCTGCCTTCGTGGTGGACTTCCTTGACCCCGTGGCGGCGAACTGCGGACTGCGCCCTTGGCCGAGCCGCTTCTTATCCTCATGCGTGACCAGCAGGGCTTCGATCTGGAGCAGTAGATCGTTGGTGTTCATGGGCTTCACCAACACCTCATCAGCGTCGTGCTCATCGTCCTCCGAGCCGGGCAGGGGAAAGGCGGTGAGCAGGGCCACGGCCGGGTGACAGGCCGACTTCCGGGCCGCAAGCACGACGTCGTGTCCGGCGCTGTCGCTCTCCATGCGCATGTCGGTGATGACCATGTGGTACTGGTTGGCGCGGATCTTCAATTTGGCTTCACGCGCCGAAGCGGCGGTCTCGACCTCAAAGCCATTGATCTCAAGCACAGCCTGCAAGGTGAGCAGAATGGCCACTTCGTCGTCGACCAATAAAATGCGCCGTTTCATAAGCAAATACCTGTCTTTCTGGTCGGTTTACGGGTCCCCTGGTCTGTTTTACAGATCCGGACTCGCTTGTCGCCCCAACCCGCCCTTTCAAAGCGCGACCGAACGAAGACTCCAGGCGCGGTCCCAAGGCAGCACTCGCCAGATTAAACCCTGGCAACGAGGCAGAATACCATGTTGGGAATTTTCGGCTAGCGGGAATCGTGGGTTTGCTCCCCGAGCTCTTGACGATATCGGCGTAGCGTGGCGACGGTATTTGCATCCTAATGGTAGCGAACCACGGTATACTGAGTAGCTACGTGGCCAGTGCCACGAATTTCGGAGGACACCCATCGACAAGCGTTCGGCCAAGCAATTTATCCGCATCAATGAAAGAATCCGTGCACGGGAAGTGCGCGTGATCGATGACGCCGGCGAGCAGCTCGGCATTCTTACCCCTTTTGAGGCCTTGAAAATTGCCCGTGAGCGCGGGCTGGACCTGGTAGAAGTTTCGCCGAACGCGGTCCCCCCGGTTTGCCGCATTCAGGATTACGGCAAGTTCCTGTACGAAAAAGACAAGAGCGAGCGCGCTGCCCGGAAGAAGCAAAAGATCATCATCATCAAAGAAGTCAAATTCTCGGTCACAGTCGACGAGCACGACTACCAGACGAAGAAGAACCAGGCCGTGCGTTTTTTGACCGAGGGCGATAAGGTGAAGGCGTCACTGCGCTTCAAGGGCCGCCAGATGGCACACCGCGAGCTGGGCTACGCGATCATCAACCGGCTGATTCAGGACATAGGCGACGCCGGCTCGGTGGAGTTCATGCCGCGCATGGAAGGCACGACTCTGCACGCGATTCTCGCTCCAGGTAAAAAGGAAGCTCCCAGAAAGCCGGCTGTTCCCAAGGCTCCCGCGGCTGAGCCAGCGCCGCCGTCGCAGGTGCAGAGCGCGCAGTCGTAAGGGAGCGCTCCCCGTCGTGTGAGCGTCCCAGACGCACCAGGCCAGGCAAAAGGTTCAACCTCTGCCGGGAGCGGGATGACTGGGACCTGCCGGTTTCGATGCGGATCACAGGCCCCCGTTGACGTGCCCGCACTCACCCTTCGCTAGCGTTCTCCCACGATTTTGTAGCAGGCAAATCCGCCGGTGGTTGTATACACTGGTGCATCCATGCCGGGGGTTACCAGCTACGCGGGAGAGGTAAGAATTTTGTCCGGTATTGCCGCCAACGAGCACGACAGTGAGGTCAGCGAACGCAGTTTGCGCATTCTTGTGGATGCCTCGGCGGCGTTGCTTGCCGTGTCCGATGTCGACACTATGCTGGGGCGTGTTCTCGAATGCGCCAAGGAGCTGATCAGCGCCGATGCCTGCGGCGTGTGGCGCAGCATCGACGGCGGCTACAACTGGCGCATGCTCGCGTCCGCCGGACTCACTGATACCAAGGGTGGCAGCGAGCTCAAGGTTCCGGACCCCTCTTTGATACCTGAAGTTGGTGCGATCGAGGATGTTCGCTCCTTCGCGGTTCTCGCCGATCGGGTGGCATGGTACGACTCCGAACAGATTCGCAGCCTGATTTGCGTGACCCTCCGGATTGAAGACAATCTCGCCGCCTCGGTTACCTTCTACTGCCGAAACCGGCATGCCTTCACGCAGGACGAGATTCAGTTTGCTAGGATGCTGGCGAATTTGTCGGCCTCGACGCTTTATATGTCGGAGCTGCAATTGGCCCAGCAGCGGGAACGAACGCGGCTGAAGTTTCTGGCCGAGGCGAGCGCTATTCTGGCCTCTTCGCTTCACTATGAAGAGACCCTCCAGACAATCGCCCGACTTGCGGTGCCATATCTGGCCGATTGCTGTACGGTAAGCATGCATGAAGACGGGCGGCTCACCGCTTTGGCGATTGCACACGTGGATCCCGAAAAAGAGCGGAAGATCCGGGACCTTTCCAGTAGCTTTTACCAGAAGATTCGGGATGGAAGCGGGTCAGGAAACGTGCTGGCTACGGGTAAGTCGATTCTTCGCACTTCGGTTACGGACGAGTATCTTGTCAGCACAGCGCAGAATGATGAGCATCTTGCCTTCCTGCGATGGCTGGGCCTGACCTCGCTCATCCTCCTGCCGCTGAAGTCGCGTGATCGCGTGATTGGCGTGATGCGCCTGTCCACCAACCAGAGCGCGCGCCGGTTCACCGAAGACGACTTGAGCTTTGCCGAAGATCTGGCCGCACGGGCATCGACGGCCATAGAGAATGCTCAGCTCTTTCGCGAACTGGAGTTGAGCGAATCGAGATTCCGCTCGCTGATCGACGCGACCTCTTCGCTTGCGTGGACCTCGGATCCGGAGGGCAAGTTCGTGGAGCCGCAACCGGCGTGGTCCGCATACTGCGGGCAGACCTGGGAAGAGTTGAGAGACCACGGGTGGGCGAATGCGTTGCATCCCGACGACCGGGACAGGCTGCTCCGCGAGGTCATCGAGGGGACGGAGGACAAGCAGGAATTCCGCGGACGGCTGTGGCATGCTGCTTCGAAAACCTACCGCCACTGCACCGTGCGTGCCGTGCCGATGAAAGACGAAGCGGGCCAAGTGCAGGAATGGGTGGGTGTGCTTCTGGATATCCACGATCTCATGCTGGCGGAGGAGAAGCTGCGGCGCACCGAGCAACTGGCGACGGCAGGCCGTCTGGCCGCCACGGTCGCGCATGAGATTAACAACCCGCTGGAGTCCGTTACCAACCTCGTCTACCTGGCGCAGCAAGCTCCTGTACTGGACGAACACACGCGCGGTTATCTGGACACTGCCGCCGAGGAGATGCAGCGTGTGGCGCAGATTGTCCGCCAGACGCTGGGCTTCTACCGGGAGAACTCAGCACCAAAAGACGCCGACATCGGAGAGATCGCGATGGAGGTGTTGGATCTGTATCGCCGCAATTTCATGGCCAAGGGACTGCATCCGGCTTCGGAGATCGATGCGAAGGTAATGGCCCTCGTGGTTCCCGGAGAGATTCGCCAGGTGGTGGCCAATCTGATCGCCAACGCCATCGACGCGAGCGATGCGGGCGGGGAAATTCGCGTGACAGTGAAGCAACAGGGGGAGGATGTGATGATCCGGGTCACGGACCAGGGCACCGGCATCTCGAAGGAGAGCCTTGACCATCTGTTCGAGCCGTTCTTCACTACCAAGAAGGAACTTGGGACCGGTCTGGGCCTCTGGGTAAGCCGAGGGCTGATCGACAAGCATAACGGCACTCTAACCCTGGAGACGAAGACGGGAGAGCGGGATCACGGTACTGCCTTCACGATTCTTCTTCCGGTAGATGGCGGCGCGGACGGCCTCACCGCGTCATCCAGTTGACTTCGACAGCTACAGTTAGGGAAGCCAGTGAATGCCAAAATTGCAATTGCTGACCGAATGAAGGATCAAAGCTCAAACCCTTCTTCCTCGGCAATGGCTTCGATATCGCGAGAGCCATCGAACCCACGAACCATCACGATTCCTCCTGGCGTGGCAGGTAATCGATCGCGTCGTTGCTTTGAATATCACACGCAGGTCAGGCGCGAACTGCGGCCGTAAACCCCCAGAAAGTGGAAACGGCAACACCGGGTCAAATCTGGATGGAATGCCAGCAAGAAACCGCGCTGCGCAATCCTCGGATGCCTCCAGAGCCACGTAACTCCAAAGTCCGCAAACAGCCCCCTCAATGGTCCACCTTCGAGCGCCACTTCGCAGCTAATTCTTTGTCGGCGAGGGCTTTAACATATACGCCTCCAACCACGCTGCGAGCCTGGAAGCCGATCTGTTTGCCGTTCTTCGTGTCATACCAGTCGGTGAGCGGCACGCGGGTGGGAGTTTCGTTGGTCCACTTCACGATCGGGTCGAGGAACGCAGCAAAGTCCGACGGATTCTTCGCCATGGTGGCCGTCCACAACTCCCAATCGAGCTTGGTGTAATCGGCGCGGTTGTCGAGCGGCAATCCGTAAAGATTCAGGTGCTTGAGGTAAAAGGCGATCTCTGTCTCACGCACTCGCGAAGCAAAAAGATCCAGTGACAGAAGCTGATCCCATACCAAGTTGTACTTCTGGCTCCACGTGCCCGCGCGATCGAAGGCCAGTTTGTAGTGGTCGCCATCGCGAGCCATCTCCTCCCACTTCAGAGCCATCTGCTTCGCTGCCGCGGCGTAGTCATCGGCGACAGAAGTCTCGCCGAGTCCTCGCGCCATCAGTGCATATGCGGCGAGTCCTTCGATGGCCTTGATTGAGAGGTTCGCGTTGTGCGCTAGGTGGCCAGCGAAGTCGTCTGTGCAGAGCTGGTTTTCCGGGTCGAGACCCTTTTCGCGGACATACATTGCCCACTTCGTGAACTCCGGCCAGAACTCCTTCGCGACATGCCAGTTGCCTTGGGCCTGCCCCAGCGCCGCGCCGAGAATCAGCAGATTGCCGCTTTCCTCAACCGGCATCTGGTCCTCTTCCGTGAGCTCGCCGCCGCCATATTCTTGTCCGTTGGCAAGCGGGTAGCGGCCGAGATCGTGCGGTGCGAAGGGAAATTTCCAACGCGGCAGGCTGGCGTATCCGAGCACCGGCCGCACCTGAGCTTTGAGGAGTGCTGGATTGAAGAAGAGAAAGAACGGAGCCGAGGGATAGAGAACGTCGACGGTGGCGATATCGCCGTTCGAGAAATTTTCCTTGGCGAAGAGCATCGGCTTGCCGTCCAGATCGGCGACGAGACCATGTGCGGCGAGAGTCTGCCGGTAGGCAAGCGTTGCCAACTGGCGGTAGCCTGGCCCGCCGGCGTGTTCGAGATCGGCTGCGAGCTCGTCGTCGTACTGACGGCCGCGGGCTTCGAGCGGCGCGTACTCAGCCTCGGCCTGAGCCAGCATGGTTTCGACAGTCTCGTGATTCCGCTGCCAATAAGGCCGCAGCTTGCGGTTGAGATATTCGATAGCGTACTCCTCGGTGTAGGAGACGAGGATGTGACGGCTGGCAGCCTGTCCCGGCTTCACATCCATAGGGAATGTGACCGCGAGATGCGCCGCATGGTCGCGCGGTGTCTGCGGCATATCCATATCGTCGGAGGCGGGCAGCGCGCCGGTCTTGAGAAAATTGACAATCCCCTGCGAGGACGCCACAAGGCTGGCCTGTTCGCTGGTCGGAACGGCGAGGTGGAAATACCCCCAATCGATGCGCAGGTCATCGCCCGACCGATTGAGCACCTGCTGATCGCGCGAGCCGATATTGAGTACTGTAAGGCCGGCAGCCTGCGAACGGCCCCAGGTCTCCTGCTGATTGTCGGTGTTCAGGGCGACACGGCCATCGACATCAAGCAGCAATTCCACCTTGTGATCTTTGCCGTCGGTGCTGGTGACGTTCCAGGTGAGATAGGTGACGGGACGCGACAGCAGGTCCAGATCCTGCGGGAAGGCTGGGGTAAAGAAGGCGAGTTCGAGCTTCACGCCCGCGGCGTCGAAGCGGTAGACAGTATGCGTAGGCTTCACTTCGACCGAGTCCTGCTGCATGGCGGGGACTTCGCTGGGACGGGCGCCCATGTAACGATAGGCCACACCGTCAACCCGAACGAGCCCGGTGAGTGGCTGCTCGGCGCCGGTCCAGTGGCGCGTGGGCTGATCGGTGAGCTGGCTCGCTGTAGACCAGATACTGAAGTAGGGATTGTGGGTAATGAGCGGGACAGCGGGCGGCCGCGCCTCCTGAGCCCATGCAGATACAACAGCTGCGAACAACACAAATCCCGATAAAGTTGCCTTCAAGAAAACCTCCGCTTCGATTTAACTGGTGTGATCGAGGATAATGCGCCAGCCATCGGATTCGCGCTCGAAGACCAGGGAGAAGATGCCGCTGGCTTCGCCGCCGCCGCCCTCGGTTCTCGCCAGATGGTACTTGCCGGTGACCACGGCATAGTTGTTGCCCAGCATGCGCACGGTCAGTTCAGAAAAATCCAGCTTCCCCATCGCTTCGTTGGTTGCATACCTGGTCTTGTAATTCTCCAGAATCGGTCGATACCCCCGGCGCAGCGTCTTGCCGATGAAGGTCGTGTCGGGCGAATCCTTGTAGCCGTGCATGAAGGCGTCGATGTCGCCGCGGTTCCAGGCGGTCTCCTGATCGTGGAGCACCTGCTCGATGGCAGTTTTGTCATCGGAAGGCTGGGCCAGGGCGGCGGCGCAGAAAAGCAGGATCGCACAACCGATCCCCGCCGATTTATGAAATCGCATGAGTCTCCTCCGGATCGAAGTATTTCACAGGAGTTGCAACGAGGCAGAACGCGCTTTCATCGCCACGCGCAGGGACATACAATCGAGGCATGTCCCCCAGAACAGTGCACACCGTCTGCTCGCACGATTGTCCGGACTCCTGCGGTGTGCTGGTCACGATTGACGACTCGGGACGCGCAATGCGGGTCCAGGGCGATCCGAATCACCCGGTCACGCAGGGATTTCTCTGCGGCAAGGTCGCGAAGTATCTCGACCGAGTGTATTCGCCGGATCGTCTGCTCTATCCCATGCGGCGGCGCGCGGGTGTGGAGAAAGGCCCGCTGGCACAGGGCCGCGAGACGGAAGCTTTCGAGCGCATCGGCTGGGACGAGGTGCTGGACACCATCGCGGCGCGCCTCCAGGAAATCAGCGACGAGCACGGTCCGGAATCAATCCTGCCCTATTCCTACGCGGGAACCATCGGTGTTCTGGGGTACGGATCGATGGATCGGCGTTTCTTTCATCGACTGGGGGCCTCACAACTCGACCGGACCATTTGCTCGTCGGCCGGCGGAGACGCCTTAGTTTCTGTCTACGGGCGCAAGCTGGGCACAGACACCGAGGACTTTCGCGAGGCGCGCTACATCATTGCCTGGGGCGCAAATATCCACGGCAACAGCGTTCACCTGTGGCCGATGATCGATGAAGCGCGGCGCAAGGGCGCGAAGCTGGTGGTGATCGACCCCTACGCGACGAGAACAGCGCGGGTGGCCGACTGGCATATCCCGATCCATCCCGGAACAGATGTAGCTCTCGCTCTTGGCCTGATGCAGATTCTTATCCGCGACTCGCTCTACGATCACGAGTATGTCGCGGCGCACACGCATGGCTTCGAGCAGCTGAAGCAGCGCGCTGCGGAGTACACGCCAGAGCGCGTTGCCGGCTGGACAGGCATAGCCGCGGCAGACATTGAGCGGCTGGCTCGCGAATATGCGACGACCTGCCCGGCCGTGATTCGGATGAACTACGGCATTCAGCGCTCAGAGAATGGCGGAGCGGCGGCGCGAGCGGTGGCCATGCTGCCGGCGCTCATCGGAGCATGGAAGCAGCGAGGCGGAGGGTTGCAGCTCTCCACCAGTGGCGCGTTCCCGTGGGATAAACAGGCGCTGGAGCGTCCCGATCTGATGCTCGCCAGCCCGCTGAAGCGCGCGGCGCGCGTGGTCAACATGTCACTGCTTGGACAGGCGCTGATGGAGCTCGATTCCCCGCGCGTGCATGCCATGTTCGTCTACAACTCGAACCCTGCCGCGATTGCGCCGGATCAGGCGCAGGTATTGTGCGGCATGGCGCGCGCGGATCTTTTCACTGTGGTCCACGAACAGTTCTTCACCGATACGGCGGATTACGCGGACATCCTGCTTCCGGCGACCACGTTCCTGGAGCACAAGGACGTACAAGGCGCCTATGGGCACTACTATGTCCAGCTTTCGAACCAGGCCATTGAGCCGTTGGGTGAGGCGCGCTCGAATGTATCGCTCTTTTCGGAGCTGGCGCAGCGTATGGGCTTTTCCGAAGAGTGCTTCCGCGACACGCCCGACGCTCTGATCGCCCAGGCGCTTTATGCAGGGAAGGACCAACCGGAATGGATAAAGGGAATGACGGCGCGGGCTCTGGATGATGCGGGCGGCCATATCCGGCTCAAGTTCGAGGCGGAGGCCGCGGGCGAGAAGTTTCTGCCCTTTGCGGAGGGCGGATTCAGGACGCCCAGCGGCAAGGCGGAGTTTTATTCCGAAGCCCTCGCAGCGCAGGGGCTCGATCCGCTCCCCGGCTTTGTGGCGCCGATCGAATCGCGGCATTCGGCAGAAAAAAATGCCCAGAATCCCTATCCGCTGGAATTTCTGCCGCGCAAGGCCGATAACTATATGAACTCCACCTTCGCGAATCTGCCCACGCATCAGAAGATGGAGAAGGGCCATCACGCGACGCTCGAGATGCATCCGGACGATGCTTCGTCGCGCGGTGTCGTCGACGGCGACGTTGTCGAGGTCTTCAATGCGCGCGGACGGATCCGATTGACAGCGCGCGTGTCGGCAAACGGGCACACCAGCGTACCGGCGGGGGTGGTGGCGTCGCGGCTCTCATGGAACAAGCTGTCTCCGGGCGGGCACAATGTAAACCTGCTGACCTCGCAGCGCCTCACGGATATCGGTGGGGGACCGACATTCTACTCCACGCTCGTGGAGGTACGGAAAGCCGCTCCCCAAGCGGGACCCTGAATCGTCTACTGAACATGCTGGAGAAGCGAAACTCCCTGTGGTTCCATTAGACTAAAAGCCATGCCAGGCTGCGAAGAGCCTGATATGCCGTTTCGACAGAGGTGGCCATGCCGTTCGTGGCGAGCTTCCAATGTGCTGGTTGTGGAGAGTGGAATGAAACTGTTGTGGATGAATCAGGTGGCGGCCGGCAATGCTACGTGGAAGATTGCCAGGTCTGCTGCAAACCAAATGTCCTTGAGATCCGATGGGACGGTGAAGGGTTTCTCATCCGCGCGGAGTTGGAAAGCTGATCGCGACTCGATGCGGTCTGCGGCCTGTCTCTGATGACGTACCGGGCGTCGAATCAAATTCCGGAGTTGGGGTCTGCCCCTTCCGTCACATATAATCGCGTTTTAATCAAGATTGGCCTGATTTTTTGCAGTGAGGGTGTGCATATTTTTCCCGTCGAACGCGGGGGCGCAAGCTCCCCAATCCAAGTGAGCCAGAGTTTGCGCCGTACCATTCGCCGCACACTGCAATTTTTCTCCCTCTTTTGCTGCCTGCTGGCATTCTCGGCATGGTCACAACAGGAGATCGTTACCCAGATTCGCGTCATTGGCAATCGGCAGATTCCCAAGGAAACCGTTCTGGCTCGCATGTTCAGTCGGATCAACGATACCTACGACCCGCTGACCGTGGAACGCGACTTCAACTCTCTGTGGAACACGGGCTACTTCGAGAACGTGCGCATCGAGAAAGAAGATTCTCCTAAGGGCGTCATTCTGAACGTCTACGTGACGGAGAAGCCGACAATCCGCGAGATCAACTACAAGGGGCTGAATACCGTTACGCAGTCGGATGTGCTCGACCGCTTCAAGAAGGAAAAGGTCCATGTCTCGGTTGAGAGCAAATATGATCCGACCGAAGTGGCGCACGCCATCGCTGTGCTCAAGGAGCTGCTGGGCGAGCATGGCCACCAGTTCGCCACCATCAAGGCCGATATCAAGAAGATTCCGCCGGCCTCGGTGCAGGTGAATTTCGACATCAAGGAAGGGCCGAAGGTCCAGGTAGGCAAGATCCAATTCACGGGGAACGACCATATCAACTCACGCGAGTTACGCGAGTCGATGAAGAATCTGCGCCCCATCGGAATTCCCAAGTCAATCTTCCTCGAGAACCTCTTTCCCCGCACCTACGATGCGAGCAAGCTTGAGGAGGACTCCGAACGAGTTCGCCAGGCATATCGCGATAAAGGATATTTCCGCGCCAGCGTGGGCGATCCGCAGACCCATCTGCGCAACGAGGGCGGTTTGTCTTTACTCACATTCCGGCCCAAGAAGGGCAAGCGTATCGACATCACGATGCCCATCGACGAGGGCGAGCGGTACCGGCTGGGCGGGATCACTTTCACGGGCAACAAAGCGGTGACCAACGAGAAAGCGCTCCGCGGCCAGTTCGCCATGAAGGATGGCGACTGGTTCAACGCCACGGCCTTCGGCAAGGGCATGGAGAATCTGCGTAAGGCCTATGGCCAGCTTGGCTACATCAACTTCGTGGGCATTCCCAATCCCACCATCGATGACACCAAGAGGACGGTCTCTTTCAATATCGACATCGACGAGGGCAAGCCGTTCCATGTCTCCCGCATCGAGTTCCAGGGCAACACCGTTACGCGCGACTTCGTCATCCGCCGCGAGCTGCTGCTCGCAGAAGGCGACGTTTACAACAGCCATCTTTGGGAGTTGAGCCTGCTGCGCCTGAATCAGCTCGATTACTTCGATCCGCTGCGCGTCGAGCAAGATTCCGAGACACACCAGGATGCGGAAAACGGTACGGTCGATCTGCTGCTGAAGGTCAAGGAGAAGGGCAAGAACTCTATCGGTCTCAATGGCGGTGTAAGCGGTCTGGGCGGAGCGTTCATTGGCCTCAACTACTCGACGAACAACTTCCTCGGTCTGGGCGAAACTCTGAGCCTGCAAGCCAATGTCGGGGACATATCACGCACCTTCCTGTTCGGCTTCAACATGCCGTATGTTCGAAACCGTCCGCTGAACCTGGGATTCCAGATATTCAGCAAGAAGTACGACTTCAACGCGCAGAAGAACTACAAGCTCGAAGGCGGCAATCCGGAGAACCTCACCAACGCCACAAACTCGCTTTTGCAGAAGTACAACCAGGCATCGAACGGATTTAACGTCTCGATCAGGTATCCAATTCATCGCAGTTTCAAGAGCGTTGGCATGACCTACAGCCTGGATCGCTCCAACATTACGGCGTATAGCCAGGCGTCGAGCAACTTCTTCCAGACGCTGGCCTTCCGCAGCGGCATTCAGGGGCAGAACGCGCTCGAAGGCATTATCAACAGTCAGGTTTCGTTCAGCTTTTCGATGAACAAGCTGGACGCCGCATACCAGCCGCATCGGGGGTCCGAGTTCTCGGCCGCGCTGCAGCTCGCGGGCATCTGGGGCAACGTGCGCTATGTCAGCCCCATCGTTGAATATCGCAGTTTCCATCCCATCCATGGTCTCAAGTTCAGATCGGACGGACGCAACGTATTTGGCTACCGCCTGCAGGGGGCGTACATTCGCGGCATCAGCGGCGATGTTGCTCCCCCGTTCCAACGCTTCTACGCGGGCGGCGAGGCCGATCTGCGCGGTTTCGACGTTCGCTCGGTCACTCCCTACGGATTTGTTCCGACGCGCGTGCTTTTCAACCTTACGAATCCCGATGGCAGCACCGTGCCTCGAGATCCCACCAATCCTACCCTCGGCCCAATTCAGGTACCCATCCCGGTCTTTGGTATTGCGTCGATTGGCGGCGACACCAACTTCACGGGGAACGTCGAGTACCGTATTCCCATCTACGCTCGTACGGTCAGCTTTGCGTTCTTCAGCGATTTCGGCATGAATATGGCGATCGACAAGCAGCAGTTGCGCCAGAGTCCGGGGGGTGCCGCGCTCCTGAATTCGCCCCTGTACGGTTGCCCGAACTACGTCAACGGCTCATGCCAGGGCGGGGTACAGATCAATTTCGGCAACCTGATTCATACCATCAATGGCACCAATTACGTCCCGCGCATGTCCACGGGAGCCGAACTCGACGTGATGATGCCGATCATCAACGCGCCCTTCCGTATCTATTACGCCTACAATCCCTTGCGGCTGGAGGAGAACTTCTTTACTGAGAACCTGATCACGCGCAGCATGTTCCCCGCCGGAGGCGCGGGCGACTATACCTATGCGCAGGCACTCCAGGCGTATGGGCCGCTTTACCAGCTTCGCGAGCCGCGCAAGACATTCCGGCTCTCGGTCAGCACTACCTTCTGACGCGGCATGCGTCAAAGCAGCATTGGGGGCGGAAATCGATCCAGTTGCCGCCCTCGATGATTTAACGGTCTGTTTGACCGTCCGGGGCCCTCAACCTATATAATTTGGCTCAGTTCCTGAATATGTCTTCTGATCGTCTCTCGTCTTCGCATTCCACCCCGTTCGGGCCTGGAATCTGCCGCAACGAACAGCGCAGCAGGTAGATCAGGAAGCGAAGTTCGCTTCCGCTTGTGCGGGCGATCTCAACAAACTGGAGGAGTTTTTGATTTCCATGAAACGTAGCATGTTAAGTTCGTTGCCACTCGTTTGCTTGCTTGCGTCGGGGCTTGGCGCGAGCGCCATCGCCCAGGCTGCCACCGACGGCGCGCCCAGCGCGACATCCGTAGGCGTCACCAAGGTCGCCGTCATTAACTTCCAGGGCGCGGTCGGCCAGACGAACGAAGGGCAGCGCAACTTCAGCGAACTGCAGAAGAAGTTTGATCCCAAGCGCGCCCAGCTCAAGGCCCAAAGCGACGAAATCGATACTCTCGAGAAGCAGCTCCAGACCGCGGGCGATAAGTTGAGCGATACCGAGCGCGCGAGCCGTCTGAAGACCATCGACGACAAGAAGAAGGTTTTACAGCGCTCCGGCGAGGATGCCTCCAACGACTTCCAGCAGGAGATGCAGCAGACCTACCAGCAGCTTGCCGAGAAGGTTTATGGCACGCTCCAGAGCTACGCGGAGCA